>PXTX01000049.1 GCA_003023275.1 Bacteroidetes bacterium SW_4_67_19
GGCGAATTTCTCAAACCGATCCTCCCCAGCCCGCGTCACCTTTCCGAAGACACCGTAGAAGCCGATCCCGACGGACGCCCGCTCGTCGAACCCGAACTGCTCTTGCTGGACTGCTCGCTGCCGGAAGAGGAGGTGCGCGCCCGCTATCCGGCGCTGTGGTCCTATCTCGAAGAGGGACGCGAGCAAGAATTGCACGAGCGCTACCTGTGCAGCCGCCGGTCGCCGTGGTACGCGCAGGAAGCGCGCGATCCCGCCCCGCTGGTGTGCCCATACATGGGACGCTCGTCGGAAGCATCGGACAGCGGGCCCTTTCGGTTCATCCTGAACCAGTCCGACGCGGTGGTGGCAAACGTGTACCTGAACTTGTACCCGAAGCCGCGTCTGCGCCGGGCGATGCGCGAGGAGCCTTCGCTGCTGAACAACCTGTGGGAAACGCTCGCCACCCAGAGGAGCACCGACCCCTTCGTTGCCAACGGACGCACCTACGGCGGCGGCCTGCACAAAATGGAGCCCAAGGAACTCGAAAACGTGCCCGTCCCGGGCTTGCCGGCAGAGGCGCTCTCCGAGCGCGGCGTGCAAGGGGAACTGTTTCAATAAAAGCGCTCCAGCGGGATCTGCTTTGCGCACGAACGCCAGGCCCTCTACTTGCTGGCGTATTTCACGGAGCAACCGTAGGGCCGGGCCGTCTTTGTCTTGACCTCCTTGCCGTTCATGGACGCCTCCAGCGCGTTGACCACGTAATTGGTCGCGCCCTTGAGGTCGGCCACGTCGGTGGTCGGGCGGTCGTCGATGCCGCCTTTGTAGACGAGCGTACCCTCGGGGTCGATGACGTACATGTGCGGCGTCGTCTTGGCGCCGTACCGTTTGCCCACCTTGCCCTTCGGGTCCATCAGAATGGCCGTCTGGTTGCCGCCCTTCTTTTCATTAAGGGCGTTCATTTTTTCCGGCGGGTGGTACCCCTGCTTGCCGGGAGCGGAGGAAACGACCGAAAGCCACGTCACGCCCCTGTCGGTGTACGTTTTCTGAAGCTCTTGCATCTTGCCGCCGTCGTAGTACTTGCCGACGTACGGGCAGCCGAAGTTGAGCCACTCCAGCACGACGTGCTGCCCGCGCAGGTCCGAGAGCGTGTACGTCTGGCCGTCGGTGTCCTTCAGCGTGAAGTCGGGCGCCGTTTCGCCCACCTCGGGCGTGGCGGCGTCTTCAGCGGAGGGCGCTTTCGCACTGGCGACGTTCGTGCTGGGGACGTTCGTGCTGGGGGCGTTGGCGGAGGAGGCGTTGCTGCCGGCCTCGGGCGCGTCGAAGGCGAACGCCGCCACCAGGGCGACGACGGCCAGAAGCGCGACGGAGGCGAGAATCCGGGAGCGTTTCATGGAAATTGCGGGGGAAGGGATGGAAAGAAACGATGGGGATGCTATCGCGTGGCCACGCCGCCCTCGGGCGACGCGGCGGAGTCGTTTTCGGGAAGACGGTCGAGCGCGTTGAGGACGATGTCCCGCGTGAGGATCTCGGGGAGAAGCCGGGGCGCGGAGCCGTCGCCTTTGTAGAGCACGTAGAGCGGCACGCCGTTGCGCCCGTGCGATTCGAGCGCCTTCGTGATTTCGGGGTCGCGGTTCGTCCAGTCGGCCCGCAGGAGCGCCACCCCCTTTTCGTCGAAGGCGTTCTGCACGGCGGCGGCGCTCAGCGTCGTACGTTTGTTGACCTGGCAGGAGAGGCACCACGCCGCCGTGAAGTCCACGAAGACGGGCCGGCCTTCGGCGCGGAGCTGCTCCACTTTTTGTGGAGAAAAGGGCTGCCACGCGCTCGCGTTCCGGGTGGCTTCGGTCACCGCCGCGCCGGCAGCGGACGGGGCGTCGTAGCGCGCGCCGACGAGCGCCACGGCAACGGCTCCGAGAAAGGCCACCGTCGCCAACCCACGCGTAAAGAGGCGGACGCGCCCGGAGACGCGGTTCGCGTCCCAGCGGCCCACCAGCCACGCCGCCACGCTCAGCAGCAAGAGCGCCCCCAGGAGCATCGTTATGCCGTTCACGCCGGCCTGCTGGCCGAAGACCCAGACCAGCCACACCGCCGTGGCCAACATCGGGAAGGCCAGCCCCTGCCGGAGCGTCTCCATCCACGCGCCCGGCCGGGGCATCCGCTCCACGAGGCCCGGCGCCATCGAGAGGAGCACGTACGGGGCGGCCATGCCTGCGCCCAGCGCCGTGAAGACCGCCAGCGCTGCCCCCGCCGAAAGCGAGATCGCAAAGCCCAGCGCCGCGCCCATCAGCGGGGCCGTGCAGGGCGTGGCCACGGCCGTGGCGAGCACGCCGCTCAGAAAGGAGCCGCCGTAGCTCGCGCCCGCCTCGGCGCCCTCGACGCTCCCGCCCCAGCTCATCAGCGAATGGCCCACGTCGAACACGCCCAGTAAGTTCAGCCCGATCCCGAAAAAGAGCATGGCCATCAGCGCGATGAAGAGCGGCGACTGAAGCTGAAAGCCCCAGCCGATCTGGCTCCCGCCCGCGCGCAGCACCAGCAGCAGGCCCGCCAGCACCCAGAACGACGCCACCACGCCCGCCCCGAAGGCCAATCCGTGGCGGCGCGGCGAGGCGTTCTCCTCCCCCGCGTGCTCCGCGAAGTTCAGCACCTTGATCGAAAGGATCGGGAAGACGCACGGCATGAGGTTGAGGATGACCCCGCCCGCGAAGGCGAAGAGGAGCGCCCACGCCAGCGTCATGCCGCCGCCCGCGTCGTTGCCGGTAGCGCTCGTTGCCGCAGCGCTCGCCCCGGCGGTGTCCACCGGCACGTTCACGCGGAGGGCCTGCACGTCGCCGTCCGGCCCCCACGCCTCCCCTTCCGGCGCCACGAGCGCGCCGCGCAATCGCGTGGCCGGCTCCTGCGCGTACTCCGACTGCTGGAGGCCGATCAGGAAGGAGCCCCCGTCCGCCCTGGACACCGGCTGGGGCGCCGCGTGGTCGATGACCTGCTTGTCGGAGGAGAAGAAGTACGCGCCGCTCGGGCTCACGTCGCGGCCTTCGGGCGGCGTCACTTCGAGCGCGTAGCTGCCGGAGCTGCGCGTGGCCTTCACGTCCCAGCCGGGGAGCGCCTTCGGCTGCGCCGCGCGCGAGCGGGCAAAGGCGTCCTGCCATCGCTCATTCGGGGCGGGCGCGTTCGCCTTCACCGGCAGCGTCAGGTGCAGCTCCGTCTGCGCCGGGAGGCATTTTTCCTCGCAGATCAGCCATTTCGCCGTGCCGCCCAGCGTGACCCGCGTGCCCGGCTCCAGATTCGCCGGGGGCGTGATCTGCGTCAGCAGGAAGACCTCGTTGGAATAGCCGTAGTTGGTGAGCGGCCCCACCGGAAGGCGTTCCGGATGCGGCCACTGGATCGAGTCGGCCGCGAAGCCCTCTGGCAACGCCCAGTTAATGCGCGTCGGCTGGCCGCTGTCGCCGGGATTGATCCAGTAGCTGTGCCAGTTTTCGCGCATCGTCATGCGCAGGGCGACCGTGAACGGCTCGCCCGGCTGCACGGACTGCACTTCGCTGACGAGCCGCGCGTTGCTGTGCGGGCTGGCGTCTTCCGGCCCGCCGAAACCGGAAGACGAACCGGAGAACGACTGCGCTCGCGCCGTCCCCCCGGCCAGCAACATCCCTGCCAACAGCGCTCCGACCAGAGAAAGGCCCTCGAGGGACAATGCCGGCGTGCCGCCTCTGCTTCTTCGGAAGAGCCTCCGTACACTCATGACGGTTGAGATGCGTTGCGTGTGCAGCTTCACAAATGCAACCCCGTCGATTCTGACGAGGTTTCTTCGCGACGCGCGCGATTCCTTGCGAACCGTGCAAATCGCCCCCGGCGGGGGCCTCTCATCGCGAGCGCCCGCTTCATTCCGAAAGAAAGGTCATTCCGAAAGAAAGGTCGTCACGACCTCCGCGAAGGCGTCGGGGCGGTCAGCGTGGAGCCAGTGGCCGGCGCCCTCGACCGTCTCCAGCCGCGCCCGCGGGAAGCGCTCGCGGACAGCGCCCAGATCCTGCTCGGCGACGTAGTCAGAGCGCGCCCCGCGCACGAAGAGCGCCGGGCCGTCGTACGTCTTGCCGTCCAGCTCCTCGGAAAGCCCCGCGCTAATTTCGTCGTAGGCGGCGTGGATGGCGTCGAGGTTCATCTGCCAGCGGTAGCGGCCCGCCTCGGCGTCGTAGTCGAGGTTTTTGAGCAAAAACTGGCGCACGGGGCGCGCCTGGATGGATTCGGAAAGGGCGCCGTCGATGTCGTTGCGGCTGTCGTGGGCCGCCAGGTCGATCCCGCGCAGCGCCTCGAAGATCGGCTCGTGGTGCGGCGGGTACGCCTTCGGCGCCATGTCGGCCACGATGAGGCGGTCGACGGCCCGCGGAAAGGCCAGCGCGGTGTGCATGGCGGTCTTTCCGCCCATCGAGTGGCCCAGGACGGCGGCGGGAGCCAGGTCGTGCTCGTCGAGAAAATGCTTTAGGTCGGCGGCCATTTCGTCATATCCGAAGGCGTCCGTGTGCGGGGAGCGCCCGTGGTTGCGCTGGTCGAGGGCGTAGACGTCGCGCCCGTCGCTGAAGGGGCCGCGCGCGAGGGAGTGCCAGTTGCCGCGCGCCCCCAGCAGGCCGTGCAGAACGACGAGCGGGCGCCCCGGCGCGTCGCTCCCGGCGGGATAATGCTGATAGTGAAGCTCGACCGGGGCGATGTCGGCAGAGGCGAGCGAAGACATGAGGGGGCGCGTTTCGAGAAGGAAGAAGGCGAATGCAGGCCGTGCGCACAACGAGGTTCCGGCGCAACGGTTCGCCCCCCGGAAGCGCGCGCGTATCCACATCTTTACGCCCTGCGCGCGAAAGGAGAAAACAACGGTCGCCGTCTCGAATATTCTTCTACGCGCTTTCCCCCAAACGAAACGAAACCAAGAGGTACACCATGGCCGAAACCACCGAGCAAGTCACCGACCAAACGCTCCAGGACCTGGAAACGTCCACCGCCGAAGCCTCCGGCTTCAGCCTGTTTCACCTGTTGACCTTCGGCTCCATTGCCGCGTCCATCTACCTGTACTCGCAGGGCCGGAAGCAGGACGGCATTTTCGTGGGCCTCTGGGCGCCGACGTTCGAGGCGCTTCGCTCCAGCTTCAGCCGGCGCTAATGGAACGTCAATCGGCAACGTGGACGCCCCCGCCGGCTTTCCGACGTTCGCTGTTGCCCGGGAAGAACGGGGGATAGTAGATCGGGGATGGTTTTCGGGCCGCCCCGATGCACACGGCGGGCTTTCGCACGAGTCCTCTCTTCCTTCTCCTCCCAGAGCCATGCAAGGCACCTGCGATACCTGCGGAAACGAGTACCACGACGTCATGGAGATCACCCAGGGCGGCCAGACGTACACCTTCGACAGCTTCGAGTGCGCCATCCAGGAACTGGCGCCAAAATGCCCTGCCTGCGGCGTGCGCATTGTTGGGCATGGCACCGAACGCGGCGGCGACGTCTATTGCTGCGACCACTGCGCGGGATAAACGGCGAAAAAGGCGAACGCGGTAGCGGTGGGATTTGGCCGAGCGCCCCCGTATGTTACGAAAGTGCGTACCGGCCTTTTCCTTTGGTCACCGCCCGCGATGCCCCTTCGCCGCACGCTGTTGCTGTCGGCCCTGCTGCTGCCGTTCCTGCTCGTCGCGCCTGCCGCCGGGCAAGCGCCCCAGCAACCGGCGGACGGCCGAACGCCCATCCGGGCGACCGACCTGTTCAAGATTCGCCAGCTCGAAGACGTGGCCGTCGCGCCGGGCGGGCGCAGCGTCGTCTACACCGTCAAGCGCGTCATCCAGCGGCCCGACAGCGCCGGCGGGCCGACCTACCGCACGCACCTGTACCGCGTAGACGCCCGCGGGCGCTCTGCCCCGCAGCAGCTCACCTTCGGCGAAAAGAGCGCGCACAGCCCCGCCTGGCACCCGAGCGGCGACCGCCTTGCCTTCGTGCGCTCCGGTGACAGCGGCACGCCGCAGGTCTTCATCCTCCCGATGACCGGCGGCGAAGCCTACCAGCTCACCCACGCCGAGCACGGCGCCGGCGCTCCCGCCTTTTCCCGGAGCGGCGAACACCTCCTCTACGCCAGCCGCCTCCCACATGAGGCGCTGCGCACGGCGACTGGCGAGCGTCCCGGCTGGGCCGCCGAACGCCCCGGTCGCCCCCGAGACGTGGGCGAGCGCGCTACGCCCGACCCCGACGGCTCGCTCGCGGAGGTGCGCGCCTACCTGGCCGAGGAGCGCGCCGCACGCCCAGGCGTCATCAACCGGCTCGACTTTCAGGACGAACGCAGCCTGGCGCCGGAGCGGACGTACCGCCACCTCTTCGTGGCGCGTGTGCCCGAGGCGGCGCCCGCGCCCGGCGAGCAGCCCGAAGCGGTGCGCATCACCAGCGGCTTCCGCAGCTTCGGCGGCGGCTCGTGGATGCCGGAGTCGAACGAAGTCGTCGTCAGCGGCGCGCCGACCGGGGCCGGGGCGCACCCCGACCGCGTGCGCGACCGCGACCTCTTCGTCGCCGCCACCGACGGGCCGGGCCAGCGGCCCTTTCTTTCGATGGACGGCTACGCGCTCTCGTCGCCGCGCGTGGCGCCCGGCGGGGAGCACGTGGCCTTCGGCGCGCGCCGCCTGGCGGACGCCGGCTACGCGCAGGGCGAAATCGGGCTGCACCGCTTCGCCGGCGGCCCCACCAAGACGCGCCTGCTCACCAGATCCTTCGACCGCTCCGCCGGCGCGCCGCAGTGGTCGCCCGGCGGCTGGCACCTCTACGCCACCGCCCCCAGCGAAGGCGCCTTCCCGCTCTACCGCCTCTCTCCCTTCGCACGCGCCGAGCGCCCCGACTCGCTGCGCGCTCCGACCGACAGCGCGCGCGCTGCTCCCGATTCGGCGCTCGCCCGAACGGACTCGCTCGCCGCACCGGATACGTCGAGCGCTCCGCCGACGCCCCCCCGCACCCCAGCTATCGAGCGCCTGACGGGGCCGCGGCGCGGCGTGCGCACCTTCGACGTGGGGCGCGGCGGGTCGCTCTTCTACGTCGTCACGCGCCCGCAAAACCCGTTCGAGTTGTATACCAGTTCGGGCGGCGGCCGGGGCGGCGGCCGGGGCGCCCGCCCGGACACCGGCTCCGGCAGCGGCCTGGCCCGCACGCGCCGCCTGACCGCCCACAACGCCGACTGGCTCGCGGGGCGCGTCCTCTCGACCCCCCAGCCGTTTACGGTGCAGAGCGATTCGCTCGAGATCGACGGCTGGACGATGCGCCCCACCACCGACCGCCACGGCACGCCCGCCCCGCTGCTGGTCCAGGTTCACGGCGGGCCGATGGCGATGTGGGGACCCGGCGAGGCGACCATGTGGCACGAGTTTCAGTACTTCGCCGCCCGCGGCTACGCGCTGGTCTACTCCAACCCGCGCGGCTCCGGCGGCTACGGGCAGGCGTTCAAACGGGCGAACTACCGCGACTGGGCGCGCGGCCCCACCCGCGACGTGCTCGCCGCCGCCGACTACGCCGCCGCCCTCGACTGGACCGACCCGGAGCGCCAGATCCTCACCGGCGGCTCCTACGCTGGCTACCTCACCGCCTGGATCGTCTCGCAGACGGACCGCTTCCGCGCCGCCGCCGCCCAGCGCGGCGTCTACGACCTGGCCACCTTCCTGGGCGAAGGCAACGCCTGGCGCCTCGTCCCCTACCACTTCGGCGGCTTCCCGTGGGAGTCGGCCGACGAGGAGGAAACGCCGAACGGCAACGCGCCCGTCATCGCCGAGGGCGGCCTCGAGGGCAGCGGCCCCGCCGAAGCTGCTTCCGGCACCGGCCTCGCCGCGCCCGACACGACCGCGCCCGACACGCTCGCGTCCGATACGACCGCCGCCCCACCAGACGCAACCGCCAGCAGCACCCCGCCGCGCTTTGCCTCCCCGCGCGAGGCGCTCATTCGGAACTCGCCGATCACCTACGTCGATCAAATCCGCACGCCGCTTTTGATCATGCACGCCGACGAAGACCTGCGCACCGGCGTCTCGCAGAGCGAAATGCTCTACAAAAGCCTTAAAATTTTGGAGCGCCCCGTCGAGTACGCCCGCTACCCCGAGGCCGGGCACGACCTCTCGCGCACTGGCGCCCCGGCGCAGCGCCTGGATCGCATCCTGCGCATCTGGGAATTCTTCGAACGATACCTTTAGGCCTGGAAATGGCGGGTTTTTCCGATCGACGCGGGCCGTAAAAACGAGACGTACGGCACGATAGGGCCGAGGGTCATCCCCTTGCGGGGCATCGCGCCCGTACTACATTTTTCAAAAACCGCCGTTTCCGTACAGCGAGACGGTTTCGACAAGCAAAACGCCTCACAAAAAAACTGAAAGCCCTTCCAATGAACGGCATCTGGCTGGCAGCCATCGGGCTGTCCGTGTTTTTTATCGGCTATCGCTTTTACTCGAGGTTTCTGGCCAACAAGGTCTACCAGGTCGACCCGCGCTTCGAGACGCCGGCGCACACCTACCAGGACGGTGCGGACTTCGTCCCGACGAACAAGTACGTCCTCTGGGGCCACCACTTTACCTCCGTGGCCGGGGCCGCGCCCATCGTGGGGCCGGCGATTGCCGTCTTCTGGGGCTGGCTGCCGGCGTTTCTATGGGTGGTCGGCGGGACGGTGCTGGCCGCCGGCGTGCACGACTTCGGGACGCTGGTCCTGTCGGTGCGGCACGAGGGGCAGAGCGTCGGCACCATCGCCGAGCGGCTGATCGGGGAGCGCGCGAAGGTGCTCTTCCTGTTCATCATTCTCATTCTGGTGCTGATGGTCAACGCCGTCTTCGCGTGGGTCATCTCCAACCTCTTCATCACGTTCCCCGCCAGCGTGGTGTCGATCTTCATCCAGATCCCGCTGGCCGTCTGGATCGGGTACTACACCTACAAAGGCGACGGCGAGATGCTGTGGCCCGCCCTCGCGGCGCTGGCGGCGATGTACGCCGCGGCGGTGGCCGCCAGCTACATGCCGATCCTCCAGATCGACCTGATCCGCTACTTCGGCGGCGCCGACGCCTCCGTCGCGCTGGGCCTCAGCGGCACCTCGATGGCGTTCCTCGTCTGGATCGTCGTGCTGATGGTCTACGTCTACATCGCCTCCACGCTCGACGTGTGGAAGCTCCTTCAGCCGCGCGACTACATCAACTCGCACCAGCTCCTGGTGGGCCTGGGCATCCTGTACCTCGGCCTCTTCTTTTCCACGCCCGAGGTGACGGCCCCGGCGGTCAACGCGACCAGCGGCGGGGAAGCGGCGGCCTCGTGGTTTCCCTTGCTCTTTATCACGGTGGCGTGCGGGGCGATCTCCGGCTTTCACGGGCTCGTTTCGTCGGGCACCTCCTCGAAGCAGCTCGACCGCGAGCCGGACGCGCGCTTCGTGGGCTACCTCGGCGCGGTGGGCGAGGGAGCGCTCGCGCTCATCACCATCATCGCCACCGTCACCGTCTTCGACAGCGAAGGGGCGTTCCTCGACGCCTACGGCAGCTTCGCGGCCGCCAGCAGCGGCGGGCTGGCCGCCTTCGTGCGCGGCGGAGCCGAGCTGGCGACGGGGCTGGCCATTCCCGCCGAGGCCGCGCGCACGATCATCGCCGTCATCGTCGTCAGCTTCGCGGCCACCTCGCTCGACACGTCCGTCCGCCTGATGCGCTACATCATCTCGGAGCTGGGAAGCGAGTACGAGCTACCCTCGCTGGAGAAAAAACACGTGGCGACCGGGCTGGCGGTGGGGTCGAGCGCGGCGCTGGTGCTCCTGCCGGAGGGACCGAAGGGCTTCGGCTCGGGCGGGTACTTGCTGTGGCCGCTCTTCGGCACGTCGAACCAGCTGTTGGCCGGGATCAGCCTACTCTTGATCTCGATCTGGCTCAAGCGGCGCGGAAGCAACCCCATCTACACCCTCGCGCCGATGGCTTTCCTCCTGTTCATGACGTTCTGGGCGATGATCGACCAGGTCTTCGGCGAGTGGAGCGGCTGGGGCGCGGAGAACGACATGAACCTGCTCCTCTTCGGCTTCGGGGCGGTTATTCTGGGCTTCGCGGTGTGGATCGTGCTGGAAGCGGTGCGCGCGTGGCGCACCGTGGAAGAAGAGCCGAGGGCGGCCGGGTAAGGGCGCGATATGAGAAAACCTGCAACCTTCAACGTGCAACCTTTCCCCTTCACCCCGCTTCCGGCTTCAGGACCAGCGCCCCCAGCGGGGGCAGGCTCAGCGCGACGGACTGCGCGCGGTCGTGTGCCCATACGGGGTCGGTCTCCACGCCGCCGTAGTTGCCCACGCCGCTGCCGCCGTAGTGCTCGGCGTCGCTGTTGAGCACCTCGCGCCAGCGGTCGCTCCAGTCCTCGCGCGCCGGCACGCCGATGCGGTACTCGTGGCGCGGCACCGGGGTCATGTTGAGCACGAAGAGCAGCGTTTCGCCGTTCTCGCCGGTGCGCAGGTAGGAGAGCACGCTCTGCTCGTAGTCGTCGGCGTCGACCCATTCGAAGGAAGCGGGCGCGTCCTTCCAGAGCGCCGGCTCGCCGGTGTAGAGGGCGTTGAGGTCGCGCACCCAGTTCATCACGCCGGCGTGGAGCGGCTCGTCGGTGAGGTGCCAGTCGAGGGAGTCGTTGTGGTTCCACTCGCGGCGCTGGCCGAACTCGTCGCCCATGAAGAGCAGTTGTTTGCCGGGGTGGCCGGTCTGGTGCGCGTAGAGCAGGCGCATGTTGGCCGCCGTCTGCCAGTCGTCGCCCCCCGCCATCTTGTCCCAGATCGAGCCTTTCATGTGGACGACCTCGTCGTGGGAGAGCGGCAGCGTGTACTGCTCCGAGAAGGCGTAGACGAGCGAGAAGGTCAGCTCGTTGTGGTGGTACTTGCGGTGGACCGGGTCTTCCTTGAAGTAGGCGAGGGTGTCGTTCATCCAGCCGAGGTTCCACTTGTAGAGAAAGCCCAGCCCGCCCGCGTAGGTCGGCTGCGAGACGCCGGGGAAGGCGGTCGATTCCTCGGCGGTGGTCACGGCCTCGGGAAAGTGAGAGTAGACGGCCTCGTTGGTGTCTTTGAGCAGTTGGATGGCTTCGAGGTTTTCGTTGCCGCCGTATTCGTTGGGCGTCCAGTCGTCGCCGCGCGAATAGTCGCGGTAGAGCATCGAGGCGACCGCGTCGACGCGCAGGCCGTCGATGTGGTACTTGTCGAGCCAGAAGAGCGCGTTGGAGATGAGGAAGTTGCGCACGCCGGCGCTCTTGAAGTCGAAGACGAAGGTGCCCCAGTCGGGGTGGCGCTGCATCTGCGGGTCGGCGTACTCGAAGAGCGGCGTCCCGTCGAAGCGCGCGAGGCCCTGCGGGTCGGGGGCGAAGTGGCCGGGCACCCAGTCCATGATGACGCCGAGGCCGCGCTGGTGCAGCTCGTCGATGAGGTACATCAGGTCCTGCGGCGAGCCGTAGCGGAAGGTCGGCGCGTAGTAGCCGATGATCTGGTAGCCCCAGGAGCCGTAGTACGGGTGCTCGGCCAGCGGCAGGAATTCGACGTGGGTGAAGCCCATCTCGAGGGCGTGGTCGGCCAGCGGCTCGGCGATTTCGCGGTAGGAGAGCGATTCGTGGCTGCCTTCCTTTTTCATCCAGGAGCCGAGGTGCACCTCGTAGACGGACATCGGCTCATCGAGGGCGCTCGGGCCCTTTCGAGCGTTCATCCAGCCGGAGTCCTGCCAGTCGTAGTAGGCGTCCAGGTCGGTGATGATGGCCGAGAGGCCCTGCGTGTCGCTCCCGGTGGGCGGTTCCATGCGGAAGGCGTACGGGTCGGTCTTGTCGAAGGCCTCGCCGCCGGCGTGGATGCGAAACTTGTAGCGCCGGCCCGGCCGGGCGCCGCGAACGTAGCCTTCCCAGAGGCCCGCGCCGGCCCAGTCGAGGTCGTCGCCGAGCCAGTCGTTGAAGTCGCCGATGACCTCGACGTGATCGGCGTTGGGCGCCCAGACGCGGAACCAGGTGCCCTGCTGGTTGGGGTGCGCGCCGAGGCGGTCGTAGCTCTTGTAGTAGGTGCCCTGATCCCAGAGGTAAAGGTCGTCGTCGGAAAGTCTCGGCATGTGCGGTCACGAGATGTAGCGGGCGGAGTGCTTTCCGAATTGAAGGAAAGCCAAACGCGCATGGTCCTACGAATGAGTAATTCTGAGTACAGGCACGAAGCGACAGCTTCTATGCCTGTCGCGTGAGCAAGAATTCCCCGGATTGATCCGGGGGAGAAGTCAAGTGGAGGCCGTCTCTTCTGACTGACGCGCGTCTTCGGTGACAGGGGAGTCGTCGTCCGCCGTCCTCGGCGCCGGGAGCGTCAGCGACGGGCCTCGTGTCATGCCCTTGCGGTGCGCGTGCACTGCTAAAGCAGCACAGGCTTCTTGGGGCGCCCGTCGTCTGCCGGCTCCGCCAGGAGCCGCTTCAATCCGCGCAGCGGGAGCCCCATCCACGAGGGGCGGTGGTTCAGTTCGTAGCGCACCTCGTAGAGGGCCTTGTCGAGCAGGTAGGCCCAGAGCAGAAGGCGGTGCTCGTCGAGGTCGATCAGCAGCGGGGCGGTCTCTTCGCCTTCGCCATCGGCGGAGGTGTCGGCGGCGGCGGCGTCGGTGTCGGCTGCGCCGGTGGCCGTGTCGCCGTAGCCGTCGAGGAACAGCAGCTGGCACCAGCGCACCAGTGCCTCGGTCCAGTCGTCGAGCGCTTCGTCGGCGGCGGCAGCCGCCTCGGCATCGCGGTCGGCGCCGGAGGGGGAGCCGTCTTCGGGGACATCGTTCTGCGAAGACGCAGTGGCAGCGGAAGCGGGAGAAGGAGCGGTTTCGTCCCCGGCAGCCGCTTCGCCGGCAGAAGAACCGCCGTCCTCGAGGTCGCCGCCGGAAGCCGCCTCGGCGGCTTCTTCTCGCTCCCGAAAGGCCATCAGCTCCGACCGCGCGGCGTAGTCGAAGGAGCGCATCATGCCGGCCACGTCACGGACGGGGAAGTCGCGGCGGCGGCGCTCTTCGATGGTGCGCGCAGGCTCGCCCTCGAAGTCGAGAATGTAGAACTCGCCGTCGGCGCGGAGGACCTGGCCGAGGTGGTAGTCGCCGTGAATGCGGATCTTGATCCCGTCGAGTTCGCGCTCGCGCAACGCTTCGAGGCGGTCCTTCGCGCGCTGCCAGCCGTCCTCCGCCGGCAGGGCGCCCTCCCCGAGGTCCATGTTTTCGGCGGCGTCTTCGATCATCGGGCGGGTGCGCTCCAGCGATTCGCGGACGCGGTCGGCCAGCGCGTCGGCGTCGGCGGCGGTGCTCTGCTGGGGGCGCAGGTCGGGGGCGTCGGCCTCGGCGAGGCGGCGGTGCATCTCGGCGGTGCGCACGCCGAGGACGTGCGCCATCGAGAGCAGCTCGGGGGCGACCTCTTCGAGCCAGGCGGGCGCCGGGTCGTCGGAAAAGCCGTTTTCGCCGGGCAGGTGCGCCGCTTCGGGCAGCTTCTGGCCGGCCACGCGGTCGAAGAAGCGCTCGGCTACGTCGAGGGCATAGTGCCAGCCGTCGGCCTCGACGGGAAGGGCCTCCTGCAACAGCCCCAGCGGGTAGCTGGCCTGGCGTCCGCGCCGAAACTCGATGCTGCCCAGCAGCTTCGGCACGAACGAAAAGCCGCTCTCGGTGAGATATTCGAGCATCTCCGGCTCCGGGTGCGGCCCCTGTTCGAGGCGGCGGTAGAGCTTGACGAAAAACTGGCCGTTGATGACGGCAGCGGTGTTGCTCTGCTCGCCGGTCAGCAGGCGAATGTCTTCCGGCTCGGCCCCGCGTGCGGCGTCGGCCAGGCGCGACTCGTAGACGCCCCTGAGCGAGCGGCCCCGGCCGCCGCTTTTCCACCACTCGAAAAGCGTGTGCCAGAAGTCACGGCGCACGGTGGCGTCGTGCAGGAGGCCGCGCCCGCGCGGGCCGTCGATCCAGGCGATGGTCGCGCGGGGCCACTCCTTCAGACGCTCTTCCGCGTCTTCGGCTCGGCCTGGAGGCGCACGGCGTCCTCGACGCTCACGCGCTCGATGGGGGTGCCCTTCGAGCCAAACCAGCGCTGCTTCGAGACGTAGTCCGGCAGCAGGCTCTCGAAGCGCTCGGGACCGCGCCCGCGCGCCATGGTGGGGACGAGCAGGTTTTCGACGCCGTCCTCCACCTCCAGCATCGGCAGCGCGCCGGGGTGCTCTTCCTGCTGGACCCGGCGGCGGCGCTCGGCTTCCTCGATGAGCGCCTGCTCCGAGCGCAACGCGAACCAGTAAAAGCCGTGCGGCGCCAGCACGAGGTGATACGGTTCGGGGTGTCGCTCCGGCCCTTCGCCGTTTTCCCCCTGCCGGCGCTCTCCCGCTTCTCGTTCTCGCCCGATGGGTTGTTCTCGCCCGATGGGCGGGAAGGACGTTTTCCCGAACAGCTCGACCGGCACCAGCCCGGCCAGCCGCTCCTCGGCGGGCAGATGGGCGCTCTGCGCATAGCGCGAGAGGTTGGCGACGACGAGGACCTGCTTGCCCTCGTATTCGCGCAGAAAGGCGAGGACGGCCTGGTTTTCGACCGCGACCAGCTCGAACGTGCCGCGCCCGAACACCTGCGCGTGCTGGTTGCGAAGCGCCAGCAGCCGCCGCGTGAAATGGAGCAGGGAGTGCTCGTCCCGCTCGGCGTCCTCGACGTTGACGAACTCGTAGCTGTACGGCCCGCGGTTGATGGGCGGCTTGAAGAGGCGATGGTGCGGCGCGCGGCTGAAGCCACCGTTCTTGTCGGGCGACCACTGCATGGGGGTGCGCCCCCCGTCGCGGTCGCCCAGAAAAGGGTCGTCGCCCATCCCGATCTCGTCCCCGTAGTAGAGAATGGGGCTGCCCTTGAGGCTCATCAAGAGCGCGTTCATCAGCTCGATGCGGCGGCGCTCCCCCCCCAGCAGCGGCGTGAGGCGGCGCCGGATGCCGACGTTGATGCGAAAGCGCCGGTCGGCGGCGTACTCGTGGTACATGTAGTCGCGCTCCTCGTCGGTCACCATTTCGAGCGTCAGCTCGTCGTGGTTGCGCAGGAAGATGGCCCACTGCGCGTCCTCGGGGATCTCGCCGGTCAGCTCGAGCATTTCGACGAGCGGGCGCCGGTTCTCCCGCCGCAGCGCCATGTACATGCGCGGCATGATGGGAAAGTTGAACGCCATCTGCACCCCGGTGCTCTCGGCCTGGCCGTCGCCGTTTTCTTCCGCGCCGAAGTAGGGGAGCGTTTCCTCGGGCCACTGGTTGGCCTCGGCGAGCAGCACCTTGCCGGGGCCGTAGCGCTCATCGACCGCCGCGCGCAGCTCCTTGACGTAGTCGATGGTCTCGGGCAGGTTCTCCGAGTTGGTGCCCTCCCGCTCGAAGAGGTACGGCACCGCGTCGAGGCGCAGGCCGTCGACGCCCATGTCGAACCAGTAGAACATGACCTCTTTCATCTTCTCGCGCACCGCCGGGTTGTCGTAGTTGAGGTCCGGCTGGTGGCTGAAGAAGCGGTGCCAGTAGTACTTGCCGGCCTTCTGGTCCCAGTTCCAGTTGGAGTGCTCGGTGTCGGTGAAGATGATGCGTACGTCTTCGTACTTCTCGGTCGTCTCGCTCCAGACGTACCAGTCGTGCTTGTCGCTCTGCGGGTCGCGCGCTTCCCGAAACCAGGGGTGCTGGTCGGAGGTGTGGTTCAGCACCAGCTCGGTGATGACGCGCATGTCGCGCTCGTGCGCCTCGTCGAGGAAGTGCTGGAAATCGTCGAGCGTGCCGTGCATGTCGAGCACGCTGTAGTAGTCTGAGATGTCGTAGCCGTCGTCCTTGAGCGGGCTTTCCAAAAACGGCAGCAGCCAGAGCGTGTTGACGCCGAGGCTTTCGAGGTACGGCAGCTTCTGGCGCAGCCCTTCAAAGTCGCCCACGCCGTCGTCGGTGGCGTCGAAGAAGGAGCGGACGTGGAGTTCGTAAATCACCGCGTCCTTGTACCAGCGCGGGTCGTTCATGAAGTCGCTCGCCATGCTTCGCGGTTTGGGGTTTGGGGGTGGCTTCGCCGGTTTCGGGTTTCTGGTTTCGGGTTTTTTGTGGGCGGACGTTATGTGTACGGGGGCTGACGTGTCTCGGAGGATGCAACGTTGCTCATTCTTCTCGCAAATTCCAGCAGCAAACACATGGCGACCTTTACTTCATTCGAAGACATCGAAGCGTGGCAGAAGGCGCATGAGTTGGCGCGAGCGCTTTATCGGGTGACCGGTGACGGCGCGTTCTCGAAGGATTTTGGGTTGCGCGACCAGATCAGGCGCGCCGGCGTGTCGGTGATGTCGAACGTCGCTGAAGGGTTCGAACGCGGCGGCAACGGCGAGTTCGTCCACTTTCTCTCGATAGCCAAAGGATCAGCGGGCGAAGTGCGAGCGCAGCTCATTCTGGCTCGCGACCTCGGCTACCTCGACGAAACGGAGTTCGACGAACTGCGCACGCTCACTGCGCAAACGGGCCGGCTGATCGGCGGCCTCATCAATTACCTCCGTTCTTCCGAAGTCGCCGGCTCGAAGCACAAGGAAACGTAGCGTCATAAAGAACCCGAAACACAAAACCCCTAACGCGAAACCGCCAAGCGCATCACATGCGTTTGGCCCGGGTCGAGGCGAATGTAATTCCACGCGCCCTGCCACTGGTAGCGTTCCTCCGTGAGCAGGTCGTGCGCGGCGAACGGCGCGCCCGTCGGCAGGCCCAGCTCCGCCAGCGGAAGCTCGACGCCGCCGGCGTGGGCGTGCTCGTAGTCGAGGTTGACGACGACGAGAATCAGGTTGCCGATCTCGTGTTCGTCGTCCCGCGCCTGGCGCGTGTAGGCGATCAGGTGGTCGTCGTGCGTCTCGTGGAAGCGCAGGCCGCGCAGGTGCTGCAAGGCTTCGTTTTCACGGCGGATGTGGTTGACTTTTTTGAACAGCGGCTGGAGCGAGTCCTCGTCGTGCCAGTCCCAGGCGCGCACCTCGTACTTTTCGTTCCGGGCGTACTCCTCGCGGTCGGGGTGCTGCTCGTTGAAGACGTGCTCGAAGGGCGGGCCGTAGACGCCGTAGGTCGGCGAGAGCGTCGCCGCCAGCACGAAGCGCGCCACGTGGGCGGGCCGCCCGTGCTCGGCGAGTTCGTCGGTGAGAATGTCGGGCGTATTGGGCCAGAAATTGGGGCGCACGTACTCCGCGAGGTTCGTCTGGAAGCACTCGCGGGCGTACTCGGTCAGCTCCTGCTTCGAGTTGCGCCAGGCGAAATAGGTGTAGCTGTTGTTGAAGCCGATCTGCGCGAGGTAGTGCATGATCTTCGGGCGCGTGAACGCCTCCGAGAGCACGACCAGCTCGGGGCAGTCGTCGCGCAGCTCCGCGAGGCACCATTCCCAGAAGGCGAACGGCTTGGTGTGCGGGTTGTCCACGCGGAAGGTCGTCACGCCCCGGTCGATCCAGTGCTCGAAGACGCTTTTCAGCTCGTTCCAGAGATCGCTCGCCTCGTCCCCCTCGAACTTGAGCGGGTGGACGTCCTCGTAGGTCTTGGGCGGATTCTCGGCGTAGCGGATGGAGCCGTCGGGCCGGCGGTAGTACCAGTCGGGGTGCTCTTCGATGTAGGGGTGATCGGGCGAGGTCTGGAAGGCCATGTCGAGGGCGACGGTGAGGTCCTGCTTCTCGGCCTCGCGGACGAAGCGGTCGAAGGCGTCGTCGCCGCCCAGAGCGGGGTGGACGGCCTTGTGGCCGCCGGGCTCGCCGTTTTCGTCCGTGCCGCCGATGGCCCACGGGCTTCCCGGGTCGCCCTCGCCGGCGGTCGGGGCGTTGTCCTTGCCCTTGCGGTTCGTCTCGCCGATGGGGTGGACCGGCGGCAGGTAGACCACGTCGAAGCCCATCTCGGCGATGCGCTCCAGGCGCCCGGCGGCGTCGTCGAGCGTGGCGTGCTGGGGCGTGCCGTCGCTCCCTTCCCCGGCGGTGGAGCGGGGAAACACTTCGTACCACGCCCCGAAGCCGGCCACCGGCGGGTCCACGAAGACCTCGCGCCGCTCGCTCTCGGTCACGCGCCCGGGACGCTCCCCAGGAGTCCGTCCTCCCTTTCGGTCGGGGCGAAGGTAGTCGCGGCACAGCTCGGCGATGCCGGCCTGGAACGCGGCTTCGTCGTCGCCGCCGGTGAGCGCCTCGGCGCAGGCGCGCAGCCTACGCGGGTCGCGCTTTTTGCCCTGCTCTTCGGCCGCCTCGGCGGCGTGGCGCAGCAGCGCGGCCCCCTCGGGGCGCTCCGAGCGCAGCTCGGCCTCGGGGACGCCGCCCTCGACGCGGCGCCTGAACTGATCCTGCCACGTGGCCCAGCGGTCGATCCAGGCGCGCACCCCGAATTCGTAGGTCCCCAGCTTCTCGGCGGTGAAGGAGGCGACGTACTCGTCGTTGTGGCCGCCGCCGTCGTAGACGTTGAGCGGCATCCAGGCGGTGCGGTCCTTGCGCTGGCGCTCGTGCTGCCAGCACAGCTCGACGGCCAGCTTTTCGTGCCCGTCCACGATGACGCCGGCGGTCACTTCGACGGTTTGCCCCTGCGCGCGCTTGGCCGGGTAGCGCCCGCCGGCCACCTCCGGCTCCAGCCCCGTGACGACGTCGTTGTTTTCGCCGGCCTTCACGGCTGCGGCGGCCTCGGACGATTCGGGCTGGGGCATGGGGGATCGGGCAGGGAGGCGGGGAACGGAAGAACGAGAGCGCGCAGCACAGGAAACGTCGCACGCGAAACGCGACACTGTTTGCAATCTACAACCCACCATTCCCCAACGAAACGACTGCGTTGCGATTCTCCTGCGGATCGGCCTTCTTTTTACACCACTTTCTAACTGCGATGGGCAATGAAGGGAATGTTTGCCCACTGCGTCCTTACTTTTGAAGTGCGCACTTTTGAAGTGCGCACTCGCCCTCCGCTCGTTGCCTCTCGACGCTTGATGGAATCCCCCGACGCCGCCCGCACCGAAGCGGCCGCGACCGTCTACGACCCGTACAGCCCGGCGGCCGTGGCCACCAGCGAGCAGGCCCCGCTGGCCGAGCGCATGCAGCCGGGCGCGCCGTACCCGATGGGCGCGACCTGGAACGGAATGGGCGTCAACTTTGCCCTGTACAGCCAGCACGCCGAAGGGGTCGAGTTGCTGCTCTTCGACCGCCCCGACGACGAGGCCCCCTTCGCCAGCCTGGCGCTGCCGGAACGCACCGGCCCCATCTGGCACGGCTACCTGCCGGGCGTGCAGCCGGGCCAGCTCTACGGCTACCGCGTGCACGGGCCTTTCGCGCCGAACGACGGCCACCGCTTCAACGCCTCGAAGGTGCTGCTGGACCCCTACGCCAAAGCCATCGGGCGCGAGCTGCGCTGGGACGACAGCCTCTTCAGCTACGACTTCGACGCGGACGAAAAGGAGCGCGACCTCACCTTCGACGACACCGACAGCGCGCCCTTTGCCCCGCTGGGCGCGGTGGTAGAAGAGGCCTTTTCGTGGAACGGCGACCGCGCGCCGGAGGTCGACATCGAAGACACGATCATCTACGAGACGCACGTCAAGGGCATTTCCAAACGCCACCCCGACGTGCCCGAGCCGCTTCAGGGAACCTATCTGGGGCTGGCCTCCGACCCGATCATCCGCCACCTCAAGCGCCTCGGCGTGACGACCGTGCAGCTGTTGCCCGTGCACGCGAAGATCCACGACCAGCACCTCGTCGACAGGGGGCTGGACAACTACTGGGGCTACAACACGATGGGCTACCTGGCCCCCGAGCCCGGCTACGCCGCCGGCGGCCCGGCCGACGCGGTGCGCGAGTTCAAGATGATGGTGCGCTCCCTCCACGAAGCGGGCCTGGAGGTCGTCATCGACGTGGTCTACAACCACACCGGCGAGGGCAACCGCCTGGGGCCGACCTTTTCGCTGCGCGGGATCGACAACAAAAGCTACTACAAGCTCGTCGACGGCGACGAGCGCCACTACATGGACTACACCGGCACCGGCAACACGCCCGACTCGGGCAACCCGTACGTCCTCCAGCTCATTATGGACAGCCTGCGCTACTGGGTGACCGAGATGCACGTCGACGGCTTCCGGTTCGACCTCGCCTCTACCCTCGCGCGCGAGGAAGCGGATGTGGACATGCTCTCGACCTTCTTCCAGACCATCCAGCAAGACCCCATCCTCAACCAGGTCAAGCTGATCGCCGAGCCGTGGGACGTGGGACCGGGCGGCTACCAGGTGGGCGCCTTCCCGTGGCAGTGGGCGGAGTGGAACGGGCGCTTTCGCGACACGGTGCGCCGCTTCTGGGCCGGGGAAGGCAACATGCGCGGCGAGTTTGCCACCCGCGTGGCCGGGTCCTCCGACCTCTACCAGGCGGCGGGGCGGCGGCCCTTTTCCTCGATCAACTTCGTGACCGCTCACGACGGCTTTACGCTCGAAGACCTCGTCAGCTACGAACGAAAGCACAACGAAGCAAACGAGGAGGGCAACCGCGACGGCCACGACCAGAACCACTCCACCAACGCCGGCGTCGAAGGCCCCACCGACGACCCCGACGTGCTGGCGAAGCGCGAGGCCCGGAAGCGCTCGCTGATGGCGACGCTGCTGTTGAGCCAGGGCGTACCGATGATCCTGGGCGGCGACGAACTCAGCCGCACCCACCAGGGCAACAACAACACCTACTGCCAGGACAACGAACTTACCTGGTACGACTGGGACCTCGACGAGCGCAAGCAGCGCTTTCTCGAGTTCACGCGGCAGGTGCTGGCCTTCCGGCGCGCGCATCCCACCTTTCGCCGCCGCCACTTCCTGAAAGGGGCCCCCGAGGAGGAAGCCGAGGCGCTCTGGGTTCACCCCGAGGGCCGCTCGATGAACGAGGACGACTGGGGGAGCGGGGGGCGCGCCTCGCTGGGCCTGCTCCTGCCGGGCGGCCGCCTGCGCGAACACGACGAGCAGGGCGGCCAGATCGACGACGATACGTTTCTCTTGCTCTTCAACAACGCCGACGAGCCGCACGGCTTCACGCTCCCGCCGGTCCCCGACCGCGGCGAAGGCGACGCCCCCACGGAGGCCGACAGCGGGGGACGCGAGAACGCCTCCCCGAACGTCTGGCGCGGCCAGCCGCCCTTCGCCGCCGACCTGCCCGAGGGCGACGTGCCCGCCGACGAGACGGTCAAGCTTCCTCCCCACGATCTCACGGTGCTACGGGCGCGCTAGTGCAACTTCAATCGGTAACGTGGACGGCCCCGCCGGCTTTCCGACGTTTGCCGTTGCCCGGGAAGAACGGGGGAGTCACTCCCGGACGCCGAAAAACCGGCGCAGGCGCTCCCCCGTGCGCAGCCCCGACTGGAGCGCCTTCCCGACGCGGCCGGCGCCTTCGAGCGCGTCGCCGGCGAAGAAGATTCCCGCCTCGGGGCCGGCGTCTTCCAGCGCCTCGGCGTCGGCGGCGGCGGTGGGCAACGCGTAGCGCCAGCCCTGGCGATCGGCCCAGCGCGGGCGGCGCGCGTCCACGTCGAGAAGCCCGCCGACCAGCGTGGTGACCTCGGGCACGAGCGCGCCCAGTTCCGAACGAAAGCGCGGGCGGCTCCAGCCCGGCGCCATCTGCGCGACCAGCAGGCTCTCGATGGTCGCGTGATCGTCGGGGACGTGGCCGGGCTTTTCCTCCTCGAAGCCCAGCCACGCGATTTCGTGATCGCCGTCGTCATTGAGCAGGGCGTAGCAGCCGGGCGGGCGCTCGATGCGCCGCCGGTACGCCAGCACGAGCGTAAGCTGCGTGCGGTAGGTGGCCGGCGCCAGCCCCTCGATCAGGCGTTCCTGCAGGGCCTCGTCGAGGCGGCTGGCCTTCAAGAGATCGACCGTCTGCGGAGCCGGGGGCGTGAGCAGGACGGCCTCGAAGGGGCCGTGCTGGTGGCCTTCGGCGTCGGTGAGGGTCCAGGCGCTTCCGTTCGCGCCGTGGCCGTCGTCCTGGGTGAGCAGCGTCACGCGCGTCTCGAAGTGCGGCTCCACCCCCGCCGTCTCGGCCAGGTGCTTGCCCAGGCGGCTCACGCCGTCGCGGTAGGTCCACTTCGTTTCCGCGTTCCGGTCGGGATCCCCCTCTCCGATCTCCCCGCCCGCACCGAAGGTCCAGACGTCACCGTCGATCTCGGCGAGATCGTCGGAGGGGAGCGACCTGCAGACGAAGGAGCGAAGCTGTTTGCTCTTCGTTTTGAAATGATTGGCGCCGTGATCGTAGCACACGCCGTCGCGGCGGCGGGTGGCTGCGCGCCCCGAGACGCCTCGGCTTTTCTCGAACACCGTGACGCGCGGTGGGGCGCCTTTGAGCGCGTAAGCGGCGGCCAGCCCGGAAAGCCCGGCCCCGACGATAGCAAGTGACATGGGGGAACCAACGGTCTGCTGCAAAAGCGGGTGCGCTCATCAAAAGCCGACGCGCGGGAAACGATCCGGCGACGACGAGTTTACTTACTGACCCGAAGATTTATAGCTAAAGTTTCAGGCCTGCCAATCCGAAGCAGCCGAGGATGACTTTCGTCTTGTGTCGTAGCCGTTCGATGGCAAGTC
>PXTX01000050.1 GCA_003023275.1 Bacteroidetes bacterium SW_4_67_19
AGGACTTTTCGAGATTCACGTCCGGCGTAAACTCCACGACGATGCTCGAAACGCCTTCGGTGGAGGTGGAGCGCAGCTCCTCGATCCCACTGATCGAACCGATCTCCTGCTCGACGGGCTGGGTCACGACCGACTCGACGTCGTCGGGGCTGGCGCCGGGATAGATCGACGTGACGACGATGGTCGGAATCTCGATGGAGGGCGCCGACTCCTTCGGGATCGTCAGGTAGCTGTACAGCCCGCCCACCACGATCAGCAGCGTCAGCGCGACGATGGACGTGCGGTACTTTATGGCAAGATTGGTGATGCTCATATTGACCTGAAGGTCACTTCAGTAAAAAGGCGTGGGGGGTGCTCACGGGTTCGTGCTCTCTTACGCTGGCGGGGCTGCCAGCATCGCCCGTCTGTGAGACCCGAACAACGAATTCATGAGCGACGACCCACGAATCAAATGTTCTCGCTCGAATCAAATGTTCTCGCTTTCTTCCACCGGTGTGGTGGCGGCTTCGATGGTCTGGTAGCGCTGCGTGACGCGCACCGTGTCGCCGGCGGCGACGTTGCCCTGGCCGCTGACGATGACCTCCTGCCCGTCATTGAGACCCGAGAGCGCCACCGCCTTCTGCTCGTGGGTCGGCCCCAGCGTTACCGAGCGCACGTCGACGACGGGCACGCCGCCGGTTCCGACGGCGCCGGTGGTATCCGAGCGGCGGCGCTCGACGATGTAGACGTTGGTGCCTTCTTCGTCGCGCTCCACGGCCGTGCGCGGGATCACCAGTGCGTCTTCGAGGGTGCGCGTGGGAATCTTCATCGTGCCGCTCATCTCAGGCTTGATCTGGCGGTTGCTGTTCGGGATTTCGACCTCGACCGGGAACGTGCGGCTCTGCGGGTCGATGGTGTTGCCCACGAACGTGACCTGCCCGCGGCGCGGGGAGGCGCCGTACGTGTCGAACTCGACGGTCACGCTCTGGCCGCGCTGCACGTTGTTGGCGTAGCGCTCCGGCACGTTGGCGGTGATCTCGACGCGCCCGATGTCGACCATGCGCGCGACCTGCTGGCCCGGCGAGATCTGCTCACCCGGCTCGACCATACGCTCCTCGACGGTCCCGCTGAAGGGGGCGCGGATGCGCGTGTTGGCGAGGCGCTCCCGGGCGCTGGCGAGCTGGGCCTCCGCCTGGTTGACCGAGGCGCGCGTCTGGTTGCGCTCCGAGCGCACCTGCTCGAACTCCAGCGCGCTGATGATCGAGTCGCGGTAAAGCGGCAGCTGGCGCTGGTAGCTATCCGCGGCCAGCTCCAGGCGCGAGCGGGCCGTCTCGAGCTGGGCCTTCGCCTGTTCGACGGCCGCTTCCTCCTCGCCGCTTTCGAGCCGCGCCACGACCTGGCCGGCTTCTACGAAGGCGCCCTGCTCGGCGATGGAGAGGACCGTGCCACTGGCTTCGGCACTGAGCGTGGCGTCGTTAAGGGCGGTCGCCTCGCCGTTGAGTTCGAGCACGTCTTCGAAGCGCGTGCGCTCCAGCGAAAGCGTCTCGATGGGAGCGCGCTGCTCGACCGTCTCCTCGGCGCTGGAGTCGTCGCTGCTGCATCCGGCGAGGGAAGGCAGCCCGGCGAGGACCAGCGCAAGGGCCGCGACGAGAGCAGGCCGGCGGGTTGATGTGGTCATTTCAGACGAAGTTGAAGGTGAGAAAGTTTGAAGGTGGGAAGGTTGGTCGGGCCGAACGCTGGAAAGCAGAGCGCCGCAGGCTGAAGAACTTTCAACCTTTAACTTTCCAACCTTCAACCGCGCGGGGCACGCCTACCGGCGCGTGAAGCGCAACACGCTGTTTTCGAGAACAGGCTGCCCGACGGCCGTTTCGTAGGCGCTTTTGGCCGTGAGGTAGTCGTAGACGGCCTGCAGGTAGCTCAGGCGCGCCTGGTCGAGCTGGTCGCTGGCCTCGCGCAGTTGGAGCTGGGTGGCCACGCCCACCCCCAGGCGCTTCTGGGCCATTTCGTAATTGAGTTCGGCGCGTTCGACATTGGCGCGCTGACCGCGCAGGCGCTCGCGCGCGGCATTGAGGGTGCGCAGCGCCCGTTGCACCTCCAGGCGCACCTGCGATACGAGCTGCCGGTAGTCGACCTCGGCCTGGTCGACCGCCACCTCGGCCTGCTCGATCTGGGCCGCGCGCCGGAAGCCCCCGAAGAGATTCCAGCTCAGGCGCAGCCCCACGCTGACCGACGGGTTCCACAGCTCGTCGGCGAAGAAGCCCCTGCTGGTCTGGCGGAAGGTGAACGGGTCGTTCGGGGCGTTCGACACGCTGGTGCGGTCGTCGGCCACGCGCCCGGTGTAGTCGAAGTTGGCGAAGGCCGAGACGGTCGGCAGGTACTGCGCCTCGGCCTGGCGACGGTCGTTCTCGCGCAGCTCCACGGCCAGCTGGGCCTGGCGCACGTCCGGGCGGTTTTCGAGGGCCGCGGCCATCGCTTCCTGCATCGAGACCTGCGTGAAGCGGCCCACGTTGTCGGCGTTGAGCGCGCCCTGCAGGCGCACCGGCTCGTCGACGGGAAAGCCGATGGTGCGCTTGAGCTGATCGACGGCCGTGGCCGCCTGGCTGCGGCGTTCGGCCAGCTGAGCGCGCAGGTTCTCCAGCTCCACCCGCGCGGAGACGCGCTCGAATTTCGGCGCGGTGCCGGCAGCGACCTGCTTGGCGACCTCCTGGAACGTCTCGCGTGTGCGTTCGGCGCTCTGGGCAGTCACGCGCGCCTGCTCGGCGGCCAGGAGCGCCTGGTAGTACGTCTCGCGCGTGCGGTCGACGAGCGTCTGCTCCTCGCGCGTGGCTGCCAGCACGTTGACCTCTTCGAGCTGATCGGCCCCCTGAATGGCCACAAACGCCTGCCCGTTGAAGAGCGGCTGCGTAATCGAGAGGCTGCCGAGGAACTGGTTGTCGACAGTGAAGGGATTTCCGCCGCCGTCCGGCTCCACGCCCGCCTCGCGCCGCCCCTGCGCCTGCCGCTGCTGAAACTCCTGAAACGTGATCGGCGTCGTGGCGGGATTGTCGTCCTGACGGGCGCGCTCGTTGAAGGCAACCCACTCGGTGGCGTTGCCCCCGCCGAACAGCCCGCCGAGGTTGCTGCCGGCGAAGGGGTTGGCGGTCACGACGTTGCGCGTGTAGTTGCCCGAGAGGTCGACCTGCGGCAACACCCGGCTCCACGCCTGTCGGATCTGCGCCTGCGCGTTCTCGACGGTGAGGCGCGTGCGCCGCAGCTGGTAGTTCTCGTCGAGCGCCACGCGCACCGCCTCGGCCAGCGAAAGGGGCGTGGCGTTCGCCCCGGCGTCGCCCTCGGCCAGCACGTTGCGGCCCTCCGGCAGCGGCGGCACCGTCGGGATGCTATCGCCCTCGCCCTGGTTCGGGTCTTGCTGGCCGAGCGAGTCGGCGGCTCGTTGCGCGCCGCGCTCGGGAGCCTCGGCCGTCGAGTCGGCTTCCTGAGCAACGGCCGGCGAGGTTGCGGCCGGCATCCCCAGCAGGAGCGTCGCCGCCAGCGCAACGGCGCTTACCGAAACGACGCTTGCCGAGCGAAACGGTCGAAAAAAACGCATGGCGAAGAGCATGTCGAAAAGAGACGCGTCGTACATCGAGGGCGACAGGGCGGACGAGCACGTATCCGATACGACGGAAACGATCAAGACGTTACGAAGCCCCCCCCGCTTCGTCGGCCTCCGTCGATCCGCCAGCCGCCAGCCCGTCGAAGAGCATCGTCGTGAGGAAGTCGACGGCCTTGTCGGGCGCGTCGATGGGGGAGTCGGGGCAATTCTCGTCGTGGCGCGCCATCGTCAGGTGCATCAAAATGCCGTTGATGTTGCCTTCCAGCATGTGCGCCACCGCCTGCGGCGGAAGGGAGCGCATCGCGCCGTCCTCCATGGCTGCCTCCAGCGCCGGCGTCATGGCTTCGACCAGGCGGTGGCCCTGCTCGCGAAAGTAGGCGACCTTTTCCGGGTCGTCGCCGAACATGAACTGGCACTCCTCTTTCATCAAGATCAAAAACAGCTCCTCGCGTTTGAGGAGGAAGTCGAAGGCGGAGCGCACGAGCGCTCGGAACGCCTCGCGCGGGGGCTGCCGGCGCACTTGTTCGGCCGAGAAGGTGTCCCGGATGAGCGCGCGCAGGTCGCCGTAGATGGTGTCGAAGACGGCGAAGAGAATGTCTTCCTTGCCCCCCTCGAAGTAGTTGTAGAGCGTGCCCTTGCCAAACTCGGCGCGCTCGGCGATTTCGTCGAGGGTGGCCTGCGCGTAGCCCTTTGCGGCAAAGACCTGCTGGGCCGCCCGGAGCATGGCCTGCCGGCGACGCCGGCGTTCACGCTCGCGACGCGGGAGCGACGGGCCGTCCGCACGCGGGTCGATGGACGCTTCTCCGGGAGCGGGCGCTTCAGGCATGACGAGGCTGTTTGACGAGAGCGTTTTGTGAAGCGATGTGACCGCTCGGTCACTCGACGACCTTTACGTCACCTCATGACCGTTAGTTCATCCTGCGGCGTTAAGAAACGGAAAAAGCGTGTCCTGCAAAAAAAAGCGGACCGACCCGTTTCCGGGCCGGTCCGCTTTCGGTTTTGGCGCTTCCCGTGCGGGGAAGCAGTTGATGGTCGGGGCGCTACGGCCCCCACGGACTTACATGCCCTCGTCGACGTTCGGGTCGCTGCCGACGGCGGGGTCGTTGTCGGTGTTTTCCCCGTCGGGTCCGCAGGACTCGGGGATGGAGTCGGCACGACGGAACTGGGCGTTGCCGCCTTTCTTGGTGGTCTTCGGCCACGGCGTCGGCGCGTGCCTCGGAGAGCTCGTCGGAGTCGCGTTCGGCGCGGGAGGCGAAGCCTTCCACGTCCACGCAGAGGTTCGGGCAACGCTCCAGCACGCTGAGGTTCTCGCTCAGAGCGTCACGCGCTTCGGCGCTCAGCGTCGAGGAGTTGCGCTCGAAGAAGGCCGCGTTGAACTCGGTGACCTGCGTGCAGATGTCCGCGAGCTGTTGCGGGCTTTCGACCACCTTGGTGCAGGAGGCCGTGTCCGAGCCGTACTCGTTGGAGGCGGTGAAGGTCACGTTGTAGGTACCGGCTTCCTCGTAGACGTGCGTCGGATTGCAGTTGGTCGAGGTTTCCCCGTCGCCGAACTCCCACTCGCAATCGACGGGCCGGTCGCCGCGCACGTTGGAGGTGAAGCTGACGGACTCGCCCGTTTCGACCGTTTGCGGCCCGCAGTCGATGGAGGCCACGGTCGCCGGGGAAGGCGCCTCGGCGACGTCCACGGTGCAGGATTCGCTGACGGAGTTGCCGTCGTTGGAAGCGTTGAAGGTGACGGTGTAGGTGCCCGGCGAGTTGTAGGTCTTGGTTGCTACCAGGCCAGTGGCGGTGGTGCCGTCGCCAAACTCCCAGCGGCTGGAAACCGGCGGGGTGGCCTCGCCTTCGTTGATCGTGGCGGTGAAGGTCGAGGAGTCGCCGACCTGAAGCTCGGCGGGGCAGTCCAGCGAAACGATCTCGACGGGCGTGAAGACCGAGCCGAAGCTGTAGCGCAGGCCCGCGCCGGCGAAGCCGAGTACGTCGAAGTCCTGGTGTTCCTCCCTGACCCCGTTGGAGAGGTCGATGTTTTCGTCTTCGAAGGTGGCCCAGGAGTTTCCTTCCAGGAAGATCCCGATACGGGGGGTGAGGGCGAAGTCGAGCCCAATCCCGGCCTTCGGGCCGAGGGTCGATTCGTAATCGGAGAGGTCGTCGTCTTCCGTGTTGCTCGTCGAGACGACTTTTCCGAAAGTCCAGTGCCCCCCGAGCTGGAGGTACGGCTGCACGGTCGCGTTGCCGGCAAAGCCGATGCGCCCGAGCAGGTCGATGGTGTGGCGCCACTGGGTTGAGCGTTCGTTGTTGTCCAACTCGGGGACCCCGCCGCCTTGAAAGTTGGCCATCAGCAATTCGGTGTAGTTGCCGCCGGTGTAGCCCAGCTTCACGCCGCCGTTGAGGAAGCCGAACTTCTTGTTGTACCCAATGTCGACGCCGAGGCTCGGGAAGTTCACCTGCGCGACGTCGCCGTCGTCCCCGCTGATCTCGCCGCTGTTGGAGAGGTCGATGCCGTCATTTTCTGCATCGTCCGTCCCGAAGAAGTCGCCGAACTCGTTGTCCGGGTTGAAGTCGCGGTCGCCAGCGTAGCTGTTGGCGCCGACTTTCGCTCGGATGTAAAGCCCGCTGGGGCGCGACTCCTGGGCGGCGGCGGTGGAGGCCATGAGGCCGCTGGCCAGCAGACACACGACCAGGCCGGCAAGCAGCGGCAGAGGGGAGGAAAGGTAGCGTCTTAGCATAGGAGGAGCTCCTTCGGAGTAGGAGTTGGAGAGAGAAGAATTCGAGGGGTGCGAAATGCGGGAAGGCCGCATGGGTGCAAAGGGGGCGTGTAGGAGGAAAGAAAAGAGACCAGTACGCAGGAAAGCGCTGGAAGAACAGAAACCGTCTCGTTTCCCTCGGGAGGCGGAGACGTTGCTTCTGCGGTCCGTATTCCAACTCATTCCCGATCCCCGCTAACAAGCCGCAGGGAAGCATGCGAAAACGGGAATGGTGACGGGCGAGCGAAAGCGACGTACGCTTTGCCGTTGTTCATTCGCACAGAAGAATGCGAAATCACACCAGCAATTGCAAAAGAAGACTTGTGAAATAATTTTCTGTTAGTGGGTCGCCCCCAGGGGGTCCGGTCGAAAAATCATCCAGGAGTGCTCTGGGAGAAGCAATAGAATTCGGTCTGCAATTGCTGGTAGAGCGAACAGAGCGGGGTTTCTGCCCGGCGCGAGGGTTGTGACTTGAAAAGGCGTACGCTGTGTTCCATTAACCGCGCAGGTGAGGGTGAGGAAAGAGATTTGATTACACTCTTATTACCTTTTGGTCCCAAATCTCTCGTTCCTTTCCAGGTCTGTCAGATTCCCTGACGGGAAAGAGGCACACAGGCGGTGCACTTGATGCGTTCTCGCATGTGGGGGAGTTTGGGTAGATTCTTCTCGGTCGAGTGTCCTCGGAGGCAAGCCGCTGGTGGTACTCCGGCCCAGGCTGTTATGGTTAGCCCAGGCTGTTGACGTGCTGCTGAAGTTCGCTCTTGTAGTTGGCGGCTTTGTTTTCGTGGATGACGTTTTTCCCGACCAGGCGGTCGAGTTCGCTTTTGATCTCGTTCAGCAGGGCGGAGGCTTCGTCGGCGTCTTCCAGTTCGCGCAATGTTTTCATTTTCGTGCGCACGCGACCGAGTTGCCGGCGGTTGCGGGCGCGGCGTTTCTCGTTCTGGCGGACGCGCTTGGTGGCAGAGGCGCTCTGGGGCATGGGAAAGGGGGAGGGAGAGGCAAGGAAAAGCGCGAAACCTCTCCGAAAGTAGATGCCGCTCCGTCGAAAGTCAAGGAAGCAGAAGTAAAAAGGAGCGAACGAGGGCAGGGGAGCGTCTTTTTAGCGTGGCCTTCTCTTCAGTGAACGGTCGAAAGGACGCGGGAAGCAGGCGGAAGGGCGCAGACAGAGACCGTGGAGGAACCGCCTGTACTCCTTCCCGTTTTTTGCGCGCCCACACAAAGCGTTCTGTGCGCTTGCGAGGGTTCTGTCATTCGTCGCTGGGGTAGCGGTCGGCAGGGGCCGTGTCGGCTCGTTGGCGCGCCGCCGGTGCTCGCCCGGTTCTTCTCGCAAAGGGGAGCGGGGTCTCTCGTGCAGGTTCGGCCCGCTGTCTTCGACAGTCACTTCTACAGTCACGCCCGCTCGGTCTTCATGCGAGGCTTTCTTTCAGAGTTTCTGAGCGGCAGCCCGGAGGCGGCCTACATCGTCATCGTGATGGACGAAGGGTACATGGAGCAGCCGCGCCGCTACCACGTGCGCCCGTTTCGGCTGTTGATGGGGATGCTGGCAAGCCTGCTGGGGGTCGCGCTGGTGGCCGCCGCCGTGGTGACGTTTACGCCGCTCCGGCAGCTCATCCCCGGCTACGGCACGGCGCAAGTGGAACGGAACGCGCGCCAGAACGCGCGCCGGGCGGCGGCGCTCGAAGACTCGCTCCGCCGGCAGAGCCGCTACCTGCGCCATTTGCAGAACCTGATGGCGGGGCCGGTGGACTCGTCCTTCGTAGCCGAGGCGCAGGAAGAATCGGTGGAGGAGGCCGCTGCACCGCCGCCACGTCCCGATGAGTCCACGGGGGTGCTCTCCAGTCCGGTTTCTTCCGCGGGCGATTCGCTCAGCACGGAGGGGGATCGCAACGCGGCGGCGGGGGGAGGCCGCGCGTCGTTTGCGGCGGCGCGTCTGCCGGATGGGGTCTCGGTGGACGCCGAGACGGCCGCGGGGCGCGCGGCCTGGGCCTCGTCCCGTCTCGATCCGTTGCCGTTTCCCGTGCATCCGCCGGTCGAAGGCTTCGCCACGCGCGGCTTCGACGCCACGACCGGCCACTACGCCGTCGACATCGCCGCCGAAGCGGGCACGTCCGTGCGTTCCATCGGGGACGGCTACGTCGTCATGGCCGACCGCACCCAGGAGGGCGGGTGGGCCATCGCTGTGCAGCACGCCGGCGGGTATCTCTCGCTCTACAAGCACAACCGCCGTCTGCTCAAGCAGGTCGGCGATCGCGTCGAGGCGCGGGAGGTCATTGCAAAAAGTGGAAACTCCGGCGAAATCACCACCGGCCCGCACCTGCACGTCGAACTCTGGCACGACGGACTTGCGCAGGACCCCGCTGCCTACTTTATTGAGGGAAGTTGAAGGTTGGAGGTTTCGCGCGGCACGCTCGACGTTGCACGCGCCACGTTCGAGGTTGAACGGTTTCCACTCCGCAAAGCGCGTGGCGACAGGCAGCGCCCCCGCTTCCGCTCTCCCATTTCCCCACACTCCCCGACATGGCCCTTTTTGGAAAAGAAGACGAAGGCACCACAATGGCTCGCTCCTCCTCCTCTTCCTCTGGCGAAGCCCTTCCCGACCAAATCAACATGGTGGGGGAGGGCACCGTCTTCGAAGGCACGCTCCGCGCGGAAAGTAACGTGCGCGTGAGCGGTCACATCAAGGGCAAGCTCGACGTGGACGGGCGCGTCATTGTAACGCAGGAGGGCGTCGTCGAGGGCGAGTTGCACGCCGCCGACGCCGACGTGGCCGGCTCGATGCGGGGGGAAATCTACGTCAGCGAGCGCCTCATGCTCAAAAGCACCGCGCGCATCGACGGCACCATCGAAGCCGGGCGCATCAAGGTCGAGGAAGGGGCGCTCTTTGCCGGGCAGTGCAAGATCGGGGAGGACGTCAGCGAGACGGTACAGCAGCAGATCGAGGCAAAAGGGGCAAGCGAGGAGGAGCGCGCCCCGCACTCGGGGAGCGCGTCCGCGTCCAGCGGCGGGGCGGGCGGCACGCAGGCGAGCGGCGCTCCGGCGAACGGGACGACCGAGCGCGGCGCGACGGCGGACGCCTCAACGGACCCCCGGCAGACCGCGCCCGAGCAGGCCGCCGGCGAAGAGGCTTCCGGCGAAGAGGCTTCCGGCGAAGAGGCTTCTGACGAAGAAAACGCTTCTGACGAGGAGAAGGCGAGCGCCGAGCAGTAGCCGTTCCGCAGGGCGCGGGCGGCGGCATTTTTCAGTGAAGCTCTCTTCGATGCAGGCGGAACGGCATGAGCGACTCCTCTTCCCCGTCGTCGCCGCGACGCGCCCCACGCCGTGAGGACGGAAGCGACGACGACCCGTCTACCTGGCGGACCGCACTGGGCGACGCCGGACCGTACCTGGGGCTGGGGCTGCAAATTGCCCTCACGATGGCGCTTTACGTGGGCGCCGGGCTGGGCCTGGACCTCCTGCTCGACACGCTTCCGTGGCTGACGATGCTGGGGGCGCTGGTGGGGCTGGGCACGGTGCTTTACCAGGTCGTGCGCGTGGCCGACGAGCTGGGGAAGCGAGACGAGCAAAGAGAACGTGAGGACCGCTCAAAGGGGGCGTGAATTGGAGCAAAATGCCTCTCGGAAAGGGGACCTTTCATGGGTTATTCACCCCCCTCGATTCATCTCTGAAAGGACTCGTGAGTAGCCTGCATCCCCGGATGAAATAAAGATCGGGCGCTCGCCCTGCTCATGCGCGCTCTCGCTGCCGCGTTTCGGTTTCCCTCGAGCGGCTTTTGCGAAATGAGGTTTGCCAAATGGACGCCCTCTGGACGAGCGTGCTGATGGGGGGGGGACTCGGCGTTGCCTACGGAGCCGTCGCCTATGTGATGGGCCGGTGGGCGCTCCGCCATGAGCGGCACCGCTTTCTGGCGCTCACGGTGGGCGGGATGCTCGCGCGCATGGTCGGGATGCTGGCGGCCACGGCGGCGGCGGTCGCCTTCGCGCCGGTGCGCCCGGCGCCGTTTGCTGCCGCGCTCGTGCCCGCGCTCCTGGCCGGCCTTGCCGCCGAAATCGTGACCCTCCACCGACGCGCCGGCGACCGACGCGCCAGCACCTGACTGCCGAAGCGTTTATTCTGTTTTTGCTGCCATGAAGCGTCTGTTTCGTCTTTTCTCGCCTGCCGCCGTACTGGCGACGAGTCTGCTCATGGCGGCGGCTGTTCCGGTGCTTGAGCCGGCTCCCGCCGTGGCGCAGGAGACGCACGGCAGCGAGGCGCAGGCGCACGGCCAACCGGACCAGACGCATGGCGGCCAGCAGCAAGGCGGCCACGGGAACGACGGGGGCGAAGGCGGCCACAGCGAAGAAGAAAACACGGGCAACCCCGGCGCCGTCTCCCACAGCGCCGACGGCACCTACCTCAACTTCGAGCCGCTCGGCATCGTCGAGCTGCCGCGCCTGTTCTTGACGAGTCCCGAGGACGGCGGCATCGGGTTCGACGCCTTCGCGTCCACGAAAGCGGCGCTCAAGTCCGACGCCTACACGCTGGCGCACCCCGACTCGGCCGGCGCTTCGCTCACGCACGCGCAGGTGCAGGAAGCCCTCGCCGACCCGCACCACGACTACCTCTACTTTACAGCCCAGAAGGCCGGCGCGGGCAGCATTCTGATCGACTTCTCGATCACGCGCCACCTCGTGGCCGTCTTTGTCACGGCGCTTCTCCTAATCATCCTGGCGCTGGGCGTGGCGCGCAAGTACAAGCGCGGCGTCGGGCGCGAAGAGGCCCCGCGCGGCACGTGGCAAAACATGGTCGAGGTCATGATCGTGTTCATGCGCGACGAGGTCGCCAAACCGGGCCTCGGGCGCCACTATAAAAGCTACCTGCCCTACATCCTCACGGTCTTCTTCTTCATCCTGATCGGCAACCTGCTGGGGCTGTTGCCGTGGGGCATTACGGCCACCTCCAACATCATGGTGACCGGCACGCTGGCGTTCTTTACGTTTCTCATTACGCAGTTTTCCGGCACGAAAGAATACTGGCAGCACACGCTCAACCCGCCGGGCGTGCCGCTTTTTGTGAAGCCCTTCCTGGTGCCCGCCGAGATCATCGGTCTCTTCACCAAGCCGCTCGCGCTGGCCTTCCGCCTGTTCGGAAATATGCTCTCGGGCCACATCGTGCTCATCAGCATGTTGGGGCTCATCTTCATCTTCACCGCGCAGTTCGGCACCGGGGTGGGCGTCGGGTCGATCTTCGTGAGCGTGCCGCTGACGATCTTTATGTACGTCCTCAAGCTGGCGGTGAGCTTCATTCAGGCCTACATCTTCGCCATCCTGTCGGCGCTGTTCATCGGGCTGGCCATCGAGGAGCACGAGGCGGAGCACCACGAGGAAGAAGCGACTGGCCCGCAGCCGCACGACGACATCGACGACTTCATGGACCGCTCCGAGCACTTCGGCCCGAAGGACGAGCCCATGCTCGGCGGCGACGGCGAGACCAAGCCCACCGGGCAGACGACCCTTTCGCAGACAGCCGGGTAAACGGCGCGTTGCGCCGGGACGACGGACCGCGGACGATGGACGGCCGTCGTTCAACCCGTGGTGCTTTCTCAACTTTAGACGCCTGGCATCGTCGCCCCGACAGCGACAAAGACACGAACAACGACCCACGAAAAAACGACTTGCGAAACGGCGGCGCGCCCGTCCGCCTCTCGATTTGAAACCGGGCACGCACCTTCACCCTCTACGCATCACACGCACACGGCTACAAAAGAATGAACGCAGCAGCACTGGCATACCTCGGCGCCGGCATTGGTATCGCAGGCGCCGCCCTCGGCGCTGGCATCGGCATCGGCAACCTCGCCGGCCCCGCCATGGAAGGCACCGCCCGCCAGCCGGAGGCCGCCAACGACATCCGCACTTCGATGATTATCTCCGCCGCGCTGATTGAGGGCGTCGCTATTATCGCGGAGATTGTCGCCATCCTTCTGATCTTCACCTCGTGAGTTTCGGCGGCGCGGCCGCCTCTCGCTTGTCGATGGTAGATGGGGGATGGTTTTCGAGCCGCCGGCGACGGGGGCGCGAAAACCACGATTTCCCATCCACCTCCTATCGAGCGCGCCCACGGCGAGGGGCCTTGCGCCAGTGCCCTTGTGGCGCTGACCATCACCGCCTGCACGAAAAAGCCGCCCTCTCGCTATGACGCTTGTCTCTCCAACGGCGATGCCCCTTCCTCCGACGCCGCTGGCCCAGGTCGAACCCCCCACGCCCAACCTGCTCGAACCGAACGTCGGGCTGGTCTTCTGGACCGCGGTCGTATTTCTGGCCGTACTCTGGATTTTGTGGAAGTACGCCTGGGGCCCCATCACCGACGCCCTCGAAGAGCGCGAGGAGCGCATCGACGCCTCGATGACCAAGGCCGAGCGCGCCCTCGAAGAGGCCAGGCAGATTCAGGCCGAGAACGAGAAAAACCGCCGCGAGGCCGAGCAGGAGGCGCGCCAGATCCTGCGCGAAGCGCGCGAGGAGGCCGAGCAACTCCGCGAAGAGGAAAAGCAAAAGACGCGCAAGGAAATCCAGGAGATGCAGGAGCAGGCCCGCGCCGACATCGAGCGCGAAAAGGAAAACGCCCTCAGCGAGCTGCGCTCGGAGGTGGCGGATCTGGCTGTGCAGGCCGCTGGCAAGATCATCGGCGAGAACCTCGATGAAAACCGCCAGCGCCGCCTCGTGGACGACTTCATCGACGACCTGCCCCGGAATTGATGGTTTGGGGTTCGGGGGTTCGAGTTCGGGGGGGCCTTAGCTCGAAACGTCTCGACCCCCAAACTCCGAACTCAAAGCCCGCAACCGCGAAGCATGGCTGACGCTCAAGTCACACGTCGCTACGCGCAGGCGCTCTACGAAGAGGCCGACCGCCAGGGCCACCTCGCGCAGGTGGACGAAGACGCGGACCTGCTGTTGAAGAGCCTCGACGATGCTCCGGAACTGGAGCGCGTGCTGCAAAGCCCCGTCGTGCCGCAGGACAAGAAGCGCGGCGTGCTCGAGCACCTCGTGAAGCCGCGCGTGAGCGAGCTGACGTACCGCTTCGTGGAGCTGCTCCTCGACAAAGACCGCGAGGAGCAGGTGAAGGCCGTGCTCACCGCCTACCGCCATCTGCGCGACCGGCAAGAGGGCATCATCGAAGCCGACGTGCACGCTGCGCGCCCCTTGAGCGACGAGGCGCGGGGGCGTCTTCAAGACGCGGTAAGCCGGATCACCGGCCTGCCGAACGTGCGCCTCGACGTGGCCCACGCCCCCGACCTCATCGGCGGCGTGGTGGTGCGCGTCGGCGACACCGTCTACGACGGCAGCGTGCGCCACCAGTTGCAGAGCCTCTACGAACGCCTCGCCCACGAAGCCGACGTCTCCGGGGCGCTCGAATCGGGCGGCGACGGAGCGAGCGACGACCGTTCGTGAGGCGCGGATCTGCGCACGCGCCGCTACGTTTCCCGAACGGCGGTTTCGTCCGCCCTGCAATGGGCGGGTGAAGGAGGACCCGCCGGCGCAAACGGCCACACACCGGCTCTTTCTGCACGCCAACCTTCAACTTTTAACCTTCAACGTTCAACCGCGAAGCCATGGCCTCGGCGATTCGACCCGACGAAGTCACCTCCGTTCTCAAACGCGAACTCGGCGGCTTTGAAGCCGACGCCGACGTCTACGAAGTGGGCACCGTCCTCAGCGTGGGCGACGGCATCGCGCGGCTCTACGGCCTCTCCAGCGTAGAAGCCGGCGAGCTGATCGAGTTCCCCGACAGCGGCGTCACCGGCATGGTGCTGAACCTGGAGGAGGACAACATCGGCGCGGTGCTCTTCGGCGAGGTCGACGAGGTCAAGGAGGGCGACGAGGCGCGCCGCACCCAGCAGATCGCCTCGATGGAGGTCTCCGAAGACATGCTGGGGCGCGTGGTCGACCCGTTGGGCCGCCCGCTCGACGGGCAGGGCCCCATCGGGGGGGAGAAGTTTCGGATGCCGCTGGAGCGCAAGGCGCCCGGCGTGATCTACCGCCAGCCGGTCGAGGAGCCGCTCCAGACCGGCCTCAAGCCCATCGACTCGATGATCCCCATCGGGCGCGGCCAGCGCGAGCTGATCGTCGGCGACCGGCAGACCGGCAAGACAGCCCTCCTGACCGACACGATTATCAACCAGCAGAAGACGCACCAGGCCGAACGCAGCGAGCCGGTCTACTGCGTGTACGTAGCCGTCGGGCAGAAAGAATCCACCGTCGCGCAGGTGCGCCGCGAGCTCGAAGAGCAGGGCGCGCTGGAGTACACCGTCATCGTGAACACGCCGGCGTCGGTGTCGGCGCCCTTGCAGTACGTCGCGCCGTTTGCGGGGGCCTGCATCGGGGAATACTTCCGCGACACCGGGCGCCACTCGCTCGTCTGCTACGACGACCTCTCGAAGCAGGCGGTGGCCTACCGCGAGCTGTCCCTGCTCTTGCGCCGCCCGCCGGGCCGCGAAGCCTATCCCGGCGACGTGTTTTACCTGCACTCGCGCCTGCTGGAGCGCGCGGCCAAGATCATCGACGACGACGAGATCGCCGGGCGCATGAACAACGTGCCGGAGAGCCTGGAAGGCAAGGTCGAGGGGGGCGGTAGCCTCACGGCGCTCCCCGTGATCGAGACGAAAGGCGGCGACGTGTCGGCCTTCATCCCGACCAACGTGATCTCGATCACCGACGGGCAGATTTACCTGGACGCGGACCTGTTCAACGCCGGGGTGCGCCCGGCCATCGACGTGGGCACGTCCGTTTCCCGCGTGGGCGGATCCGCGCAGATTTCCTCGATGAAGGACGTGGCCGGCACCCTCCGCATCGACCTGGCGCAGTACCGCGAGCTGGAGGCCTTCGCCAAGTTTGGCAGCGACCTGGATCCCTCGACGCAGCGCCAGCTCAGCCGCGGAGAGCGCCTGGTGGAAATTCTCAAGCAGGATGAGATGAGCCCGATGCCCGTCGAGCAGCAGGTCGTGATCGTCTACGCGGCCACGCAGGGCTACCTCGACGACGTGCCCACCGAGCAGGTGCGGGAATACGAGGCCGAGCTCCTGGAGCGCATGACGCTGCGCCACGAAGAGGTGCTCGAAGAAATCCGCGCCGGCGGCGACCTCTCGGAGGAGTCCGAGCAGGTCATCGAGAAAGCCGCGACCGACCTGGCCGACGCGTACCGCCCCGAGGAGGAGAAAGAAGAGGACGAAGCGGCCCTCGCGAGCGCGTAGTTTGAGTGTGGGAGTGCGGGAGTATGGGTGTGGGAGCGTACTTTCCGCGCCTGCGTGCTCTCGTACCGCCTCGCCGGCATGGCACACGGGCTATTGTTTTCCGCGTCTGCGTCACGAGAACCCCCACTCCCCCGCACTCCCGAACCCCCACACCCAACCGATGGCCAGTCTTCGCGACATTCGGAACCGCATCGGGTCGATCGAGAACACCCGTCAGGTGACGCGCGCGATGCGCATGGTAGCGGCGGCGAAGCTGCGCCGGGCGCAGGAGCGCATCTTTGCCGCGCGGCCCTACGCCTTCCGCCTGCGCGAGATCACGCGCCACCTGCGCGAAGAAACCGACGTGGCCGCGCACCCGCTCTTCGAGGAGCGCGAGGAGGTGCGCCGCGTCCTGGTCATCCTCGTCACCGCCGACCGCGGCCTCGCCGGCGCGTTCAACTCCAACGCCATCAAGCGCGCCGAGAGCACCATCGAGGAGCGTTACCGGCAGCAGGACCGGCGCGGCGACCTGGCGATGCTGGCGATTGGGCAGAAGGGAAACGACTACTTTGCCCGCCGCGACTACCCGCTGGAGGGCGACTTCACTGGCGTCTTCGACGACCTCAGCTTCGAGACGGCCCGCCGCGCCGCCGACCGCGCCATCGAGGGCTTCCGCTCCGGGCGCTTCGACGAGGTGCGCCTCGTCTACAACGAGTTCAAAAACACGATGTCGCAGAATCGCATCAGCGAGCCGCTCCTGCCGCTGCCGCGCGAGCCGTTCCTCACGCCGGTGATGGAAAAAGAAGGCGACTTTGCCACGAACGGACGGGCAGACGGCCCGGCGGACGAGCACACGGCGAGCAGCAGCGTGGACTACCTCTTCGAGCCGAGCGCCGAGGGCATCCTCGACACGCTCGTGCCGCGCTACGTGCGCTACCAGGTGTGGCGCGCGATGCTCGAATCCAACGCCGCCGAGCAGGGCGCGCGCATGGTGGCGATGGAAAACGCGACCAGCAACGCCGAGGACCTGCTCGAGGACCTGCGCCTGGAGTACAACCGCGCCCGCCAGGACGCCATCACTACCGAGATCATCGAAATCACCAGCGGCGCGCAGGCCTTGGAAGAAAGTTAGTGGTTGGGTGGATGGTTCTCGATTTGAAAACCATCCACTATCGAGCGAGTGACACGAGCGGACTATTTACCAATTCCGACCGGCGGGAACGCGGCGGACGACATAGCGTAAATGAGCGGTCCCCACATCATCACTCCGAAACCCGGAGAGGTGGCCGAGTGGCTTAAGGCGCTCCCCTGCTAAGGGAGTATGCCCTTCACAGGGGTATCGAGGGTTCGAATCCCTCCCTCTCCGCCTCGCTGGGGCCTGTTTGGGCCAGAAGACGGCTTTTCTGTGAAGCGGCCGTTCGGAGAAACAATCTCCGAAGCAGGCCTTTTTCCTGCATCCGACTTTCCGAGTTGGCGCTCTGCGACCCGCCCCCTCCCCCTCGCAGAGCGCCGTTCGCCCCGAAGCTGGTTCGCCCAGCTTCGGGGCATTTTTTTGTTTCTGTGCGCTGCTGCGCGCGGACGGCCGACCGCAGATGACGAGACGACGGCCCCGCCGGTAAAAACCCGTAAACGCCCTCCACGCCAGCGGAACCATCTCTGCAACGCGATTTTTCGCAAGCGTGCTCTCCCCCGCTCTCCCCCCACCCAGACATGCTCACCTCCGTCAATCCGGCTACCGGCCGGGAAATCGAGCGCTACGACGAACTCTCCGAGGACGAGATCGACGCCCGTGTCGCCCGCGCCGACGAGGCGTTCGAGCGCCACCGCCGGACCGCTTTCGACGAGCGCGCGCGGAAGATGCGTCGCGCAGCGGAGCTTCTGGAAGGCGAAGCCGACCGCTGGGGCGCGTTGATGACGCGCGAGATGGGCAAACCGCTCGCCCAGGCGAAAGCCGAGGCCGAGAAGTGCGCCTGGGTCTGCCGCTACTACGCCGAGCACGCCGAAGACTTCCTCAGCGACGACCCCGTCGCGACCGACGCCCAGCGCAGCCTCGTGGTCTACCAGCCGTTGGGCCCCGTGCTGGCGGTGATGCCGTGGAACTTCCCCTTCTGGCAGGTCTTCCGCTTCGCCGCGCCCGCCCTGATGGCCGGCAACGTGGGCCTCTTGAAGCACGCGGGCAACGTCACGGGTTGCGCGCTCGCCATCGAAACGGTCTTCCGCGAGGCCGGCTTCGACGCGGGCGAGTTTCAGGCGCTGCCGATTTCTTCCGGTCCGGTCGAAGGCCTCCTCGACGACGAGCGCATCCGGGGGGCCACGCTCACCGGCAGCGGGCCTGCCGGCAGCGCCGTCGGGGGGCAGGCCGCTGCGCAGATCAAGCCGAGCGTGCTGGAGCTGGGCGGCTCGGACCCGTTCATCGTGCTGGCGGACGCCGACCTGGAGCGGGCCACCCAGACGGGCGTGACTGCGCGCATGCAGAACAACGCCCAGAGCTGCATCGCCGCCAAGCGCTTCATCGTCGAAGAAGAGGTGCTGGGCGCCTTCACCGAGCGCTTCGTCGACGAGATGCGCGGCCTCACCGTAGGCGACCCGATGGACGACGGCACCGACGTGGGGCCGCTCGTCTCCGGCGATGCGCGCGAGAGCATTCACGACCAGGTCGAGCGCGCGACGGCGGATGGCGCGCAGCTCGCGCTGGGGGGTGAAATGCTCACCGACCGCGACGGTTTTTATTACGCGCCCACGGTGCTGACGGACGTGGAGCCGGGGACGGTGGCTTTTGAAGAAGAAATCTTCGGGCCGGTCGCCTCCATCATTGCCGCAGAGAACACCGACCATGCGGTCCAGCTTGCCAACGACTCGCCCTTCGGGCTCGGCGGGGCCGTCTTTACCGAGGACCGCGACCGGGGCGAGGACGTGGCGCGCCGGCTGGAGGTGGGGTGCGCCTTCGTCAACCAGAAAGAGCGGCTACGGGCGCGAGCTATCGCACTTCGGCATCCGCGAGTTCGTCAACGTCAAGACAGTGTGGGTGGAATAGATTCGTGGGTCGTCGGTCGGGAGTCGTTTTTGCGTCGCCGGCGACGGGAGAAAACACACGACCCGCTCTTGATGGGGGATATTCAGGGGGGCGAGCTGACCTATCGTTTCAGAGATGTAGGGGCCGCGACGTCTGTTGGCCTCGATTTTTGGCTTGTGCAAAGAATGAAAAACGCACTCCGCTGGATCGGGCGCGGCTTCATGTGGCTCTGCACCGCCGTCGTCGTGCTGGGCGGGCTGGTGTACGTCGTCGGGCAGATCGTCGGCATCCCCGTGCAGCCGACCTACGAAACCGTCGCGCACGCCGCGCTGCCCGGCGAGCAACAGCCGGCGCCGCCGCTCCCGCCAGCCGATTCCGCGCGCCTCGGGGAGAACGCCCGCCGCGCGGCGCCTGCCGACAGCGCAGCGCCCGTGCAGAACGTCATCTTTCTCATCGGCGACGGGATGGGCCTCTCGATGCTCTCGACCGTCGATGCGCTGGCGGAGCGTCGCCTGGCGATGGGACGGATGCCGGTGACGGGCCTGGTGCGCACCCACTCGCTGACGGGGCCGATCAGCGACTCCGGCGCGGGGGCCACGGCGATGGCCACCGGCTTCAAGACGACCAACTACACCATCGGCATGACGCCGGACGGGCGAGAGCGCCTCTCCATCCTGGAAGCCGCTGCGCGCCAGGGCATGGCCACGGGCGTCGTCACGACCTCCTACCTGACCGACGCCACGCCGGCGGGCTTCACGGCGCACCTTCCTTCGCGCAGCAACTATGCCGCCATCGCCCGCCAGATGATCGCCTCGCGTGCCGATGTGCTCCTCGGTGGGGGGCAGCCGACGGTTTTTACCGACAGCCTGCGGCGCGCGGCTCGGCGGCGCGGCTTTTCCGTGGGCGACTCGCTGGGGCACTTCACCGGCACGAACGCTACCGCCGCCCCCACGGCGCGCTGGCTGGGCCTCTTCTCTGAGCGCGCGGGCCGCTTCGACGTAATGCACGGTCCCCCACTTCCCGAGGTGACGGCGGCGGCCCTCCGGAAGCTGCGGCAACGCGGCGAGCGCTTCTTTCTGGTCGTCGAACAGGAGGGCACCGACGCCGCCGGCCACATCAACCGCCTGCCGGACGCCCGCCGCTACCTGCGCGAACTGGACCGCGCCGTCGAGCGGGCGCTCCGATTCGCCCGCCACCGGGCGCACGCTCGTTCTCGCCACCGCCGACCACGACACCGGCGGCCTCAGCATCACCCGCACCGAGGGCAACCGGGCGACGGCGCGCTGGAACGTCTTCGGTCACACGGCCACGTGGACGCCGCTCCTGGCGTACGGCCCGGGCGCGCAACGCTTCACCGGCGTCATGCAAAACACGGCCCTTCCCCAAAAGCTGGCGCGTCTGCTGGGGCTGGATGGATTTCGCAGAGCGACCGCTGCTCCGCCCGCATCGCCTTGACCAGCGGCGCAACAGGTAGGCGACCCGCTCGTAGGAATCATTGCACCGTTTCTTTACGGGGCGCCGTCTCGCGCCTTCTCACTTTTATGGAAAAGCGTTATGCCTTTATGGATCTTAATTCCGCTCGCCGGTATTGCACTGGGAGGATTCAGCGAATGGCTCAAGTTCAAATCGAAGCAGGAACGGCTGGGCGCCTCCACGCATGAGCTGGAAGGAACGGTCGCCGACCTGCGTGAAGCGCTCGAAGATTCCGAGGCGAAGCGCCGACGCTTGACCGAGCGCGTGCAGAACCTCGAGACCATCGTCACCAGCGAGGCATGGGACGCGCTCCACGAAGGCGAAGAACAGCCCGCGCTTCGCGGCGACGGACGCGCCGCTTCCGACGAGGAAACTCTGCCCGAACCGGGTGCCCCCGAGAAGGCCGAGCACCTGGCGAAAAGAGTGAAGCGGTGAAAAGAGGTTCACCACCGGACCGTTCAGGAGCGAGAAACGGAAATTGGCGCGGCGGCCCGAACATCGGTTTCATACGAAATCCTCCTTCAATGGCCTCGGGAAGTCCGGCCTCCTCGACGCGTAAAGACGTAGATTCCCCCACGGCAGATTTCAGTGCAGGCACAGCAAGTCAGTGCAGGCATAGCAAGATTGTGCCGACACGGCCCCCTATCAGGAGCTACCGGCGTGCAATCTACGCTCTTTTCTCCTCGGCGGCG
>PXTX01000051.1 GCA_003023275.1 Bacteroidetes bacterium SW_4_67_19
AAGGCGGGGTTCGGGTAGAGCGGCTTCCACTCGGTGGGGTCGAAGTGCTCCGCCTCGATGTGGCCGATGGACGGGTAGTCGGGATACTCGATGGAAAGCCACGGCGCCCCGGCGAAGCCCAGCGTGGCAGCACGCAGGGCCATGCGGCCCGGCTGGAGGCCGTACTCGTAGCCCTGCCAGCGGTCCTTGGGACCGAGCGGGCCGCCTCCCAGCGTCGTGCCGAAGTCGAGGAGGTGGTGGCGCACGTACTGCGCGCTGTCGCCGGTAGTGGGGCTTATGTCATTGACCACCGCGTCGAAGGAGTTGATCGAGCGCGCGTCGACGTGGTTGAGCCAGGCGGCGAAGACGCGCATCCCGCGCAGCTCGCGCCGGCTCTCGTGCGGAAAGATGTCGTTGCCGTCGTCCTGGCGCGTGCCGTGGTACTGAAACGGGCCGATGGGCTCCCCTTCCAGGAACTTGCTCGCCACCGCGCGGACGCGCCCGTCGGGGTACTGCGCGGCCTTGCCCAACAGCTCGCGCAGGTCCTCACGCCCGATGCTCACCTCCTCGCCCAGCTCCAGGCGCTCGGGACGGAAGGAGACGGCATAGTTCTGCGGCACGTTGTAGCCAAGCGCGTAGAAAATCTTCGTGACGACCACTTCCGCGCCGGTGGACAACTCGATGTGGCGGGGCGGGTCGAACTTGAGCAGATACCGGTCCCCGCGCCGGTCGGTGATCTGCATGCCGACGGACTTGCCCTCTTCTTTGGTGCTGACGACCGTCCACGTACCGGGCGCGGGCCCGGCGCGGTCTGCCGGGTTGGGCCCGCGCTTGAGCGCGTCGACACTCATGCGCTCGTGGTAGTGGCGCCAGTTGTACCACGAAGATTCGGGCACTTCCTGCATCGTGTTGACGTTGCGCGCGGGCCCTTCGTAGTCGCCGGGCGAGGTGAACGTGTTTTCGAGATAGTCTCCCACATCGGAGGGCTCGACCTCGGTGGGCGCCGGCATGTCCAGCCGGTCGGGGTCCGTGGCAATGGGGTCATCCGGCAGGAAGGGCTGCGCGGTGGCCGCCGGTTCCCCGTCGTCCCCGACCTCGGCGGGGTGCTGCTGGGCGCGCGTGGGAAGCAGACGCACGTTCATAGAGCAAAAGCGTCGGGGAAAAGGGAACGTGAAGAAAAAAGGCCCGCCGTCAGAGCAGGCCGCCCAGCTCCAGGTTCGTCGAGAGGCCCTCACGGCTGCGCGCAATGTCGATGCGCCCGATCACGCGCTGGCCCGCCTTGAAGCGAAAGCCGATCCCATAACCGACCTCGAAGCCCTCGGCCTCCAGGGCCAGCTCCTCGACACTGCCGAAGACGTGCCCGGCGTCCACGAAGAGCGCCATGTCGAGCGGGCGAAAGATCTGCCAGCGGTACTCGACGTTGAAGAGAATCGCGTTGCGGTCGCGGAAGCGAAAGCTGTTAAAGCCGCGCAGCGTGCTCGCCCCGCCGAGCGTCTCCATTTCGTAGAAGGGCATTTCGTTGTCGCCGGGGGTGGAGGTAAGCGTCAGAAACTCGCGGAGCGCCAACACCTGGTAGCCCTTGCGGAACGGCAGGTATTGTTGGCTCTCGAAGTTGAAGCGTGCGTAATCGTAATTGCCGTCTCCGACAGCCAAATGCGGGAGCGCCTCGACGGCGGCGTAAAAGCCGCTGGTGGCGTCGAGCGAAATGCCGCGCAGGCGCTCCTCGGTGGGCGCAAGGCGGCGTCCGTAGTTCAGCTCGTAGGGAATGTTGCGGCTGTCGAATTCGAGGAAGCCGCCGGGCACGACGTAGTCGACGTCGGCGCCGAGCCCCGGCACGTTGTTTTCAAAAAACGCCTGCTCGATGGGGGGATGGTCGGTGTCGCGACCCCTGCCGTAGCGGTTCAGCTGGTAGGAGGCGTGCCCGCCGACGAGCACGCGCGGCAGCAGTTCGTACCCCACCAGCCCCCCGCCGATGAACTCGTCGAGGAGGTAGTTGGCCTCCGTTTCCTCCGGGTTCGGGCCGACGCCGTAGAAATTCTCCTCGGGCATGTGCCAGTACCGCGCAAAGCCGTAGCCCGTCCACGGCCCGCCCGGGTCGTAGCCGATCACGCCCTGCGCGCCGTAGTAGCGTTTCAGGCTCGCGAGCGCCTCGACGTAGGAGTCCACGTCGTCGCGCTCGCGGAAAAAGGGCAGCTGCAGGGCGTAGAGGCCCACGTCGGGCAGGTCGATGACGACCTGGTTCCGTTCGATGAAGCTCCTGACCCGCGTGACCGTCTCGGAGAAAAACCCCGGATCCGGCGGCGTCAGGTTTTTCTCTTTTTGCTGCCGCTGCTGGCGAAGGCGGTCCTGCCGCGTGGAATCCTCCGGGGGTGGCGCATCGTCGGGCACGGTCTGGGCGCGGGCCCCGTGCGGCGCGGCCCCCAGCAGCAACATCGCACTCACCAGCGTCCCCAGCACGCCGGCAAGTGAGGAGCGTCCGGCAAGTGAGGAGCGTTCCATACCCGCACGCAACGGGCCTCGGGGGGCCTCTCGGTCACTGAGAACATCGGCACGAACAAAAGCGATCACGAAACGACCGGGACGGGGAGGAAAAAGCAAACAATGTCGCCGGGACGCCACTTCTCGGGCAACGTCCGTTCCGCCGCGCACGCCCTCGCCCCGTTATTTACAGCAAGATAACACCAGTGCCAACGACGCCCGGAAGCGCCCCCTCCCGAAACAACGTTACGAAATGCGCCGGACCGCGTAAGGACGGGCCCCGTTTCTTCATATCTACTGAGCCGTGTTTGGATAACGCCCGTTAGCGCGATGGAATTGGACGTTGGTGGATCGGTGGCCTGGTACGTCGCCATGCTGGTGGCGGGGCTCGTGACGGGCCTGGTCATCGCCTGGCTGCGACGCGAGACGAAGCGCAACGACTGACGAAGCACGGGCGACTAATCGCGCGTTCGTCTGCTGCGGCGCGGCCTCCCCCCGCAAAGCAGGCTGCGACACGCCCGTTCAGCGAGGCGTGTCCGCCTCCACGCGCCGGTAGATGGCGTGCAATGCGCCGGCCTCGGTGTGCTCGGGCGCTTCGGCCTCGGCAAGCTGGGCCTGCTCGGCCGCCCGGTCCAACACCTCCGGCGAGGCTCCTCCGTCTTCCTCCTCTACGAGCGCGGCCATGACGAAGACCCAGCCGCCCGGACGCAGATAGTGCCGGGCCTCTTCCAGCAGGGCCTGCCACTGCCCGGCCGGAGACGCCTCCTGAACAGCCGGAGCGCCCTCGCCGTCCGCCGGGCCGCGCACGACGACCCAGCCGAAGTGCCCCTCGGGATACGGGAGCGCCCCGAGCGGGGCTGCCGTGGCGTAGACGGGCGCCGTCTGCGCTTCGCCGGAGGAGGCGGCCTCCGCCCCTGCGCTCGCGCCGGTCGGCTCCGCGCGTTCCGCCTGCACCGCCTCCTGCACGCGCCGGGCCGCATCGTCGGTCCAGGGGGCCGCATGCACCTCGAAGCCCAGCCGCGCGAGCGGATGCGCCACGCGCCCGTCACCAGCGCGCCCGTCACCAGCAGGCCCGCGCAGAAGCACGCGCTGATCCGGCGGCGCAGCCGCCAGCGTGCGCAAAAGATGGTTCACCACCGGGGCGGGCATGGGTGGAGGCGTGTGGCGTGATACCGATTGCCGCATCAAACCGATTGCCGCATCACGCATCACGCGTCACGCGTCACGCGTCACGCTGGGCGCTTCCTCCTCCCCAGAGGCAGCGGCACTCGCCGGCGACGCAGGCGGCTCGGCCGTCCAGCAGCGCGCCTCGGTGATGCACTCGCACTGGTGGCAGCGCACCTGCCGCCGGGCCGCCGCGTAACGCGGCATCTGGTCGAGCGGCTGCAGGCGGTACCCGCCGGGCGCGTGTCCGTTCTCGGCCACCGCCTGTTCGGGCATTCCGTTTTCGGAAGCGGCCCGCCCGTTCCCCCCGGACGTTCCGTTGACACTCACGGGCGCGCCTTCGTGCTGGGGACACTGAATCTGCGCCACCGTCGCCTCGGCGAGCGCTTCGATGAAAAGCGGATGGCTGTTGAGGCCGCTGGTCACTTCGAAGTGGCGCACGCCGGCGTCCTCGGCCTCCTCGCGCGCCTCGATGTCCAGTTCGTAGCTCGTCTCGATGTGATCGGTCACGAAGGCGATAGGCACGACCAGGAGCGCCCGGCGGCCCTGCTCGGCCAGCTCGTCGAGCTTGTCGAGCGTGGAAGGGGTGAGCCACTCCGCCGGTCCCACTTTGCTCTGGAAGGCCACGTGGTAGGGACGGTCGTGCCCGCGCCGCTTCATTAACTGATCGACGGTGGAATGCACGAGGCAGCAGTACGGGTCGCGCCGTTCTTTCATTTCCTTCAGCGGCGTGCCGTGCGCGCTGAAGACGAGCTGCACGTCCGGGCGCACCGCCCGCTCGAAGCGCTGCAACCCCTCGTCGATGCGCTCGGAGACGGCCTGCACGTACTTCGGGTTGGCGGCGTACTCCTGCACGAACGTCGTGGGCCACCGCGGGATCTCGCCGGCCTCTTCGAGCGCCTTCCAGTAGACGAGCGAAGCGCCGGTGGTGGTCTTCGAATACTGCGGGTACAGCGGCAACAGCACCACCTTGTCGACCTCGTCGTCCTCCATCTGCCGGGCGGCCTCCTCGCTGAAGGGATGCCAGTAGCGCATGGCGATGTAGGTGCGAAACGAGGCGCCGGTCTGCGAGCCGTAGCGGTCGTTCAAGAGCCATTCGAGCCCCGAGGCCTGCTCGCGCGTGAGGCGGTTGATCGGCGAGCCGCCCCCGATGGCTTCGTAGTCTTCCCCGACCGAGCGAGCGCGCGTCTTGGCGATAACCTTCGCCAGCCAGTGCCGCAAGACGCCCCCCACCGGCAGGTCGATGATGGCCGGGTCCATAAACAGATTGTACAGAAACGGCGCCACGTCTTCGCGCTTCTCCGGGCCGCCGAGGTTCAAAAGCACGACGCCCACGGTGTCGCCCTCTTCGACCTGCAGCGGCTCGGAGGGAAAATGCCCGCCCGTTACCATGCGACGATCAAACTGATAGGCGCTCAGGAACTCGCGCGGAGTCATGCAGCCAAGAGACTTCTGGTGAAAAAGCACGCTCAAACAGACGCCGCTTCCCCGATGAAAAGCGGCTTGTATTGAGCGCAAGAGCCAGACGCGCAGTTCCTGTACCACGTTGAACTTTGCTATAAACTGATGAGAGCAAATAAGATCGCGGCAACCGGCTGCCGACTGATGTCAAAACAGCACGCCTACCGTGAAAGCGCCAGCCAGTCGCGCGGCTGGAAAAACCACTGCGCCTCGGCCTCGGGGGTACCGGGTTCGGGCTGGGCGTCGTAGCGCCACGCCCCCTGCGGCGGCAGGCTCATGAGGATGCTCTCGGTGCGCCCGCCCGTTTCGAGGCCGAACTTCGTGCCCCGGTCGTAGACGAGGTTGAACTCGACGTAGCGCCCGCGCCGCCGCTGTTGAAACGCGCGCTCGCGCTCGCCGAAGTCGCGCTTGCGCCGGCGCCTTGCGATGGGAAGATACGCTTCCAGAACGTGCTCGCCGGCGTCTTTCGAGAAGGCCAGCGTCGCCTCGGGGTCGTCGCGGAGGTAGTCGTAAAAAATGCCGCCGACGCCGCGGGCTTCCTCGCGATGCGGCAGGTAAAAATAGTCGTCGCACGCCTGCTTGAACTCGGCGTAGTCGGCCGCGGCGGGGTGGCGGTCGCAGACGGCCTTCCAGGTGCGGTGAAAGTGCTTGGCGTCTTCCAGAAACGGATAGTAGGGCGTCAGGTCTGCCCCGCCGCCGAACCACTCGTCGTCGGGGTCGAGGCGATTGTCCCCGAGGGCAAAGTAGCGAACGTTGGCGTGGACGGTGGGCACGTACGGCGAGCGCGGATGCAACACCAGCGAGAGGCCCGTGGCAAAAAACGGCGCCGCCTCGACCGCGCGTTCTTCCGTACCGAGCGCCTCGGCCATGCGCTCCGACAGCTCGCCGTGGACGGCGGAGGTGTTGACGCCGCCCTTCTCGAAGAGGTCACCGCCCTCGATGACGGCCGTCGTGCCCCCGCCGCCCTCCTCGCGCGTCCATTCGTCGCGGCGAAACGTGGCCGCGCCGTCTTCGTCTTCCAGCCTCCGACAGAGGCGCTGCTGGAGGTCTTCGACGAAGGCGTTCATGCGGGCGGCGATGGAATCGTCGGGCATGGGGGTGTTTTGGTGTTGTGGTGTCGTAGGGCGTCTCGAAGCCCCCCTCCAACCCGCCGGGCTTCGGCAAGCATGAGCGACCAACCGCCGGAGCATCCCCCATCTTTAGCAAGCCGCTCACGGCGCAGTACCCCCCTTTCGTCAAAACGACCCGAGCAGCCG
>PXTX01000052.1:0-2631 GCA_003023275.1 Bacteroidetes bacterium SW_4_67_19
CTCCGAAAGCGAGCGTCTTCGGACTGTTTCGTTCGTCGACGCACCGGGCCACGAGACGCTGATGGCGACCATGCTCTCGGGCGCGTCGCTGATGGACGGGGCTGTGCTCGTGGTGAGCGCCACAGAACAGGTGCCCCAGGCCCAGACAGAGGAGCACCTGATGGCGCTCGACTCGATCGGGATCGAGAACATCGTGATCGCTCAGAACAAGATCGATCTCGTCGACGCCGATCGCGCGCGCCGGAACCACGAGGAGATCGAAGCGTTCGTCGAGGGGACTGTCGCGGAGGGCGCGCCGGTCGTGCTCTACGCCAACCACCAGCACTTCTACGACGGGCACCTGCTTCAGGTACTGCTGACGGAACTGCTGGAACGCCCCGGCACGATCTGGATGGAGGACTGGGACCGCTTCCCGTTCTTCGCCGCCGCCGGCGCGCAGCCGTTTCCCCCCGGCGAGGGTGACGAGGCCCGTGCGCGCCGCCGTACCACGGTGCGCCGCACGGCCCGCCGCCTGCGCGAGACCCCGCAAACGGTGCTCGTCCACTTCCCCGAAGGCCGCCTGCACCCGCCGCGCGAGGACGTGCTGCCCTTCCCCGAGGGCGCCTTCTCGACGCTGGCGCACCTGTTTCCCGAACACACGCACTGGTGGCCCGTCGCCCTGCGCGTCGCCCCCACCACCGCCGCGCGGCCCACGGCGCTGCTGGCCGGCGGCGAGCCGCACGCGACCCCCGACGGCCGCGAGCGTAAGCGTCTACGTGCCGTCCGCCAGCGACTGGCGGACGTGCGCCCTGGCGAGGCCACGCACACGCTCCTCGGCGGGCGGCGCGGCCCCGACGAGCGCTGGGACCTGTCGTGGATGGCGCCGTTTTTCGAGCGGTACCTGTGAGGACGGGGGTTGCAAACCGCCGAACGGCTTCAAGCGACTGCCCAACGACCTGCTGCAACCACTCAACGTTTCTCTGCCACGACCCAGTAAATTCAGGCTTGCAATTTGTTCTGCATGGACGCTACTGTTCGGGTAGAATTATGAAATCTCTCTATCCAAACCGTGCTCTATGTCATGCGCTCACTTTCGAGGTGTTGCGTTCTGCTCTTGCTTTCGACGCTGGCCGGCTGCTCGATGGTCGGCGGTAGCGATGCGCCTGCACCGAACGAGGCGTTCGATGTGCGTCTGGAGCCGCGCTTTGACAGTCGGCCGCGCGTGACGAACACGTTCGAGGCGACCGTAAGCGCCGTCCGGGACAAGGACAGGCGCACCAGCGTCACGTTGCGCGACCTCAGCCGGGGCGACACGGCCCGCACGCTTTCCATTCCCGGCGGTGTGCTCCCGGCAGAAATGCTCCCGTTGGTCGAAAACCAGCGATATCAGCTTGCGCTTACGTTCCGTCCGTACGTCTTTGGGTCGGCCCCTGTACTGAAAGTGCGGGACGACGAGAGACTGGTCTTTTTCGGCGTGACGGCCGGCAAGTTCGGAGCAACGGGCAGCGAGCGCAACGACCTGGTGCTGCCGGACGGGTGGAGTGCGCAGTTCCGCGACGGCGGCTTCGACGCGCACAGGCCGGGCGGGTGTGGAATTCGCACCACCCCCAAAGTTCTCGAGGTCGTCCACGAGGAGCAACGCGCGCGGCTCACACAGGGAGAGTCCGCACGCCTCGGCGACTACCGCGTGCGCGTCCTCGTTGCACGCCGCGTGGACTACAACGACACGAGCTGCACGGACGTCTTCGAACCGACCGTCAGTCTCGTGATCGAGCGCGTGAGTTCGTGAAGGTCGGCATCGCTTATTTCATCGCTTATTTCGCCACCTGCTCCAGGGCCGTGCGTTGCGCCGCGAGCGTCTTCTCCAGTTCCGCCTCCCCGTGCGCGTGGCCGAAGAACATCGCCTCGAACTGCGAAGGCGGAAGGTAGACGCCCTCCTCGAGCATCGCGTGGAAGTAGTCGGCGTAGCGCCCCGTGTCGCAGGTCTGCGCGCTGTCGTAGTCAGTCACGGGTTCATCCGTGAAAAAGAGACTGCTCATCGCCCCGACGCGCGTGGTCTGCGCCTGGATGCCCGCGTCGGCCAGGTTCTCCTGCGTGCCTTCCTCCAGCGTGCGACTGTAGGCTTCGAGCTCGTCGTAGAGGCGGTCCTGCTCGTCGTAGATTTTCTTCAGCACCGCGTAGCCGGCCCGCATCGCCAGCGGGTTGCCGCTGAGCGTGCCCGCCTGGTAGACCGGACCGACCGGCGAGACGTAGTCCATAATCTCGCGTTTCCCGCCGTAGGCGCCCACCGGCAGCCCGCCGCCGATGATTTTGCCCAGCGTCGTGAGATCCGGCGTCACGCCGTAGCGCTCCTGTGCCCCGCCGGCGGCCACGCGGAAGCCGGTCATCACCTCATCGAAGATCAGCACAATGTCTTCGGCGTCGCACAGGTCGCGCAGGCCTTCCAGAAAGCCGTCCCGCGGCGGGATGCAGCCCATGTTGCCGGCTATCGGCTCGACGATGATGCAGGCCACCTCGCCCTCGTTGGCCCCCACCAGTTCGCGGACGTGGTCGACGTCGTTGTAGCGGGCGACGAGCGTGTCGGCAGCGTTGCCTTCGGTCACGCCAGGGGAGTCCGGCTCGCTGAAGGTCATCGGGCCGCTGCCGGCAGCG
>PXTX01000052.1:2830-7192 GCA_003023275.1 Bacteroidetes bacterium SW_4_67_19
TCGTGCCCGTCGGCGTCGGTGAGGGTGGCGCCCTCGGCTTCCTCGATGAAGAGCGGCGCGCCGCCGACGCTCCCCTCGAAGGCACGCGCGGGCGAGTTGACGCCGCCGGGGATGACGCGCCGGGCTTTTTCGTAAAAGGATTCGCTCTGGGCGATGCGGGACATTTCGTGAGGCGTGAGGCTTTACGGACGCTACGCTGTGAGTGAAGCGAGGAGAGTGCCCGTGGGGTGAAAGAGAATTCGAGCGTGACGCCATCAGGCTTCTGGCCGTTCACGTTTCGGTCCGAGGAGCCAACAGCCAAGCGCTAACAGCCTCATCACGCCTCCGTCTCATCGGCGAGCGGGAGCGTCGAGCGCCGGCGCGCCGCTGCCTTGTGCTTCGTCGCCGGACGAGCCGTAGTCCTCGCGGAGCGTCAGGCGCATGGCGCGGTCGAGCGGGATGCGATAGGCTCCCCCGCCGTCTTCGATGGGGCCGTACGTGCTCAACTTCGCGAAGGCGTCGGCGCGCGTTTCTTGCAGGAGCTGGAGGCGTTCGGGTTCGCGCGCCGCTTCGCTGCCGTCGGGGGCGCCGTCGCCGCCATTCGCCTCGGGGGTCGCCGTCAGGTCGATGCTGGTGAAAAAGATCGGCGGGATCGAGACGAGCGCCAGCGAAAACAACACCGCTAGCACGAAGGCGACGGGGGCCGGCTCGGCGGCCGCGGCCTGCGAGGCGTAGCGCGGGTTGCCGTGCGGTTCTTCGTGCGACTCGCTGCGCGCTTCGGCTTGCGATTGGGGCGCGGGGTCGTCGCTCATCGCGGAGGGGGCGAGAGGGTGGGAGTCCGGGAGCAACGGGCCGCCGTCCACGGGTCGCCGTCCTCGATCACGGCACGATCTGCTCGCCGTCTTCGTCGAAGACCAGCAGCGCGTCGACGGGACAGAGCACGCAGGCTTCTTCCAGGCGCGCGCTGTCGATGGGGGCCTCGCTCGCGCCGTCCTTGAACGACACGAGGTTTTGCTCGTCCAGCTCGAAGACTTCGGGCGCCAGGTTCACGCAGTTGCCCGACCCGATGCACAGGTCGCGCTCGATGCGCACGGTGAAGCCTTCGATCTCGCGTTCGTACGGGGTGTCCATCGTCGCTCGAATTGTCGTCGTAAATGGGAGTGGCGCCTCGCCGGAACCAACCGCTTCGGCGCGCTGCTTGTGCCGGGCCGAGGGCGGCTTTCACAGGGGTTCCGTCTGAGTGATGCGTGACCCGTAATGCGTGATGAGGCTGTTAGCCGTCAGCTGTCCGCTTTTCGGTCCGACGAGCCAACAGCGAACAGCCCGAATTTTCCCGAAAGCGTGACGCTCGAATTCCCGTTCATCGTTCGCAAACTGGCAACCTTGCGAAATGCGAAATACGCAACACGTCTCACTCCACCACTTCCTGCGCTTCCGAGGGCGGCGGTTCGTGCGGCGCGGTGGGGCCCCCCAGGGAGTCGTCGAGCAACTGGCCGGCGATTTCGACGAAGTCGCGCTCGGTAATGATGCCCACGAGCTGGTCTTCGCGCACGACCGGGAGCGCGCCGATCTGGCGCTCGCGCATCAGTTCGATGGCGTCGAGGGTCGACGTCTCCGGAGAGACGCTCACCGGGTCTTCGACCATGACTTCGCGCACGGGCACGGGGGCGGCCTCGTCGCGCTCGGCGTTGCGCTCGGCGAGGTAGCGCAGCAGGTTGCGGTGGCTCACCAGCCCCACCAGGCGGTGCTGCTCGTCTTCCACGAGCACCTGGCGGATGCGCTGCCAGTCCATCAGGCAGGCGACGAACTCGACGGGTTCGTCTTCATGAACGGTAAAGAGGTCCGTCGTCATGTACTGCTCCACGCGCGAGCGCTGCATGCGCTCGGGGACGGTTCCTTCGCCCAGCTCGGCGAGGGGCCACTCGTGCACCGGATCGCCCTCTTCCTGGCGCGTCACCATCGCGGCCGCCAGCGCGGTGAGCCGCTCGGCGCGCGTGCCGGCGTCCGTCTGCTCTTCCATCGCGTCGAGCGAGTCGAGTTGCCACTGCGAGCCGGTCTGGCCGGTGTCCACGCGCTGCTCGATGATGCCAAGGTAGCGGTCGACGTCGCCCTCGTCCACGCCCGAGGTGCGCAGGCCGTCTTCGGCCATCGGCAGGAGGTCTTCGAGGATGAGCCGGTGCGCAGGCACCTGCTTGCGCCCCTCCAGCCAGGCAAACTGCGAGGCCAGCCCCTCGCGCGCGGCAGCGATGAAGTTATTCTTCGCACGCGAGAACGAGATGACGTCCCGGATGTCGTCGTAGCGCTCGGCCAGCCCGCTGACGAGGCCGAACCAGAAGGCCGCGTTGGCCATCTCGTCAGCGGGCGTGGGGCCGCTGGGCAAGATGCGGTTTTCGATGCGCAGGTGCGGCTCGCCGCCGGTCAGGCCGTAGCAGGCGCGGTTCCAGCGGTAGACGGTGCCGTTGTGCAGCGAGAGGGCTTGCAGCTCGGGCACGCCGCCGTTCTGGAGCACCTCGAAGGGGTTCTCGCTCAGGTCGGTGGTGAGGATGACGTGGAAACGCGAGATGTCTTCTTTGAAAATCTCCATGACCGAGTCTTCGACCCAGCCGGTGCCGAAGTGCACGCGCGGGGACATCTCGCGCAGGTAGAGGTTCGAGGAGCGCGTGTCGACGGCCTGCTGAAAGAGCGCGATGCGCGTCTCCCGCCAGAGGCGCTTGCCGAACAAGAGCGGCGAGTTGGTCGCAGCCGCCAGGCAGGGCCCGGCGACGACCTGGGCGATGTTGTAGAGGCGGGCGAACTCGTCGGGGGCCACCTGGAAGTGGGTCTGGAAGCTGGTGTTGACCCCCTCCAGCATGATGGAGTCGTGCTTGACGAACAGCTCGTCGACGCCGCGAATCTGAAACTGCGCCGGGCCGCCGCGCAGCTTCATGAGCGCATCGTTGAGCGCATAGTAGCGCGGGCTGGGCGTCATGTTTTCGAGGGCCAGGTCCGAGAGGTGGACCGTCGGCAGGATGCCCGTCAGCACGATGTCGCCACCGACGGAGCGCACGAGGTCGCGCGTGGAGGCGAGCGTGTCGGAAAGCTCCGCCTCGATCTCGCGCAGGCAGGTGTCTCCGAACGACACCGGCTCCATGTTGAACTCGAGGTTGAAGCGCGTCAGCTCGGTAACGAGGCGCTCGTCTTCGGCCTTCTCGAGCACGTCGCTGACGATGGGCGCGGGATGCCAGCGGTCGTCGACCAGAAACAGCTCCTGCTCGGCCCCCACCCGGCGCACGCCCGTCTCGAAGCGGTCGCGCGCGAGCATGTACTCCAGGGCGCGCACATCCTGGATGAGGTGGCGCGTAAAGTCGCGCAACGCGCTCTCGTCGGTCGTCTGCTGAACGTCGTGTTGTCCCATCGGGACGGGGGAAGCAAGAGAAAACAGGCCCGCAAGGGCGGGTGGAGGATTTCTAAAGTAATGCCCTACCCGGCGAGTTACAAAAGCGCATAGGAGGCGGGTGTTCGGAAGGGTGGAGATTTCGGAACGACCCCGGCCCTTCGGAAGCCAGCGGAACGCCATGACGCGGTCGCACATGCGCAACCCGTCCGCCCCGACGACTACGCGGCCCGCCCCCCACCGGAAACCTCCTAATTCGGATTACCGTAACGGGCAGGTGCCGGTTTTTCCGCTACCGCGGGTCTTCCCTGCGCACGTTTCCTTGATGACTGCCTTCCGAACGCTTTCTGCGCGATTGGCGCTGCACCTCCGGGGCCGTTCCCCCCCGATGAGTACCTCCTCCCGCTGGGCGGGGCGCTTCCTGTGGGTCGGCGCGCTGCTTCTGCTGGGCGTCCTGGCGAGCGCACTGGGCGGCTGCGCCTCGTCTGCGGATCGTGCGGAGCCGAAGGCGGAAGACGCCTCCCCGAAGACGCGCGCGCCGCGTCGCGCCGCGCCCGCATCGGTTGAACACCCGGCGGCGGGCGCCCTCGGCGAGGCGAAGGACCGATACGCGCGCCGCCACTTCATTCAGGGGCTCACGCAGGCCCGGCTGGGCGACACGACGGCTGCCGTCCGCCATTACCAGCGCGCGCTCGAAGCCGCGCCCAAGGCCCCCGCCCTCCTTTCGGCCCTCGCCGACGCGCAGGCGGCGCAGGGCGACTTCTCGACGGCCCTCTACCACGCCCGCCGGGCGCGCCGCTTCGGGGACTCGACCGAGGCGCGCTACCCTCGCCGGCTGGCTCGCCTCTACCGGCAGGCCGGTCAGCCGGCGCGGGCCGCCGAGACGTACCGAGCGCTGCTGGCACGCTTTCCCGACGACCGCCGCGTGCTTCGGTCGCTTGCCCGCCTGCACACCGAGGCCGGGCGCCCCCGGAAGGCCCTCGACGCCTACGAACGCCTCGGCGAGCGTT
>PXTX01000052.1:7234-10986 GCA_003023275.1 Bacteroidetes bacterium SW_4_67_19
CAGCAGGAGCGCCCGCAAAAGGCCGTCGCCCCGCTCGAACGGGCCCTCGAACACGACCCTACCGACGCCGACGCCGCCGCCCTGCTGACCGAGACGTACCGCGCCGCCGGTCGCCCCGAGAAGGCCGCTGCACTTGAAAAACGCTTCCGATTCGACGCCGCTACGGCCACCGCCGACCAACTCGCCGGGCGCGCTCGCACCCGTTACCAGAACGACGAGACCGAAACCGCCGAACGCCTGCTCGAGCGGGCGCTCGAAAAGGACAGCGTGCACGCCGAAGCGCTCGCCCTGCTGGGACAGTTGCGCTTCGAGGCCGGCGCCTTCGCCGAGGCGGCCGACGTGCTCGAGCGCTCGCTGGCGCAGGACCCACGCGCGCCGACCCGCTGGACGCGCGCGGCGCAGGCCTTTCTCAAGGCCGGCCGGCCCGCCCGCGCCGCCACCGTCGCCGAGGAGGGCCTCTTGCTCTTTCCCGGCCGGCTTCCCCTCCTGCGTGCGCACGCTACCGCGCTCATGCGCGACGGGCAACATGCGGGGGCCATCCGCCGCTTCGAGGAAGCCCTTCGCGTGATGAAAGCCGACGGACTGCTCGACGGCACCGCCCACGCCGAACCGGATTGAAGGCGGTTGTTCTTCTTTCGTCGCGTTGCCTGACGGAAGCGTTGCCTGAAAAGTGATGCGTGTTGCACCCCAAGCGTACTTCCCCCGCGAGGGGATGACCTGTCGGCCCCTCCCTCCAGTCGGGGCGCACCCCGGAGAGTACTTCCACCCCGGAGAGTACTTCTTCCCTTCGGTCAGGGCGCTCCTTTCAGTCGGGGTGCGTGATGAAGACAGCAGGCTGACGCGCTCGTATTTTTGGGGTCTACCGGCAGAGCCAGTCAGAAGGCGTTGACGCTCGAATCTTCTTTCATCGCCCGTAGATTGGCAGCCTCACGCATCACGCCTCACGCATCACGCGCCTATGCCCCACTCCACGCGCTCGCTTTTTTTCGTCGCCCTGCTGGCGCTGGCTACCGGCGCCGGATGCGCTTCCTCCCCGCCGCGTGAGGCGACCGGCGAGGTGCCCGAAGCGTATCCGAACCACTCCTTCGACGACATCCGCCAAGCGCTCGTGCGCGGGACGGACACGCTCCAGCGCTTCACCGCCGAGGCGCGCCTCTCGCTGGACACGCCCGAGTTTGACCGCAGCCTGTCCGCTGGCCTGCGCGCGCGCCGCGGCGCGACGGGCGACTCGCTGCACCTGTCGCTCAGCCAAATGGGCATCACGGCCGCACGCATCCTCGTCACGCCTGACAGCTTTTTCGTATACAACGCCCTCGAAAACGAACTGACCTACGGCGCGCTCTCCGACGCGGGCGGCGCGCTTCCGGCCCCGCTGCGCACCGGGCGCGCCTTTGAAAATCTGCTCGGCCTGACCGCTCCGCGCACGGGACGCGGCGGCTGGCAGGTGCGCCCCAGCACGGCCGAGGAAGGCAACAAGCGCTACGTCCTCACCTCCACGGGCGCCGACGGCACGCAGCGCCGGCTCGTGGTGGATCCCTCGCGCTGGCGCGCCCTGCGCTACACCGAACGCTCCGCCGACGGGACGCTGCTCGACGAACGCGCCTTCTCGCAGTTCGGGCGCTTCTCGGGTCTTTTTCTGCCGCGCCGGGTCAAACTGCGCCAGCCCCCCCAGAGCAGCTCCGCCTCGATCTACTACCGCACCCTCGCGCTCAACCCGCCGCGCCTGCCGCCCTTCGAGCTGAACGTGCCCGACGGCGCAAAGCGCACGCTCGTGTCGCGGTAGTTCTGCTCGTGTCGCAGCCGTTCTGGACGACCGACGACACACGAGCGCGAAGCGCGACTGACGAACGACGCGAGCTAAACGGCGGTCTTTCGTAAAAAATAAGCAGCGGTATTGCTTTCCAACTGGCTCCCGTCGGGGGCGTGGAACGGGACACGTCGAACGTTTTACGCATCACGCATCACGCATCACGAAAACCATGCGCCGCGCCGTCGCCGTTTTCGTCTGCCTCTTCACGGCGCTGCCGGCTCCTCGCGCCGCTGCCCAGAGCGAGCGCTCGGAAACCAAAAAGCGCCTCGAAGCCGTTCGGCAGCAGATTCGGGCCAGCGAACAACGCCTCTCGGAAACCGCCGAAGCGGAGCGCGCCTCCAAGCAGCAACTCCAGAACCTGAACCGCCGCATCGCCGAGCGCAGCGAGCTGGTGAGCCTCTACCAGAAGCGCCTCGAAGCCATTCGCCAGGACGAAGACTCGCTGCGCCGCTCGCTTCGGCAGCAGCAGCAGCAACTCGGGGAACTCAAGCGCGAGTACAAGCGCCGCGCTACGCACGCTTACAAGTACGGGCGTCTCCACGACCTGGCGCTCATCCTGGCTGCGCGCTCCATCAACGAAATGCTCGTGCGCGTGCACTACCTGCGCCGCTTCGCGCAGCAGCGCAAAGAGAAGCTCGACAACCTGCGCGCCGCCAGCCGCCAGATGAAAACGCAACGTCGGGCGATGCGCCGCAAGCGCGACTCGGTACGCACCCTTCTGCGCGAGGCCGACCGCGAGCGCCAGCGCCTTTCGCGCCTGCGCCAGAGCCGCCGCGCGATGGTGAACGAGCTACGCCAAAAACAAAAGTCCATCGAACAAAACATCAGCCAGAAGCGCGCCTCCAAAAAGCAACTCCAGGCCCGCCTCGAACGCCTCGCCGAGCGTGCGCGCCGCACCGCGTCGGAAGAAGCAAGCGCCCCCTCCCCCGAGCGCCGCGCCGCCTTCGAGCGCCTCACCGGCTCATTTGAGCAGAACAAAGGCCAGCTGCCCTGGCCCGCCGAAGGCGTCGTCACCGAACCGTACGGAATGCAGACCGACCCGGTGCACGGCACCAAGACGCCCAACCCCGGCATCATGATCGCCACCGACCCGCAAAAGCAAGTGCAGGCCGTCTTCGAAGGCAAAGTCACCAAGATCGACGCCATGCCGAGCCTGGGCACGCTCGTGTTCCTGCGCCACGGGAAGTACCTCTCCCTCTACGGCAACCTCTCGATGGTCTACGCCGGCAAAGGCCAGACCGTCGAAGCCGGCGACCCCATCGGCCGCGCCGGTACCGACGGCGAACCGCGCGGGGCGGGCGTCTTCTTCGCGCTCTTCCAGAACGGCACCGCCTTCGACCCGGCCGACTGGCTGCGCTCGCGCTGAGCGCAGGGCGTTTTTCTCTTTTACTTGCGGATGACAAATCGGCTATGTGCCACGACGTGGGTTACGGTAGCACTCACCAAAACGCCCGCGTCCCAGAAACGCCAAGCTCCCTGCGCTCTGCGCTAAACGTCTTCCGGCGAACGCCCCAGGTACTCTTCCAGCAAGCGCACGTTGCGGTTGTTGGCCTTGAAAGCCACGTCGAAGAGGTCGCCGACGACCGGGACGGAACCGACCAGCGCGTCGATCAGGATGTTCAGCAGCATCTGCGCGACCTTCGCCCAGGGCGCGCCCATGCGGATCGCCTCGAAGGGCACGTAGAGCGATACGACGGCCGAGGCGAAGTCGCCCACGCCGGGGATGAGGCCGACCAGCCCCTCCAGCCCCATCTCGAAGTTGGTGCCCGGCACCCGGAAGGCGCTGTCCAGCAGCTTGGCGAAGCGACGGATGCGGTTCAGCGCCGCTTCGCGCTCGGCGGTCGTGTCACCTGTTTCGACATGCCGTTTCCCGATTGGCCGGTTTCTCTTTCGCACAACGCACGCCACGACGATGGCTTCTTCCCCCGACCCGACCATCACG
>PXTX01000053.1:0-7708 GCA_003023275.1 Bacteroidetes bacterium SW_4_67_19
GCGGCGAGGGCGGCGGCGCAAGCGTCCAGCCGTCGCGCAGGGGGCGGGGGAACGGGAAGCGACAGCATGGGGGTCGAAGAAGCGAGGCGACACGTTTCTCGAGAATCCGAACGGACCGGGGATGGCCGGAGGGAAGCGCTACGCTTCGTCGCCGCCGGCGGCCTCGAAGTCAAGCGCGGCGCTGTTGATGCAGTAGCGTTGCCCGGTCGGCTCAGGGCCGTCGCCAAAGACGTGACCGAGGTGCGCGTCGCAGTGGGCGCAGAGCACCTCGGTGCGCTTCATGCCCATGCTCCAGTCGCTTTCGGTCTTGACGTGGCCCTCCTCGATCACGTCGTAGAAGCTGGGCCAGCCGCTCCCGCTCTCGAACTTGGTCTCCGACGAAAAGAGCGGGGTGTCGCAGCAGACGCATCGGTAGACGCCCTCGTCTTTTTTGTCGTAGTACGCGCCGGTGAAGGCGCGCTCGGTGCCGCCCTCGCGGGTGACGTGGTACTGCTCGGGCGTGAGCTGTTCTTTCCAGTTTTGCTCGGCGGGATCGGCGGCGGTCGATTCGGCCATCGGAGCGGCGAGGAAGCGTTCAAGAAAAGCGGGACTCGCTTAGACCCCCGCCGGGCGCGCGCGTTCCGTTCGGCGTGTGCACGGCACCCGGCGCAAAGACCGGCACCTCGATCTCGCTACCGTAGTCGAAGCCGGCGACGTCAGGGCTCGGATCGAATCTCCAGACCATGCGCTTTTCTTTTGCACCGGGAAAAGTGTTGCGAGGCTCCGTGTACCATTACGAGAATCGATTCCGGGAGCACCCCAAAACGTCGGAAGTATCCGGGACAACAACGACCGTACAGGCCCTCGCGTGCCGTTGCTGCCATCGCGTTTGCCTCCCATCGGCCCGGTAGTGTATCATTAAAAGCGTCATTTACGTGTCGCCCCCCCTTTTCCAGCGAACCCCTCCACGACATGCCCGACGGAACCGCTTCCGCGCCCGCCACGCCCCCGTCCTTCCCCTTCGGTCAGGAGATCGCCTGGCGGCCCGACGCGGACACCATCGCCGCAAGCAACCTGCGTGCCTTCATGGACGCGCACGGCATCGCCGGCTACGACGCGCTGATGCAGCGCTCGTGCCAAGACGTGGCCTGGTTCTGGGACGCGGTGATCGACGACCTCGACATCCAGTTCTACGAGCCGTACGACGAAATCGTGGACCGCTCGGCGGGCATCCAGCGCCCGCGCTGGTGCGTCGGGGGCAAGATGAACATCGCGCAGAACCTGATCGACAAGTGGAAGGTCGATGAGGAGACCAAAGCGCGCGAGGCGGTCCGCTGGGAAGGGGAAGACGGAACCACCCAGACGCTCACCTACGACGAACTGGAAGTCGAAGCCTGTCGCTGCGCCGCCGCGCTGCACGAACTGGGCGTGGGCAAGGGCGACCCGGTGGGCCTCTACATGCCGATGACGCCGCAGACGGTGATCGCTTTTCTGGCGATTACGAAGGTCGGCGCGATCATTCTGCCGCTCTTCAGCGGGTACGGCCCCGACGCCATCGCCACGCGCCTCGAGGACGCCGGCGCGAAGGCGCTCTTCACCGCCGACGGCTTCGAGCGGCGCGGCAAGACGATCACGATGAAAGACAAGGCCGACGACGCCCTCCGCGAATGCCCGACCGTCGAACACGTCGTCCTCTACCGCCATCTCGGAGACGCCGCCGGCGACGTGCCCATGCAGGACGGCCGCGACCACTTCTGGAGCGACCTCGTGCCGCGCCAGCACGACCTCCACGAAACGGTCGCAACCGACGCCGAGGACCCGCTGATGCTGATCTACACCAGCGGCACGACCGGCCCGCCGAAGGGGGCGGTGCATACGCACTGCGGCTTCCCGGTGAAGGCGGCGCAGGACATCGCCCACAGCATGGACCTCAAAGAAGGCGAGACGATGTACTGGATGAGCGACATGGGCTGGATGATGGGGCCGTGGCTCGTCTTCGGGACGCTCCTCAACGGCGCCACGATGGTGCTCTACGACGGCGCGCCCGACTACCCCGGCCCCGGCCGCCTCTGGCAGCTCTGCGAGGACCACGGCGTGACGCACCTCGGCATCAGCCCTACGCTCGTTCGCGCGCTCAAAACGCACGGCGCCGACCCGGTCGAGAAGCACGACCTCTCTGCGCTGCGCGCCGTCGGCTCGACGGGCAGCCCGTGGGACCCGGAATCGTGGACGTGGCTCTTCGAGGAGGTGCTGGACGGCGAAAAGCCCATTCTCAATTACAGCGGTGGGACCGAGATCAGCGGCGGCATCCTGTGCGGCAACTTCTTCGAGCCGCTGGCGCCGTGCGCCTTCAGCGGGCCCGTCCCCGGCATGGACGCCGACGTGGTGAACGCCGACGGCCAGCCGGTGCGCGGCGAAGTGGGCGAGCTGGTGATCCGGCAGCCGTGGATCGGAATGACGCGCGGCTTCTGGCAGGACGAAGGCGACGAGCGTTACCTGTCGAGCTACTGGCGCCGCTTCGAGGACGTCTGGGTGCACGGCGACTTCGCGGCCATCGACTCGCGCGGTCTGTGGTACATCCTGGGCCGCTCGGACGACACGATCAACGTGGCGGGCAAGCGCCTGGGACCGGCGGAGGTGGAGGCCGCGATCAACGCCGACGACGCGGTGGCCGAAAGCGCGGCGGTGGGGGTGCCCGACGAGGTGAAGGGCCAGGAGGTCGTCGCCTTCGCCGTGCTCAACGACGGCGAGGCTCCGTCCGACGCCCTGCGCGAGCGCCTGATTGGGCGCGTTACCGCCGCGCTCGGCAAGCCGCTGCGGCCCCGCGACGTGCGCTTCACCGAGGCGCTGCCGAAGACGCGCAACGCGAAGGTGATGCGCCGCGTGATCCGCGCGGCCTACCTGGGCGAGGACCCCGGCGATACGTCCAGCCTCGAAGACCCGTCCACCGTCGAGGCGGTGCAGGAAGCGGTTTGACAGCATCGAGCAAGCCGGCTTCGTCCCGCTGCTGGGTTGACGCGCGCAGCCGCTTGCCTCCCGCCGCACCGCGAACCCGGCCTCGGCGCTGCGCGTATCTGCACGTCCCGCCATTCTTCCCTGCCGTCCCCCGTTGCCATGTCTGGCCCGACCGACCATGCCTCGCCGGATCGCCGCGAGGACCTCGGCCGCGAAGACGTCGCCGAGCGCGGCGACGCGCTCTACGAGAGCGAAGTGCGCCCGCGCATCGACGAAGATGCCGAGCACGGCAAATTCGTCGTAATCGACGTGCACAGCGGCGCCTTCGAGATCGACGACGACGAAATGGCCGCCAGCGACCGCCTCGCCGCCCGCCGCCCCGACGCGCGCGTCTGGCTTACCCGCGTCGGCTCGCGCTACGCCTACTCCTTTGGCGCCCGCCCGCGCAAACCGGGAACGTCATCATGATATCCGGTACCGTAACCGACAGAGAAGCTGTCGTTCGCCTTCTCCCGCCGGCCCTGCTGACGCTTGCCGTCTTCGCAACGGCAGCCCTCCCCGCCGCCGAGGCGCAACCCGCTCGCAGCGGCGTCGTGCGCGGCCGCGTCGTCGACGCCGAGACGGGCGAGCCGCTGCCGGGCGCGCACGTCTTCTTCTCGACCACCACGCTGGGTGCCGCGACCGACTCCGCCGGGCGCTTTTCGTTCGAACGGGGTGCGCCGGTGGGGACACAGCGCCTGCACGCTTCGATGATGGGCTACGAAAGCGCCACGCGCGACACGCTCCTGCGCGCCGGGCGGCGCTACCGCCTGCGCCTCGCCCTGGAGCCGACGATCGTCGAAGCCGAAGCGGTGGACGTGGCGGCCCACCGTGCGGACGACGACTGGAAGACGCGCGGCGACGAAGGCTGGGCCGACCTGGTCGAGAAGTTCGAGCGCCTCTTCATCGGCGAGACGCCCGAGGCCGACGAGGTGCGCCTCCACAACCCCGAGGTGCTGGCCTTCAACCCCAGCTGGTGGGGCCACCTGGAAGCCGACGCCGGCGCGCCGCTCGTCTTCGAAAACCGGGCGCTGGGCTACCGCGTGCGCTACCACCTCGCGGAGTTCGACGGCTCCCACGCCGAGCTGCGCTGGGACGGCGAACCGCTCTTCGAGAAGCTCACCCCCACCGACCGCACCGAGGCCGCGCGCTGGGAGCGCAACCGCCGGCGCGCCTTTCGCGGCTCGCTACGCCACTTCCTGCTGGCGCTCCTGGGCGACAGCCTCGGCGAGGCCGGCTTCCTCGTGCACCGCGTCCCGAAGCGCGACCCCTTCGGCGCCTCCCAGCGCAGGGCCGGCCCCGATCCCACCGATGCCGAACGCCTGCTGGAGCTCCCCTCCGCCGCCGCCCGCGACACGCTCCCCGAGGGCACGCGGCTGCTGGACTTCCACGACCGCCTGCGCGTCACCTACACCCGCGAGGAAGAGGATCCCGCCTTTCCGCGCTGGCAGCGCTCGCGGCGCGCCCCGCGCGGAAGCCAGCGCTCCTACCTCGAACTCTCCGGCGGCGATCCCGTCACCGTCGACCCGGCCGGCGAGATCGTCGAACCCTACGGCGCGACCCTCTTCGGCTACTTCGCCTTCGAGCGCCTCGCCCGGCTGTTGCCGAAGGGATACCGGCCGTAGTATTGTGCCAATCGTCAATAGCGCACTGCTTTCTCGCGCGCCAGTAGTTCTCCGGCTCGGCTCAGTACGCAACGCGGTAGACCGTGCCGTCGGCAAGGGCGGCGACTTCCGTGACCCGTCGGCTCGCCCGCGAGAGCGACGAGTCGAAGCAGCGTCGCGCCGGCCAGCGATCTGGGACGGGCGAGACGTCGAGGCGTGGATGAAGACGCGCGCGCTTCGGATTGTCGAAGCAGACGAGGTAGTACCCATCCGCCCCGGCCCTCGCCTCGCGGGCAGGGGGCGCAGCTTTCGTGAGGAAGTAAAGCGCGCTTCGCTCGTTGGAACGCACGGGGGCGTCGTCGAGGGCGTGCGCGCGAAGCCAGCGGGCCGTTTCGGAGGTCTGCCAGGCGTCGGTGTTGTACCCGCCGCCGCCGATGTCGGCGCGCACGGCGACGTACGCGCCGCTGAGCGCAAGGGGGTAGCAGAGCCAGGCGAAGCAGAGCACCACGAACGCGCGCTGCGCCCACGAAGGCCCCGAAGCAGCAGAAGGGAGGCGGCGCGCGAGCGCGTCCAGTCCGGCGGCCGCCAGCAGCACGACCAACGGGAACACCGGCGTCAGCAGGCGGCGGCTGGGCAGGCTACTGGCCTCGACGGTGGCCGCCAGCACGATAAACGGCAGGTACGCGCCCACCAGTCCCGCCGCCGCCCACCGCACGCTCCGTCGCCCGCTCGGTGGGTCCTCGGACGCCTCAGGCAGCGGCACGCAGCGCCCGTACCAGCACGCCGCGGCGGCCGCCAGCGAAAGGGCGCCGAGCACCAACAGCCCCCGCGCCCACACGGGACCGAGCGGCGGCACGACCCATCCCGTGAGCACATCCGCCAGCGCGGCGACGCTCTGGCTCAGGTGGTGTTCTGGGTGCGCCGACGAGGCAGCGCGCCCGGTGAAAGCGCCGGTCACCACCCGGTTGCGCACGAGCCACCCCCCCAGCGGAAGCGACGCTCCAGCGGCGAAGGCGGCGCCCTGGAGCAATCGTTTTTTCCATGAGAAGCGGGGCGACCCCCGCATCAACAGCGGGCGCAGCACCACAGCGCCGATGCCGCTCCCCACCAGCCAGACGCCGGCATAGCGTTGCAGGCAGGCCGCAGCTGCCGCGAGCGCCATCGCCGCGACGGTGTTCCACGAGGGCCGGCGCAGGTAGCGCGCCGTCGCTCCGGCGAAGAGCACCACCAGAAGCGTAAAGAGCGCCTCCGTCTCGGCCTTGACGGCCATCTGCAACAGCGGCAGCGATCCGGCGGCCGCCAGCGCGCCCCAGACGACAAAGCGCCGCGAAGGGACGGCGCGCCGCATCAGCGCAGCGGTGACGACGACCGCGGCGCCGTAGCAGAGCGCGTTGAGCCAGCGCGCCGCCGCCATCGCGGAGGCCCCCAGCGCCTCGGCAGCGGCCATGAGCGACGGGAAGAGCGGTGGCCACTGCACGTACGGCCCCCAGTGCGCCTGAAAGCCCTCTCCCGCCGCCAGGCTGCGCGCGACCGACAGGTACGTCACCGCGTCGGAGGCGTAGCCCGGCCCGTAGCGCGCCGTGGCGACCAGCGCGGCGGCGGTGCACCCCGCCCCGAGCGCGACGACGGCGAGGGTCGAAGCGTGAAGGAGGCGCGTGTTCATCGCAACCGCTTGCCATCGTTATTCCGCTTGCCACTCGCGCGAGCGGTCGAAGAGGTAGGTCGCCACGTTTTCGGCCGGCACGCGCTCCTGCTCGGTCGTGTCGCGGTCGCGCACCGTGACGGTGCCGTCCTCCATCGTCTGCCCGTCCACGGTGATGCAGAACGGCGTGCCCGCCTCGTCCATGCGGCGGTAGCGCTTGCCCATCGAGCCGCGCTCGTCGTACATCACGTTGAAGTGCTGGCGCAGATCGGCCTCGATGGCGTGCGCCTTTTCGGGCATGCCTTCCTTTTTGACCAGCGGAAAGACCGCCGCGCGGTACGGCGCCAGTTCGGGGTGCAACTGGAGCACCGTCCGCTCGTCACCGCTCACCTCGTCCTCGGTGTAGGCGTCGCAGAGCAGCATCAGAATGGTGCGGTCCAGCCCCGCCGAGGTCTCCACGACGTAGGGCGTGTAGCGCTCTTCCTCCCACGGGTCGTAGTAGGACATTTTCTTGCCGCTGTGCTCCTCGTGCTGCTTCAGGTCGAAGTCGGTGCGGCTGTGAAGGCCCTCCAGCTCTTTCCAGCCCATGGGGAACTGGTACTGGATGTCCTCGGCGGCCTTGGCGTAGTGGCTGAGCTGCTCGTGCTCGTGCCAGCGCAGGCGCTCGGGGCGAATGCCGTTGTCCACGTGCCACTGCATCCGCTGTTCGCGCCAGTGCTCGAACGCCTCGCCCTCCGCCCCGGGCTTGACGAAGTACTGCATCTCCATCTGCTCGAACTCGCGCGTGCGAAAGACGAACTGCCGCGCGACGATTTCATTTCTGAACGCCTTGCCGATCTGCGCGATGCCGAAGGGCAGGTGCTGGCGAGCCGTCTCCTGCGCGTTGCGGAAGTTGACGAAGATGCCCTGCGCCGTCTCGGGCCGCAGGTACACCTTCTCGTCGGAGGTCGGGCCGTAGTTCGACTCGAACATCAGGTTGAAGTTGCGCACCTCCGTCCAGTCGAACGACCCGCTGTCGGGGCCGCGAATCTCCTCCTCGTGAATGATGTCGTAGAACGCCCGGTTCGGCTCCTCGCTCTGGAGGGCCCGCGCGAGACGCCCCTCCACGCGCGCGGCTTCTTCTTCCTTGCCGTCGGAGCGCAGCTTCGCCGCGTGCTCCTCGATCAGTTCGTCGGCGCGGTAGCGATGACCGCTGACCTTGTCGTCGATCATCGGGTCGTTGAAGGCGTCGAGGTGGCCCGAGGCCTTCCACACGTCCGGGTGCATCATGATGGCCGCGTCGAGGCCCACCACGTCGTCGTTCTGGTAGACCATCGCCTGCCACCAGCGCTCCTTGACGTTGCGCTTCAGCTCCACCCCCAGCGGGCCGTAGTCGTAGATGGCTGCCATCCCGTCGTAGATCTCCGACGACTGGAAAATGAGCCCGCGCTGCTTGGCGAGGGAGACGATTTTTTCGAGCAGATCCGACATCTTATGGGTGCGGGAGTGC
>PXTX01000053.1:7834-13024 GCA_003023275.1 Bacteroidetes bacterium SW_4_67_19
GCAGTAATATTCGTGTGATCGAAAACAATTCGTGCAGCAGGAGCGCGCACGCCGGGAACGAAAATCGGGGGGGAACTTTTTTCGCATTCGCGCGCTTTCTACTTTTCGGTGCGTCGGTCTGGTTTTTCTCATTCTGCTCCCCCGTTCATGAATTTTGCTACGCTGACCGACGAGCTCAAGTCGCGTTTTCAAGAAAACGCGCGTGAAGTTTCGGACAGCCACTGGGTGTTTGAAGTCATGACGGGCAACCAGCGCTCGCAGGTGGTGCACCTTTTGCACAAGGAGCAACGCAGAGACGGGCGCGACACCTCCCGCATCGTCGCCGACAGCCCCATCGGACCGTTGCCGCGGCGCTACGACCTCGAACAGCTCCTGCGCCGCAACGCTACGCTCGACGTGGGCGCCATCTGCATCGAGGACTTCCGCAACGAGGAGGGCGACCAGGTGACCTACCTCACGCTGCGCGCCTCGCACTTGCTCTCCACCCTCGACTTCGAGGAAATCTGGGAGATGGTCGAAAAGGTCGCCCAGATGGCCGACGTCCTCGAGCGGGACGTGTACGCCAGTGACCTGCACTGAGGCAGCCGGCGTTCGGCAGTCAGCGTGCTGCTCCGACGACACGCTGACCGCTGATAGCTGACCGCCTACGACGAACCGCTTTTCTTTCTGCCAACCGCCTTCTTTCTATGTTCGGTTCTCTACGCGAGCGCCTGCGCCACGGCTCGTACCTGAAAAACGAGCAGGGTATCAAGAAATTTGCCGAGCGCGCGATGGGCAACTTCATTCAGAAAGTCACCAAGGAGTCGGCCAACTACCGGGAGATGAATGAAAATCTGCTGGTCGAAAAGGCCAATCTGCGCCTGCGCCAGAACGAGCTTCAGCAAAACGACATGCTCGACAGCGGCGAGTTCTTCTCGATGCGCCGCCGGATGCGCGCGATGTCGCTGCTGACGGCGGTGTTCGTGATCGCCTCGGTGTTCATGAACGCCATCTCGGTAACGGCTATCATCGCGGGCGACACGGCGCTCTCGGGGACCGTCATGCAGTGGGTCGCCGCTATCGCGCTGGCGCTGGTCTTGACCGGCGGCGGCCTCATCATCACCGAGCGGCTCATCGAGGCGATCATGCCGCAGCGCACGCGCCACGCCAGGCACGTCGACACGACCGGCGCGCCCATGGCGGTGCTCTGGGGCATCTTGCTGGTGGGCATTCTGATCGCCATCTACGGCTTTTCGAGCGTGCGGGCGGCGCAGTTCGCCAGCGGGCAGGGCGGCGACGCGCTCTACCTGGCCTTCGTGGCGCTGGCGATCTTGCTCCCCATCGCCGCCGGGGCGGTGCGCTACGACACCATGCGCTACGTCGACGTCTACAAGACCACGCAGACGCTGCGCGAGATCGAGAGCCGCCTGGCGCAGATCGACTCCATCCTGCGCCAGAACGACGAGCACGAAAGCAATTTCTACAAGATCAACTCGATCTCGTTCTGGGACAAGGTCAATCGCTTCAAGACGCACAAGGACAACTACAACGAAGAAAATGGCCTCGTCGAGTCGCTTCAGGGCCACTTCGCGCGCAGCTACGACGCCTTCCAGAACGAGGCCTCCAAACGCTACGAGGCAGACATCCGCGACGTGACCTCTCGCTCGATGCGCCACCTCGGGACGTCCTCGAGCGGGGAGGGAAGGGGGCGCAAGCTCGGGCAACAAGGCGAGGGCGGCGACCTGATGATGCCTGCCGCCTCCCCCGAGGACAACAGCGAGCGCGACGACGTGGACGAGGCGGCCTCCGAGGACTATCTGGAGCCGCAGCCGGTGCGGTGATGTTCGATTTGCGAAGGGCGGGTGGCTGGCGGACGGCGCCCCCTCGAACATCGTCAATCGAACATCGTCAGTCGCTTGCCATCAGCACGAGGCGGGGGTGGAAGCGGGCCACCGGCGCGGCCAGATCGCGCTGCGCAGCCATGACCTCGTCGATGGGTTTGTACGCCTGCGGCGCTTCGTCGAGGCCGCCGCCGAGCAGTTCGACGCCGCGCCGCTGGAGGTAGGCGGCGCGCTCCTCGCGAGAGATCTGCTTTTTGGCCCGCGTGCGGCTCATGCGGCGGCCCGCCCCGTGCGCAGCGGAGTCGAGGCTTTCGGCCACGCCGCCCCCGCGCACCAGGTAGGACACGTCGCCCATCGAGCCGGGGATGAGCCCGAGAACGCCGTCGCCGGCGGGGGTGGCGCCCTTGCGGTGCACGATCAGCTCGCGCTCCTCGCCGTCTACGGGGTGCGTTTCCCTGAAAGCGAAGTTGTGGTGGTTCTCCACCTGAAGGGCCGGCTGAAGGCCCAGCCGCCGCGCCACGCGCTCGTGGATGACGTGGTGATTGGCCGAGGCGAAGCGACCGGCCAGCTGCATTGCGTCCCAGTACTCCCGCCCCCGCTCGGTGTCGAGCGACAGCCAGGCGAGGCGGCGGTGACTCTCGGGCAGGTGCGGCTTCGACTCCTCGGCCAGCTCCGAGTAGCGGTCGGCGATCTGGTAGCCGGGGCCGCGGCTGCCGGAGTGGGTCAGCACGGCCAGGTACCGCCCCGGCGCAAGCCCGCCCGCGCGGTCCGCGTCGCCCCCGACCTCCAGCAGCCCCGCGTCGATGAAGTGATTGCCGCCGCCGGAGGTGCCGAGCTGCTCGTGGGCCGTGTCCTTGAGCGAGCGCAGAAACGGCGTGGCTTCCCAGGCCGGGTCGTCGAGGACGGCGTGGCGGCGGCGCTCGTTTTTGGGAAAGCCCGGCCCGGCGCCGAACTTGGTCTCGCCCGTGAGCGCGCTGCGTACCTCGTCGGTGTGCTCGGCAAGGTAGCCTTCGCCCTCGGGGTAAACGCTCATCATCACGCGGCAGGCGATGTCGACGCCCACGGCGTAGGGGATGACGGCGTTTTCGCACGCCAGGACGCCGCCGACGGGCAGGCCGTAGCCGAGGTGCGCGTCCGGCATCAGCGCGCCGGCGACGGCGACGGGCAGCTGCATGGCCTCGTCCATCTGGCGGCGGGCGTTCGCGTCGATCATCTCGGCGCCGTAGGTTTCGTACGGGCGCGGCTCGTCGCGGACCGACTGGCGCTGGCGCGCGTCGCGGCACGCGGTGCGTTCCTCCCAGGCGCGGGCCAGTGCGGCAATCGCTTCGTCATCGTGGCCGGTGTAGAGGTCCGGCTCTTCGCGCACGGCGTCCAACAGGCGCAGCGTGTCTTCGTCGCCGAGGGCGTCGGGCCGCGAGTGGGCCACCGCCAGCGCGTGGCCCAGCACGGGCCCTTCGGGATAGCCGGCGTCGAGCAGGTCGTTGCCGTCGAGCATGGGTCTGGTCGATGGTTGAAGGGGGAACGTGGATGGTGGACGGGGAAAGGGGGGCGTCGCTGCGCGCTGGAGCGTCCGTGCGGAGGGGAGAGCGTGCGGGAATGTTCTTTCGGCAGGCGCGCTCGACCACTGAAAACCGACCACCAAACAAAAAAGCCCCGGCGCCCTGCGGCACCGAGGCGTTCCAGCACAAGCGCGGTGGCATTCGGGAACCCTCAGGCAGCGGCAGGGGCATTGACGGCTTCGACGCGTGAGACTTGCGGCACGCTGCGCTTGAGCGCCTGCTCGATGCCGGCACGCAGCGTCATCGTGCTCATCGGGCAGGAGCCGCACGCCCCCAGCAGCTCCAGCTCCACGACGTTGTCGGAGGTGACGTTGAGCAGGCGCACTGATCCGCCGTCGGCCATCAGGTAGGGGCGAATCGTGTCGAGGGCGTCCTCGATTTGGCCGTGCATGGCCTCCTCGGAAGCGTCGTCGGGGGCGGTGTCGTCGCGTTCGGCCGTGGCGTCGTCAGGCATCGGAAGGGGCGCGGGAAAGCGGAAAAAAGCGTCTCCGTTTCTTCCCCAACGCAGCAGTGCGGAAAAAGATCAGAGCGCCCGACCGTGGCAGGGCGCGCGTGGCGTTTGCGCTTTAAAAAACGCCAGCCCCCCGCTACGCCCCACGCATTCATCGGTACAAAATCTCCGTCTTCTGCGTCGGGTCGTGCTCGGCGTTGCGAATGGCGACCTGCTCGACGGTGCGCTCGGCGATGGTGTGGAAGGCTCGAGCAGACCGGCTCTCCGGGTCGGCGCGGACGATGGGGAAGCCGTCGTCGGAGGTTTCGCGCACTTTTTGCTCGATGGGCACCTCGCCGAGGAAGGGCACGTCCAGCTCGGCGGCCAGCTCCTGCGCTCCGCCCCGCCCGAAGAGGTCGTACTTGCGGTCCGGCAGGTCCGGCGGCGTAAAGTAGGCCATGTTTTCGACCATGCCGACGGTCGGCACGTCCACCTTTTCGAACATGGCGACCCCTTTGCGTGCGTCCGAGAGGGCGACCGGCTGGGGCGTGGAAACGATGATCGCGCCGGTGAGCGGGATCGTTTGCACGATGGTGAGCTGAATGTCGCCCGTGCCGGGCGGCAGGTCGAGAATCAGGTACTCCAGCTCGCCCCACGCCACGTCGCCCAGGAACTGCTTGACGGCGTTGGACACCATCGGCCCGCGCCAGATGACCGCCTTCTCCGGGTCGACCATGAATCCCATCGAGAGGATCTTCACGCCGTGCGCCTCGATGGGGATGATCTGCCGCTCGCTGTTGACGCGCGGCTTGTGGCCTTCTTTGCCGAACATGCGCGGAATCGACGGGCCGTAGATGTCGGTGTCCACCAGCCCCACGTCGTAGCCCTCCTCCGCGAGCGCCACCGCGAGGTTGGCCGCGACGGTGCTCTTGCCCACGCCGCCCTTGCCGCTGGCGACGGCGATGGTGTTCTGCACGCCACTCAGCGGCGCTTCATGCTTTTCTTCCTCGCCCCCCCCGCCGCCGGAGACCCCAATGTCGTCGCCGAGGGAGATCATCTCGCTGTCCATCTCGACGTCGACGTCGAGGCTGCGGTCGATCTCTTCGTGCAAGACGCGCGTGCAGGCTTCCTCGGCCTGCTCGGCGAAGGGCGTGCCCGGCTCTTTCAAGACGAGCGTAAAGCGAACCTGCCCGTCCTCGATGCTGAGGTTTTTCACCATGTCGAGGCGGACGATATCTTTGCCCCGGTCGGGATCTTCGACCTTGCGGAGCGCCTGGAGTACGTCTTCGCGCGTGGGCATAGGCTTGGAGTGGGGGGTTCGGGAGTGCGGGGGGTGGGGATCGTCGGAAGCGGCCGCCCTCCGCCGGCCTTTCGCCAAATG
>PXTX01000053.1:13047-48039 GCA_003023275.1 Bacteroidetes bacterium SW_4_67_19
TCGACGAAGGTTTCGGCGCGGGCGAGGGCCTCCTCGGCGTCGGCGCTGGACACGGCGGGCGCGGCCGCGTAGTCCGCCTCGATGCGGTCTTCTTGCAGATCCGCGGGAATCGTGCTCATCTCGCGCGAGAGCGGGCCGTCGCGGACGTAGGTTCTGAAAAAGCGGTCATGCGTGCCGCGGTGCGACTTCGCTTCGGTGCCGGCTTCGTTGAGCGCTGCCGAGGCGGCGTAGTACGTGGCGTAGTAGGCGCGGGAAACGGCCGTGCTGTGGTGGCCGAGCTTGAAGAGATCTCGGGCTTCCGTCAGCGCGTCGCGTGCTCGCCCGAGCAGGTCGTCGGTGACTGCTTTCATGCCGCAGTCGGTGTAGGTGGGGGGCGGGGCGTGCGCCTGCAGGCGGCGGCGCAGCGGGCGGGCGTCGCCGCGATCCAGCGGAACGGCTTCCCGGCGAATGTTGCGAAACACGGGCCGGTCTTCGGTTTCGAACCGCTCCTTCGAGACGACCAGCGGCGTGACGAGCTGGCCGTAGCGCGCCATCAGGTCGGTCATGATCTCGGCGAGGCCGCCGTTTTCGGAAGCGCGGTCGCGCGGGCCGTTCAGGAGCACGAGCACATCGACGTCGCTTTCGTCGTGGGCCGCTCGCCGTGCGCGCGAGCCGTAGAGCCAGACCGCTTCGAGGCGTTCGCCGTACAGGGCGCGCAGCAATACGTCTTCGACGGCTTCGACGAACGTTTCGGCGCGGGCGAGGAGCGCGTCGGCATCGTCGGCGGAGAAGCCGGGCATCGGTTCGTAATCGGCGTCGACGCGCTTCTCGTACAGCTCGGACAGCACCCCGCTGACCTCGCGGCCGAGCGCGCCGCCGTCGCGGACGTAGGTCTTGAAGAAGAGGTCGTGCGTGCCTCGATGCGACTTGGCTTCCCGCCCCGCTTCGTTGAGCGCGGCAGTGGCGGCGTAGTAGGCGGCGTAGTAGGCGTCGGAGATGGCGCGGTTGACGTCGCTGAGGTCGTGGAGAGTGTGCTGCGCGGTGTTCAGCGTCGTGTGGGCGCGCTCCAGGAGTTGCTCGGTAACTGCTTTCATGCCATTCTCGGTGTAGGTGGGGGCGGGCGCGGTCGCCTGCAGACGGGCGCGCAGGGCGGGCGCGCCGCGCAGGCTCAAGGGAGCGGCCTCGCGGCGCACGTTGCGAAAGAGCGGCTGGTCCTGCGCCTCGAAGCGCGCTTCGGCCACCGGGTGCAGATAGACGTGCTCGCGGTACGCCTCGTACATCGCTTGCCGGATTTCCGACAGCGCCTCGCGCAACGGGCGGTCGGGTTCGCCGTCCACGACCACCAGCACGTCCACGTCGCTCTCGGGCGTGGCCTCGCCGCGCGCGTGTGAGCCGTAAAGCAGCGCCTCGCGCAGCCGTTCACCGAGCGCGGCGTCCAGCCGGCGGCGCAGATCCTCCAGCAACGGTTCGAGCTTTTGCTTTTCCATAGCGCGCTCTGCAAACGGACGATTCACCGAGCGGGATTCTCGCGGCTTCTTTTCTCCCGCGCTCCCACGCCCAGCCGCACGGCCCACCACTCGCTTTCGTTCGCTTCCTGCTGGGGCGCCAGGCCGCAGGCGGCGGCGCAGTCGAGCATGGGCAGGCGGTCGGAGGCGAGCAGGCCCGACAGGACGACCTGCCCGCCCGGCGCGAGCCGCCGGCGAAAGGCGGGCAGCAGCCCGGAGAGCACGCCCCGGTTGATGTTGGCGAGCACGAGGTCGAAGCCGTCTTCGTCGGGGACGGCCTCAGCGAACGCGCCGGCGCGCAAATCCACGGGGGCGCCGTGTTCGCTGCCGCCGCGTTCGCTTTCTGCCGCGATGCCGTTGCGCGCGAGGTTCTGCCGGGCGTTGTCGAGGACGCGCGCGTCGGTGTCGAAGGCCAGCACGCGGGCGGCTCCGAGGCGCGCGGCGGCGATGGCGAGAATGCCTGTGCCCGTCCCGGCGTCGAGCACGCGCGCGCCGCGCAGGTCGCCCGCCTCGTGCGCCGCGGCCAGCAAGCGCAGCGCCAGGCGGGTAGACTCGTGATGGCCGGTCCCGAAACTCATCTCCGGGTCGATGTCCAGCACGAAGCGCGCCTCGTGGTCGGCGGGCGCCTCGATGTGGGTGGGCTTGACGAGAAACGGCCCGGCGTCGACGGGCGCGAGGCCGGCCTCCCAGTGCGCATTCCAGTTTTTCTCCACCACCGGCCGGATCGTGAGCGGCCCTTCCACCTCCAGGGCGCGCAGCTGCGTCTCCATCTGCTCACGCTCGCGCTCGCCCCAACCGGCGGCGGGCACGTAGGCACGCAGTCGCTGCTCCTCCTGCCAGAAGCGCTCGAAGCCGAGGGACCGGAGCGCGGCAATCAGGCGTTCCTGATCGGGCGCGGCGACGCGGAGGGTGAGTTCGAGCGTAGACACGAGGCGGAAAGCGGCCGGGAGCCGGGAATGTAACAACAGAATGTGCAGCTTCGTAAAACGGCCCTGGTCGCCGAAATGATTGGGGACAGTGGTGCTTTCTTGCGTTTTCCTTTCGCGGGAATTTTCTTCACTGATGTCTCGTTCTCTCTCCACCTGGACGCGCACGTTCACCCGCTGGGCGCGGGCGGTGCACGAGCGCCTGCCCCAGCGCGTGTGGGGGATCGTCTTCGGGGCGTGTTTTCTGGGTGGACTGGGGATTCGGCTGGCGTTCGGCGAGACGGGCGCGGCGGTGCTCATGCAGGAGGGCCTGGCCCTGATCGGGTTCGCGGCGCTGTGGATAGCCGTCCAGCCGGTAGCCGAGCGCTGGTCCGCCTCGCCGTTGCGCAGGCTGGGCGCGCTCATCGTCGCCGGGGCCGGCCTGGGGGGAACCGTCGCGCTCGTGACGTTCATCGAGCCGGCGGGGGAGGCGTCCTCGACGGGGGCCGTGCTCCAGCGGCACGGGCTGGTGCTGATGGAAATGGCGTTCGTCTTTTTTCTCCTGTTGCAACTGCGCCGGCTGGCCCTCTACCGCCGCACACGCGTTGCGCAACGCAACTGGCGCCTGATGCTGCTCCTGATGAGCATTGCGGCGCTGACCGCCTTTGGGCACCCGCCCAGTCGCGATCCCGGCGCGCTCCAGGTGCTTCCCATGAGCGCCGCCGTCGCGCTGATGGTGGTCAACTCCTTTCGCCTCTCCTGGATCGTAGACCTATCGGTGCGGCAGAAAGGAGCCGGTGCGGCGCTTTCGGTGGGCGTGCTGGTGGCCGTGTCCCTCTCGATGAGTAAGTCGCCCGGCAGTGCGCTCCCGGTCTACAGCTACGCGCTGCACTGGTTTGCCCTCCAAGCGGGCATCTTCGGCATCCTCTACAGCCTCACGACGCTGCTGTCGCTGGTCTTTCACCTGCCCACCACCGGCGACGTGCAGCGCAAAACCGATGAGACGGCCGTCCTGCACAACCTGACGCAGCTGGTAGAGCAAACCTTCGACGCCGAGCGGCTGAGCAAGAGCATCGCCGCCGCGCCCGTCGAGGCGGGCCTGGCCGACGCGGCCTGGCTGGCGCTCTCCGGCGGGGCCTCCGAACGGCTCATTCGCGACGACGCCACCGAAGCGCCGCAGGTGGTCGCCGCCGCCCCGCTCGCCGCTGCCGAGGCCGAGCGCGCCGTCGACCTGGAGACGCTTTTCGCGAAGGTGCGTCGCACACAGGCCCCGCTCGTGCTCTCCCACGCGCGCACCGACCGGCGGGTGCACACCCCGACGCCGGACGCCCCGACGCCGGACGCCCCGACGCCGGACGCGCCGGCGAGCCTGCTGGTGGCGCCGCTCGTGGCGCGAGGCACCTTCGCCGGGGCGCTCTTTGCCGCACGCGACGTGGCGCGCGGCTTCGAAGACGACGACGTCTCGTCCATCCAGGCGTTCGCCTCGCAGGCGGCCCTGGCGCTCGACCACGCGCGCCTGTTCGAGGAGCAAATCGAAAAAGAACGCCTCGAACGCGAACTCGACATTGCGCGATCGGTGCAAGAGCGCCTGCTGCCGCGCCGCCTGCCCGAAATCGACGGCCTCGCGCTGGCCGCCGGCTCGACCCCCGCCCGCGAGGTGGGCGGCGACTACTACGACTTCACTCGCCTCGACGACGGACGCCTCGCCTTCATCATCGCCGACGTGAGCGGCAAGGGCACGCAGGCCGCCTTCTACATGGCCGAGATGCAGGGCCTCTTTCACTCGCTGAGCCGCCTCAAGCCCGACCCGACGGCGTTCCTCTGCCACGCCAACGACGCGCTGCGCGACATTCTCGAAGACGGCACGTTCGTCACCGCGCTCTACGGCCTGATCGACCCGCAGGAGGGCACGCTCACGCTCGCGCGCGCCGGCCACTGCCCCGCCGCCCTCGCCCGCGAGGGGGACGCCCCGCGCCTGCTGCGCCCCGACGGGATGGGCCTGGGCCTGGCTCCGACTGTGCTCTTCAAAAACGGCCTCACCCCCGAGCGCCTGCCGCTGCGCCCCGGCGACGCACTGGCCCTCTACACCGACGGCCTCGTCGAAAGCCGCTCCAGTGACACCAGCGGCAGCGACCCGGGCGGCGAGGAGTACGGCTACGACCGCCTGCTCGACGCCCTCCAGCGGCACCGCTGCGAACCGCCGGCAGCGCTGCAAGACGGCCTGCTGGCGGACCTGCGCGCCTTCACCGCCGCCGACGCCTACGACGACGACCTCACGCTGGTCGTGCTCCAGTGGCAGGGCGCAGATGATGACGACGAAAACGCTCTTCGCAGTGCGCCTGCTTCCAACAACGCCGTTGCTTCGATAACAAGCGAACCGTGATGCGCGATTGCGTAACATGTGCAACGTGTCACGTGCTCCTCGGCTGGGACATGTTGACGCTCGAATGCTTTTTCAGCGACCGTAGGCGGGCAACCTGACGCATCGCGTTTCACGCATCACGCTCTGCCGAACCGTTCCTTCACTTGGCCCGGTAGGACACGCACGATCGGGATTCCTTTCACCGCCGTCACGTCACGCTCATGAGCAACTTCTCCGTCCATTCGCGTGCGGCCCATTCCGCTCACGACGTTGCCGTGCACGTACTCGACCTCGAAGGCGAACTGGACGCCCACACCGCGTCCGACCTGGAAGCGGCTTTCGAGCAGTGCCGCGCGGAAGATCATCATCGCATCATCGTCAACGGAGCGGACCTCGACTACATCTCCAGCGCCGGCCTCGGGGTCTTCATGGCCTACGTCGAGGACGTGCGTGAGGCAGGCGGGGACATCAAAATCGCCAACCTCAAGCCGAAAGTATACAACGTGTTCGACCTGCTGGGCTTCCCGATGCTCTTCGACATCGAAGACACCGAAGAAGAAGCACTGGCCCGCTTCGAAGAAAACGCTGAAGACGCTCCCGAGCCGTCCGATGCTCCCGGGGAAAATCGTATTGCGTAAAACGCATTGCGTAAAACGTATTGCGTAACGACGACAGCCCGAATCGCTTGCGCTCTGCCTCCCCCGGCAGGAGCTATTCGAAAAACGTCGACGCCCGATAGCCGCTCAATCATCCGCAACCCAGCAGCCTTACGCAGTACGCATCACGCAATACGCACCCTGCCCCGTGCCGCAGACGCACACCATGACGATCCCCAGCGCGACGCGCCACTTGGGCGAGGTGCGCCAGTTCGTAGCCGAGCGCGCCGCGGCCGAGGGGCTGGAGGACGAAATGGTGCAGGAGTTGCGCATGGCCGTCGAGGAAGCCTGCGCCAACGTCATCGAGCACGCCTACGCCGGCGACGCCTCGCGCGAGATCGACGTCGCCGTCATCGCCGACGACGAGCGCTTTACGGTGCGCATCCGCGACGAGGGGGAGCCCTTTCGCCCCGAGGCGTATGACACGCCCGACCTACGCGAACTCGTGCGGCGGCGCCAGAGCGGCGGGCTGGGCCTGCACCTGATGCGCCGCCTGATGGACCAGGTCGAGTACCGCACCCGCCAGGGCGTCAACGAGGTGCTCCTCACCAAGTATCGCGACGGCCAGCCGGCCGGTTGAGGGTTTCGGGTGTGATAAACTCGAAACATGCCCCCTTCAACCCGAAACCGTCCCGACGTACAGCGAGGCGATGCCGAAGGGAAAAAGCGGGCGCCAGCGCGTGCTGCGAAAGCCGGCTGCGCGCAGGCGGCGCAGAAAAGCAGCCCCGTCGGGAAAGACTTCGGCGGAGGCCGGCAGATACCGGTACGCCTCGGCGTCGCCGGAGACGAGGCGGCCGATGCGCGGCAGCACGTGGCGCGCGTAGAGGTCGTAGAGCTGGCGAACGCCCGGCGTGCGTGGGCGGCTGAACTCCAGCACCACCAGCGCCGCGCCGGGGGCGAGCACGCGATGCAGCTCGCGCAGGCCCGCGCTCAGGTTCTCGTAGTTGCGCACGCCGAAGGCCACGAGTGCCCCGTCGAACACGTCTCCCGAAAACGAGAGCGCCGTCGCGTCGCCGCGCTCCAGTTCCACGCGCCCGGCGAGGCCGCGCCGCCGCACCTTGCGCCGCCCCCGGCGTAGCATCTCCTCGGCCAGGTCCACGCCAACGACCTCGGCCCCGTCGAAGGTCTGCGCCGCCCGAATGGCCAGGTCCGCCGTGCCGGTGGCCGCATCGAGGATCCGCGCTGGGGGACGGTTGCCGAGGGCCTCCCCCAGTGCCGCGACGGCCCGGCGGCGCCACCACTGGTCCACGCCGAAGCTCAAGACGCGGTTCAGCAGGTCGTAGCGCGGCGCGATGCGGTCGAACATCGCCTCGATGGCCTGCCCCTTACCCTCGATCTCGCCAATAGGAGGAGGCTTTGGTCTCTGGCCTTCGGTCTTTGGGTTACTCACCGACTGGCGCGCTTGCACTCTGAAGAACTCTCAACCTTCCAACGTTCAACCTTCAACTCAACACCTGCGTGAGCTTCAGAAGCTCGTAGTCGATGGTTTTCTTGCGGTTGCCGATGTTGCCGAGGCTCGTGAGCTTGAGCTCGCCGTTGACCTGGCCGACCATGACGCTGTCGTGGCCGTCGATGAGAGCGTCGATGGCAGCGGCGCCGAGGCGGCTGGCCAGCACGCGGTCGCGCGCGGTAGGCGGGCCGCCGCGCTGCGTGTGACCGAGAATGCACACGCGCAGGTCGATCTCGTCGAAGGAGGAATCCGACCGAAGCTCGTCCTTGAGGTGCGCCGCGCCGCTCACGCCGCTGGCGCCCTCGGCCACGACGACGATGGAGGAGCGCGTCTGCGCGGTCATCAGCGAGTGGATGCGCTCCTTGACGTCGCTGATCTCGGTGAGCGTCTCGGGGATGAGGATCAGCTCGGCCCCGCCGCCGATGCCGCTGTTGAGCGCAATGAAGCCGGCGTCGCGGCCCATCACCTCCACCAGAAAGAGGCGGTCGTGCGCGTCGGCGGTGTCGCGGATGCGGTCGATGTTCTCGATGGCCGTGTTCAGCGCCGAGTCGTAGCCGATGGTCTCGTCGGTGCCGAAGAGGTCGTTGTCGATGGTGCCGGGGCAGCCGATGATCGCTGCGCGCCGCTGAAGGTGCCGTCCCCGCCGATGGCGACGAGCGCGTCGATGTCGGCCTCCTCGACCTGGCGGGCCGCTTCGGCGCGGCCTTCCTCCTCCCGAAAACGCGGGCAGCGCGCGCTTTTGAGGATCGTCCCGCCCGTCTGCACGATGTTCGAGACCGAGCGCCCGTCCATTTCCACGAAATCCCCCTCGACGAGGCCCTCGAAGCCGCGCCGGATGCCGCGCACCTCCAGATCGTGCGCGATGGCCGTGCGCACGACGGCGCGCACGCAGGCGTTCATGCCGGGAGCGTCGCCGCCGCTGGTAAGCACGCCGATGCGCCGAAGTGAAAGCATTCGGTTTGGGGGGTTACTGGCGCGAGTCGCACCCCAGGAGTACTTCCTTCGGGGCGCTTCGCTCGTCTCGGGTTTGGGGTTTCGGGATCGTTCGGCAAGCTACGGAGCGCAGGCGCGCCCCTCAAGACGTGCGCAGGTATTCGATGAGTCACGCCGGGTTCTTTCCGCGTTCTGCACGTGCGCACAATCGGGCCATCAGTCAGCGCGTGCCGCTCGCGCTGGCGCTTTCGCTTTCGCCTTCGCCGAAGACCGGGCGTGCAACAATGATGCCGATCTGGCTGTCGACGCCCTGCACGTAGCGCTGGAGGTCGGGCGAGATTTTGACGCCGCCGCTGGTGGAGGCGTGCAACAGGCCGGTCGTGTCGGCCTTTTTGTAGACGAGGCCGGTGTGCGTCACGTCGAGCCCGTCGATGTCCGTGGCGGTGGAAATGAGGTCGCCGGCCTTCAGCTTGCCGTAGACCGCCCGAATGCTGTCCTGCGGGACGTAGTAGTAGTCCATCGTGCGGTTGAGCCGCTTCTCGACCTGCTGAATGCACAGGTACAGGCTGTCGCTTTCGAGCTGCGGGTACTCGCCGCGGTGAGCGCTCATGAAGCCGTAGCGCTTGTCCGGGTTGCGCCGCCCGCCGATCTGCCGGGTAATGTTTTTCAAGACGCCCTGCTCCTCGGCTTGCTTGACGAAGGCGGTGTAATAGTGCTGGCGGTTGCAGTAGCCGATCTCGCCGTTGCGGTAGCGCAGCCGGCGCGTGTAGTCTTTATACTTGTCGTAGGAATAGCTGCCGTCGTCGACCGTGCGCACCAGCGCCAGCACGGCTTCGTCGAAGGTGAAGCAGTCGAAGCCGTCGAGCCGGCAGACGAGCTGCTCGGGCGGGTTCTGGTCGAGCGTCTGGTCGAGCGGCCCCACGAGGTAGGGGCGCCCGAGGAAGTACCGCCCCAGCGCCTGGATGGCCTGGCCGGGGGGGCGCTCGGCCAGGTTCGCGCGGCGCGCAAAGTGCATCACACGCCGAAAGCGCTCGTTCGTGACGTCGTCGGGGGGAATGTCGGCCACCGTGACCGAATCGGGCGGCGGCATCGTCGGGGCGGCGGGCGACGGTGCGGCAGTGGAGTCGCCCGCCGTAGGGGACTGCGCGTCGCCGGTGCATCCGGCGGCGGCGGCACTCGCCAGCAGCAAGGCGAAGACAAGGACGAGGCGGCGACGCGCGAGGAAAGCGTTCACGTGGACTGGTGGATGGGAGATGGTAGACCGTGGAGGGGTCTCGAGCAGGTCAGCGAAACGACGTTTGCCGACCGATGACGGACCGTGGACGAGGAACCGTGGACGACGGACGTTCGGGTCGCGGGTATCGTCTTATCGTCGTCCGTTCGTCGTCGCCGCCGGAATCGTTAGCGTACTTTTCTGGAGCGATATCATCGGTTGGGGCGACCGCCGTCTACCGTCCGCCGTCCGCCTGCAAAGACGCCTCGGGGGGAGGATCTGTTTCCCCCACAGGATCTGTTTCCCCCACAGGATCTGTTTCCCCCACCGAGTCGCCCGCCGCCGGGTTGCCCCACGTCACGTCGGCGCGGAGAGCCCGGGCCAGGCGGCGCTGGTACTCCTCACGCGGAATCTCGACCGCGCCAAACTGTTCGAGATGCGGATTCGAATACTGCGTGTCCAGGAGCCGGTAGCCGCGCCGCCGCAGCCGGCGCACCAGGTGCACGAGCGCCACCTTCGAGGCGTTGGACTTCCGAAAAAACATGGACTCGCCAAAGAAGGCGCCGCCCAGCGCCACCCCGTACAGCCCGCCGGCCAGTTCTCCCTCGTCGGTCCAGGCTTCGACGCTGTGGGCCTTGCCGGCGCGGTGGAGCGCCCGATAGGCCCGCTGGATGCGCGGCGTGATCCAGGTGCGCTCGCGGTCGGCGCAGGCGGCGATGACGCGGTCGAAGGCGCGGTCAGCGGTCACGCGAAAGCGTTCCTGACGAACGATCCGGGCGAGGCTGGAGGGGACGTGAAAACCTCGCCCGAGCGGCAGGAGGCCGCGCGGGTCGGGCGCGTACCAGCGCACCACCCCCGTCTGCGTGTCGTCGCCCATTGGGAAAATCCCGGCGCAGTACGCGCGCACCAACCCCTCCGGCGTCAGCTCCTCCGGTTCCATGCTGGTTAGCTGGTTTGGCTGGTTAGCAAAAATAAAACGGCGCTCACTGCTGTACAGTTTATATTGTTTTTTGAAAAATCCCTTTCCCGGCATGTCATAGTATGTTGCTGGAGACGCCTTTCGAGGCGAATAAGACCGTCTTGTCATTTGGTCAAGAAGCGTTCACTCGGAAACGCGTTGAACGACCGTTCGGGATGACCCCTTTTTTCGGGGTTGTACCACGACCGGCGCCGCCCCGTGCAAGGAGACGACGCCGGCCGACCAACGCAAACGCTTGGCTTACAGCAGCGGCACGCCGCGCTCTTGCATCGCCTCGACCGTCTCGTCGGGCCAGGCGCTCGGCTGGACCTCGCCGATGTGGGCCTTCTTGAGCAGAAACATCGCCACGCGCGACTGCCCGATGCCGCCGCCCACCGAGAGCGGAAGCGTCCCGTCGAGGATGCGCTCGCGGTAGGGCAACGTGTCGTCTTCGTCGCGTCCGACGATCTCCATCTGCTCGGCCAGCGCCTCGGCGTCGACGCGGATGCCCATCGAGGAGAGCTCCAGAGCGGTCTCGCGCACGTCGTCCCATACGATGATGTCGCCGTTGAGGCCGGGGCCTTTCTCGGTGGGCGTCACCCAGTCGTCGTAATCGACGGCGCGCAGGTCGTGCGGCTCGCCGCTCTGCGGAAGCGGATGCCCGATGCCCAGCACGAAGGCCGCGCCTTCCTGGCGGGCCAGTTCTTCCTCACGCTCCTCGGGCGAGAGCTCGGGCATGAGGCGCTCCAGTTCCTCGGTGTGGACGAACGGGATCTCGTCGGGCAGTCGGCCGCCGCCGGGGCCGCCGTCGTCCCCGAGGGCGGGAAAGGCGCCCGTCACGTCGTCGATGGCGGTGCGGAGCGCGGCGTAGATGCGGCTGACGATCTCCTGGAGGTGCGCCAGGGTGCGCTGGTCGGCGGTCAGCACGCGCTCCCAGTCCCACTGGTCGACGTGGATGCTGCGCGTCGCGTCGACGGCTTCGTCTTTGCGGATGGCGCGCAGCTCGGCGAGAATGCCGCGCCCGACCGGGAGGTCGTAGCGATGCAGCTGCTGGCGCTTCCACTTCGCGAGACTGTGGACGATTTCGTAGTCGCGTCCGTCGAACTGCGCGGTGAAGCCGACCGGCTCCTGGGTGCCGGCCAGGTCGTCTTGCAGGCCGGTGCCCTTGCGCAGCGCCCAGGGCGCGTAGAAGGATTGCAGGTCGAGCCGTTCGGTCAGCTCGCGCTCGAAGGCGCTCTTCGCGAGCGTGAGCGCTTCCTGCGTCTCGCGCAGGTCCAGAACGGGCGTGTAGTCGTCGGCGAGCGTCGGGGGAGTGATGGTGGTCTCCATGGTTCGGGAGGAGGTTGAGGTTGAGAGAAAAGGCCCGTCCTCGCCCGAACGCCGGCTGCGGTTCGTCCCAAAACAGGAAAACCCACCGGCGTCGGCCGGCGGGCACGCTGTGAAGAAAGCTATGGGAAAGCAGCCTCTCGTTACGAGTCACCGGCACGCGAGAACGCGCGATTATTCGACGAACCATTATTCAGATTCGACGCCGGATTCAGATTGACCCCCACCGGGCCGAGGTGTCCCTGCACGGGACGGCCTGTGCCGTTCGGAGCGGTCGTCGTGTGGAGGCGCTTGCTCATAGCAATTTTGAGAATAGCCGCCGCACGGGGGCACTTGCAAACGCTCAAGTATGAACAATTTATTAATGACATGCCTGTCCTCACCGGACAACGGTTCCCTCGTGAAGGTCCTCCTTTGCAGAAACTCGTTGCAGAGCGGGCGGGTATGATCGCCGCGTTTCGTCTCGCCACGACCGCTCGCCTGCCATGCCGATCACCTTTTCTCCCGTCGTGCGCAACGCCTGGGGCGATGAGGTCGCCGACGAGGTCGCCCGCGTGCTCGACGAGACGTTCGAGCAGCGCACCGTCTCGCGCGAGGAGTGGCGCGAAGTACTCGGCCGGCTCGACCGCGTCGAAGAGCATCTCGACCACCTCGGTGAGGAAGTGAGCCACCAGCGCCGCGAGATCGGCGATTTGCGTCGCGAGATGAACGAGCGCTTCGACGCGATGAACGAGCGCTTCGACGCGATGAACGCGCGCCTCGACGAGCGCCTCGACCAGCAGAGCACGCAGTTCGACAAGCGCTTCGAGACGACGAACGAACGCATCGACAAAACGAACGAGCGCATCGACGCGATGAACGAACGCTTCGACGCGATGAACGAAGCGATGCGCGTGCAAACGCGCTGGACGATTGGCACGATTGCGCTGTTCGGCACGATCATCACGGTGCTGATCGCTGTCGTGGAGTTCGCCGCTGGATGAAAAAAGGAACGCCCGGCGTTTTGCTCTTCTCGTTTTCTTAACGCCGCCGGGGTGGACGAACGCGGCTTTCCCCTTTTATATAAAAACCATGCGACTTGCTCACTTCCGTTTCGGTGCGCTCCTCGCCGGCTCCGGCCGTACGGGGCTGTCGTATCGTTTCGCCCGTTTTGTCAAATCTGCGTATTTTGCGTTTACGCGGCCCGGCGGGAGATAAGAGCGAAGCGACGTTTCGTCCTCCTCTGCTCCCGCCGGCGCCTCGACGCCCCGGCGGGATTTTTCGTGCGCCGCCGGGCTTCGACTGACGGTGGGACGTGTTCTCTTCCCATCCATCCGCCCTTTCCCATGTCCAGCGATCTGCAAAGCACGCGCGAGCGCCTCGACGCGATCGACCGCCAGCTCATCGAAGCGCTCGCCGACCGCCAGGAACTCATCGACGAGGTCGCCACTGCCAAAGCGAGCAATGACAAAGCGGGCACTGACCGCCCCGCGGACGTGCACGACCCGGAGCGCGAGGCGGAAATCCTCGACCGCCTCCGCGAGAAGGCGCGCGAGGCCGGGTTGCCCCCTTCGCTCGTCTCCGACCTCTACGAGCGCATCTTCGCCCACTCCGTGCGCCACCAGGTCGACCACCTGCTCGAGGCGCAGAACCCCGACCGTGCCGCCGCCGAGGAACTGGTCGTGGCCTATCAGGGGTCGGACGGCGCCTACAGCCACCTCGCCGCCGAGAATCACTTTGGCGCGTACGCCGAGGCGCTCACCTGCCGGGGCTACCAGACGTTCAAGGAAGCCGTCGAGGCCGTCGAGCAGGGCGAAGCGCGCTACGCCATACTGCCGGTCGAAAACACGACCGCCGGCTCGATCAACGAGACGTACGACCTTTTGGCCGATCGCCAGCTGCACGTGGTCGGTGAGGAGGTGCTGCCCATCCGCCACTGCCTGATGGGGCCGGAGGCGGTGCCGACCCGTTCGCTGGAGCACATCTACTCGCACCCGCAGGCCATCGCGCAGTGCAGCGACTTTCTGGCCTCGCTGGACGGTCCCGCGCCGCAGACGTACCTCGACACGGCGCTGGCGGCCAAGAAGGTGCGCGACGACGACGACCCGGCGCAGGGCGCCATCGCCAGCCGCCACGCCGCCGAGCGCCACGGCCTGCACGTGCTCGAAGACGACATCGCCAACCAGCCGGAAAACTACACGCGCTGGATGGTCATTGCGCGGGAGGCCATTCAGTGCGACGAGCGCCTGCCCTGCAAGACGTCGCTCGTCTTCTCGACGCGCAACGAGGACGGCGCGCTGGTGCAGTGCCTCGGCGCGCTGGCCGCCCACGGGGTCAACGCTACCAAGCTGGAGTCGCGCCCGCAGCTGCACCGCCCGTGGACCTACCGCTTCTTTCTCGACATCGAAGGCCACGCCGCCTCCGACGAGGTCGCCGCCGCACTGGACGACCTGCGCGACGAGGCGCGCGATATTCGCGTCCTGGGCACGTACCCGTCGCCGCGCACGCCGGGGGGGCGTGATTCGTGACGCGTGATTGAAGCCAGACCGATTCGCTCGCGCTCTGATTTACTGGCGACGTCCATCGGCCAAAGATGCTGCCCCGAATCTTCTTTCGACGACTGTAGCAAGCAACCTCACGCATCATGCAACACGCATCACGCAACACGCATCCCGTCTCACTCCACCGTCAGGTCATTTGCCTCCACGGTGCGCTCCCAGCGTAGCTTCCCGCCCGCGTCGTAGGTGCGCATCACCAGGCGGCGGTCGTCGCGGGGACCGCGAAAGGTGAGCGTGCCGAAGTTGCGCTCGACGACGAGCGTGCCGTCCACGCGCAGCGGGTTCTCGGCCTCGGGGCCTTCGCGCACGTTGCCCACGCCCGCAGTCAGCGGCGAGTTGGTAAAGTCGTAGAGCGGGTACGCGCCCTCTCGCTGTGTTCGCAAAAGCTCGGTGTGGTGGCGGTCGCCGCTGAGGAAGACCACCCCCTCGATCTCGCGCTCTTCGATAGCGTTCATCAGGCGCTCGTAGTCCTGGGGGAAGCGCGCGAGCGTTTCGTAGCGGTCGAAGCGGTTGAGGATCTGCCCCCCGTTGGCCACGACCTTGAAGGCGGCCTCGCTGGTCGTGAGCGCGTCGATGAGCCACTGGAGCTGGTCGTCGCCCCACATGGTCTTGTCCGCCTCGCGCGGGGCGGAGTTGGGAGAGCGATGGTAGCGGTCGTCCAGTAGAAAGAAGTCGACGCCGTTCCAGCTGAACTGCGTAAAGACGCCCGGCTCGGACGGCAGGCCGTAGCTGGGGTTGGCCCAGTAGCGTTTGAACACCTCCAGCGAGGTTTCTTTCAGATGGTAGGAGCGGTTCGCGTTGTTGGGGCCGTAGTCGTGGTCGTCCCAGGTGGCGTAGTGATGCGCCGTCGCCAGCAGGGGCTGCATCTCGGGGATGGCGCGCGTGCGGGCATAGCGGTCGCCCATCACCAGCGGGGCGTCGAAGTCGCCGGTGCGGTAATAGACGTTGTCGCCGAGCCACAGCATCAGGCGCGGGTCCAGCCGGGCGATTTCTTCGAAGATGCGGTAGCCGCCGCCGTAGGGATCGCCGGGGCGGTCGAAGCGCGGGTCGTTGACGTAATTGCACGAGCCGAAGGCCACCGTGAAGGCCGGCGGGTCGCGGCGGTACTGCCACAGCGCTTCCGTCTCGAAGCGCAGCGGATAGGGGCGCTGGATGGTCTCGCCGTCGATCTTCACCGCGTAGGCGTAGGTCTGGCCCGGCTCCAGGTCGGTCAGGTGAAAGGTGCGGGCGAAGTCGTTTTCTTTTTGCATCCGCCGCACCGGCGTGGCGAGCGTGCTGTCGGGGGTCGCGGCGTGCCAGTAGCGGATGCGCACGCGCGCCGGGCCGTCGGTCTGGAGCCAGAGCGCGGTGGTGCGGTGCGTGCCGTGCCCTACCATGGGGCCGGAGCGAAGCGGCCCGTCGACCCCGACGTCGCGGCCCGTCTGCTGCGCACGAGCGGGGACGGCGAGCAGGAACGCGGCGGCGATCAGGGCAGCGAAAAGCGGCGGGGCGAAGCGCGCGCTTCGCCAGCGAAAACGGGTCATGCGGTACGTCGAGGCGGGGGAGAGAAAGAGTGCGTTTGCCCCCAATCTATTTGCAACCAATCTAAACGACAAACGAGCGCCCACAAAAAGCCTTTCGCGTAAAAATGTTGCTCGATACGGCGTCTTTGCTGCCCCGCGCTTGCACAGGGGGGCGGCTCTGTGCGTAGTTGGAGGCTGCTGGCCTGCTGCCCTGCATGTTCCCGTCAGCAGGATTCTGCAAAAGCGGCCTTGTCCCTAAAAGCGGCCTTTTCCCTGCGGCGGCGCTCTTCTTTTCTCTTCCGGCGGCATGTCTCCCGACGACGAGTCTCTTCCCGAGCAGTCTGCCCCCGGCGACGCGGACACCGGCACTCCGCCCGGCGAGGCCGAAGCGCCGTCCGGCGGCTCCCCCCCCGCCGAGGCGGCTGCTCCCCAGCAGGGATCGGCGCCTGCGGGAGAGCGCGAAAGCTCCGCCTCGACGGTGGCGACGGGCATCTTCTCCAGCAAAATCACGGGCCTGATCCGCGAGGGGACCTTCTCGCACTTCTTCGGCGTCGGCGCGCACGCGGACGTGCTCCAGACGGCCTTTCGCATCCCCAACCTGCTCCAGAATCTGCTGGGCGAGGGGACGCTCTCGGCGGCGTTTATTCCTATTTACAGCCGCATGATCGAGGAGGGGCGCGAGCGCGAGGCCGGGCGCTTCGCCGGGGCGATCTTCGGGCTTTTGCTGGCGCTGGTAAGCGGGCTCTGCCTGCTGGGCGTCCTCCTGGCCGATCCCATCGTGACGGTCCTGGCGCCCGGCTTCGCAGACGACGCGGCGAAGGTGGCCGCCGGCGAGCTGCCCGTCAACCGGCACGTGCTGACGGTGCGAACGGTGCAGGTCATCTTTCCCATGACGGGCGTGCTGGTGCTTTCGGCTTGGGCGCTGGGGGTCTTGAACAGCCACCGGCGCTTCTTTTTGCCCTACGTGGCGCCGGTGCTCTGGAACATCGCCATCATCGGCGGGCTCTTCGGGACGGCCTTTTACGTTATGGGCAACCCGCTCAGCATTACCGATGCGGTCGCCGACGCGACGGTGACGAACCTGCTCTTTGCCGCCTGCTTCGGGGCGCTGGCCGGGGGCGTCTTGCAGTTTCTGGTGCAGCTGCCGCTGATGGCGAAGGTCATGAAAGGCTTTCGCTTTTCGCTCTCGACGAAGATCGAAGGCGTGCGCGAAGCGATCTACGCCGCCGGCCCCGTCATTGCCGGGCGCGGCGTGTACCAGCTCTCCGCCTTCCTCGACCAGGTGCTCGCCTCCCTCATCGCCGCCGGGGCCCTCAGCTCGCTGCGCTACGCCCAGACGCTCTACCTCTTGCCCATCAGCCTGTTCGGCCTCTCGGTGGCGGCCTCGGAGCTGCCGGAGCTCTCGCGTCTGAAGTCGGAGAACGCCGATCCCTTTCTGCGGCGCGTCAACCGCTCGATGCGCCAGATGATGCTGATGATCGTGCCGACGATGATCGGCTACCTGGCGCTGGGCTACCTCGTGGTGGGGGCCTTCTATCAGCGCGGCCAGTTTGCCCCCAACAACACCTGGCTCGTCTACCTGGTGCTGGGCGGCTACACGACACGCTCGGCATCGCGGCCACGGCCGTCTCGCGCCTGCTGCAGAACTCCTTCTACGCGCTGAGCGACACCAAGACGCCCGCGATCATGGCCGCGTTGCGCATCGCCGTCTCGGTGGCGGTGGCCTACCCGGTGATGTTCTGGCTCGACCAGTTCACCGTCCAGCAGGCCGTCCCATTCTTCACGCGCACGGGCGACTCGGCGCTCTACCTCGGCGCCGTAGGGCTGGCTGCGGGAGCCTCGGTGGGGGCCTGGATGGAAGTGGGCGCGCTCTTGTTTTTCCTGCGGCGCGCGCTGGGGCGGCTGGGCCTGCCGTGGCTGCGCACCCTGACGATGATCGGCTATCTGGCGCTGGGCTACCTCGTGGTGGGGGCCTTCTATCAGCGCGGCCAGTTTGCCCCCAACAACACCTGGCTCGTCTACCTGGTGCTGGGCGGCTACACGTCGACGAACTGGACGTCTGGGTCGGGGACTACCTTTAGGGGGGAAGGTGGAAAGTTGCAGCTGGAAAGTTGCAGGGGGAACGTTTTTTCGGTCAACGGGCGCGCCGGCCAGGCGAGCACCCCCGCACTCCCGCACTCCCACACTCCCGCACTCCCACACTCCCGCACCCAGAATGCCCGACGATCTCGATTTGGCGCCCGGCACGCTCCTGGTCGCCCCGCCGACGCTGGGGGACCCCCACTTTCGCCGCAGCGTGGTGCTTCTCTGCGATCACAGCGCCACCGAGGGCAGCTTCGGCCTGTCGCTGGGGCGGCCGCTGGAGCAGGACCTCTCCGTCAGCGACGTGGTCGACCTGGGCGAGCCGGCGGCGCGCCTGCACGGGGACGACTTCGAGCTGGCGCTGGGCGGCCCGGTGCAACCCGAGACGCTGCACTACCTGCATCGCCACCCCGAGGCCCTTCCCGGCGCCATCGAGATCGCCGAGGACGTCTGGTGGGGCGGCGACTTCGAGGACGTGAAAACGCTGCTGGCCAGCGGCGCGGCCACCCCCCGGAGCCTGCGCTTTTTCGTCGGCTACGCCGGCTGGGGCGTCGGCCAGCTGCGCGCCGAACTCGACCAGGACGGCTGGATCCTCGCCGACGCCGACGCGGAGTTGATCTTTCCCGAAAGCCTCGACGCCTTCTGGCGCCTGGTCATGCGGCGCATGGGCGGGGAGTACGCGCTTCTGTCGAACTTCCCCGACGACCCGAGGATGAATTGACGTGGCGGTTTCGGGGGTGGGGTTTCGCCCCGGGAGCACTTCTACCACAAGGGCATGACCCGCAGGGGGCCCTTCCCTTCGTTCGGGGCGCTCACTCCGTTCGGGGCGCGGGTTTGGGGGTTGGAGTTGGAGGAACCTTCCCCTTTCCCCCTTTCCCCTTCAACTTTCCACCGCGCCGCTGGCGCCGAGGTCGAACAAGTCGGGGTGGGTGCAGAAGCGGTAGACGAAGGCGAAAAAGAGCGCGGCCCCGGCCAGCACGAACACGTGAAACAGCTCGTGCGCCTCCACGACGCCCTGCCACAGGATCGGCCACTTCGTGGCGAACACGACGGCGCCGACCGTGAAGGAGGCGACCCCGCCGAAGAGGAGGCGCTTGTGCACGGGGTCCATGCGGCCCATGAGCGCCAGGAGGCCGGAGGCGGCCATCCAGCCGAGCGTCAGGTAGAGGGCGGCCGTCAGCCACAGCGGCATCGGCCAGACGAGCATCTTGAGCGCGCCGCCGGCGACCGTCAGCACCCACATGGCAATGGTGAGGTAGGTCGTCCAGCGCCGGCGCACCGCGCCGTAGATGGCCGTGCTCGTCCCAGCGATGGTGAGAAAGATGGCCGCGTGGTCGAGCTTTTTGAGCAGCACCAGTTCGTTCGGGGCCCAGATGGGAAAGTGAAAGGCCGTCGAGGCCCCAAAGACGAACACCAGCGTCAGCCCGTAGGCGACCATGCGGCGCACGCCCCAGCGCCCCAGGCCGCGCTTCCGGGCGCGCCGCGTTAGCGCGACGGTGGCGACCAGCGACAAAAGCGCGCCCGCCAGGTGGCTGAGCGTGCTGAACGGCTCGCGAATATGCCAGAGCGGCTGAATGTCGAGCAGCGGCCGAACATCCGGCAGCAAAAAGGACATCATAGCGCGGCCTCGGCAATTGCCTGTTCAACATGATGCGCGTCGAACGTGACACGCGCCCCGTTGCACGTGCCACGAATCCGTCTCGCAAGCGCACAGGAGAACCCCTGAAAACGTCTGCGCCCATGTGTATATTTGGTAGCCCCCGCTGCCGTTCGCTGAAATCTGCTTCCCGCCTTCATGAGCAACGCTTCGACGACTGGCGCTTCGCCCGGCGACGCGCTCTTTACCGACCTGTACCAACTCACCATGCTTCGGTCCTACCTCCGCGAAGGGATGACCGAGGAGGCGGTGTTTAGCCTGTTCGTGCGCGACCTGGGCGCGCGGAATTTCCTCATGGCCTGCGGGCTCGAACAGGCGCTGGCGTTTCTCGAAGAGGCGCACTTTTCTGACGACGCCCTCGACTACCTCGCCGCCCAGGAGGGCTTCGGCACAGATGTGCTCGACTACCTGGCGGACTTCTCCTTCACCGGCGACGTGCACGCCGTGCCGGAGGGCACGCCCGTCTTTGCCGACGAGCCGCTCCTCGAGATCGTCGCCCCGCTGCCGGAGGCGCAGGTCGTCGAGACGTTCCTCCTCAACCAGATCACCTTCCAGACCAACGTGGCCACCAAGGCGCGGCGCGTCAAAGACGCCGCCTCGGGCGCTACGGTGGCCGACTTCGGCGCGCGCCGCACCCACGGCGCCGACGCCGCGCTCGCCGGCGCGCGCGCCATGTACGTCGCCGGCGTCGACGCCACCAGCAACGTGCGCGCCGGCCAACGCTACGCGCTTCCGATCACCGGCACGATGGCGCACAGCTACGTCGAGGCGCACGACAGCGAGCTGGGCGCCTTTCGCCACTTCTCGGACGTCTTCCCCGCAACGACGCTGCTGGTGGACACCTACGACACGCTCGAAGGGGTGCGCAAGGTCATCCAGTTGGCCGAGGAGCGCGGCGACGACTTTCGCATTGGGGCGCTGCGGCTGGACAGCGGCGACCTCGGCGCGCTGGCGAAGGAAACGCGCGCGATGCTCGACGAGGCGGGCCTGGAGGACGTGCAGCTCTTCGCCAGCGGGAAACTCGACGAGTTCGAGATTCAGAAGCTGCTGGCGAGCGGGGCGCCCATCGACGGGTTCGGCGTGGGGACGAGCTTGGGCGTCGTCGCCGACCAGCCGGGCCTCGACAGCGCCTACAAGCTGTGCGGCTACGCCGGAACGCCTCGCATGAAGCTCTCCTCGGCGAAGTCCAACCTGCCGGGACGCAAGCAGGTGTACCGCTTTTCGGAAGACGGAACGGTCGCGCGCGACGTGATCGCCACGGCCGAGGAGGACCAACCGAGCGGGCGTCCGCTCCTGCAACACGTGATGGCGGGCGGCGAGCGCACGGAGGCGGGCCAAAAGAAGCCAGTCGAGGAGACGCGCGCGTACGCCGAAGAGGCGGTCGGCGCATTGCCGGAGCGCCTGCGCGCGCTGGAGCGGGTCGAGGAGCCGTACCCGGTGGCGCTGAGCGACGCGATGGACACGCGCCTGAAGGAGGTGCGCAGCCGGCTGGAGGAGCAGATGGGCGTCGAGGCGGGCGGGAGATGGTAGGGGGTCGATGGGGGGCGGGCCACTGCGTTTTCGCTCGAAAGAACAGATCCCCTTTCGCCCGGGCCTCGCGGGGCTACTGCATCGTAACGGGGCTGTTCTCCGGCGAACCTGCGACGGGGTGTGAAGTATATCGGCATTCAAATGAGTTGATGATAGCCTCGACCCGTGGCCGCGGATTCGGCGCGCACGCTTCCCGTGAAAAGAGCTATCATACCGATTACCAAAGCAGGAGCACTGTGCATCCGCCTCATTGCCTAAAACGACACAAACCATGACTTACCAGACCGTACAGGGCGAAGACGTGCCGGCGCTGGGGCTGGGCACCTGGCAGATCACCGGCGAGGACTGCTACGAGGCCGTCCGCGACGCGCTCGAGATCGGCTATCGTCACATCGACACGGCGCAGGTCTACGAAAACGAAGACGACGTGGGCCGCGCCCTCGCCGACGCGGGCGTAGACCGCGACGACGTCTTTCTCGTCACGAAGGTGTGGCCGTCCAACCTGGCGCCGGAAAACTTGCCGCGCAGCGTCGAGCGCAGCCTCGACAAGCTCCAGACCGACTACGTGGACCTGCTCTACGTGCACTGGCCCAGCGGCGACTTCGAGATGAATGGCACGATGGAGGCGCTCCGCGCGCAACAGGACGAGGGCCGCGCCCACCGCCTGGGGGTGAGCAACTTCACCCCCGACCTGCTGGAGGCGGCGCTCGACCGCGCGCCGCTCTTTGCCCTCCAGGTGGAATATCATCCGTTTCTCGATCAGCGCGAACTGATCGGGATGTGTCGCCGGCACGACCTGCTGTTTACCTCGTACAGCCCGCTGGCACGCGGGGCGGTGTTGGAAAGCGACTTGCTCGACACCCTCGCCGAGGCGCACGGCAAACATCCCGCGCAGGTGGCCCTCCGCTGGCAGGTGCAGCAAGATCACGTGGCCGCCATCCCGAAGGCGTCCTCCGAGGAGCACCGCCGCAGCAATTTCGACCTCTTCGACTTCGAGCTGTCGCCGGAGGAGATGGACGCGATCTTCGAGTTGGCGCGCGGGGAGCGCGTCGTGGCCCCCGACTCGCTGGCCCCGGCGGCGTGGCAGTGACGTTTGGAGGTATGGACGTTTGAAAGTATGGACGTTTGAAAGTATGAACGTCCACACGTACACCCATCTACACGTACACACCGCGAACGAAGTGAGCGAACCGAACACCGACGCGCTCGACCCGCAGGTCTCCGCCGAGCGGGCGGGTCTCGTCTACGTCTCCGACGACGCGCCGGGCATCCGCCGCGAAAAGCGCGGGACGGGCTTCACCTACTTCACGCCCGAGGGGGAAAACATTCCGAAGGGCGATCCGCGGCGCAAGCGCATCGAGGAGCTGGTCATCCCGCCGGCCTGGACGGACGTGTGGATCTGCCCGTCACCGGAGGGGCACCTCCAGGCCACCGGGCGCGACGAGGCCGGGCGCAAGCAGTACCGCTACCATCCGAAATGGCAGGAGACGCGCCGTCGCGCGCGCTTCGACCGGCTCGTGCACTTCGGGCGCGCCCTTCCCGAGATTCGCGCCCGCACCGCGCACGACCTGCGCATGGAGGGCCTGCCACGCGCAAAGGTGCTCGCGCTGGTGGTGCGCCTTCTCGACGACACGCTCATCCGCATCGGCGGGGCCGAGTACGCCCGCGACAACAACTCCTTCGGCCTCACGACGATGCGACGGCGCCACGCCTGCTTCGACGAGCAAGGCGCCTGCACGTTCGCCTTTACGGGCAAGAGCGGGCAGGAGCACGAAATCGCCCTCGACGACCCCTCGCTCGCACAGGTGGTGCAGGCGTGCTGCGAGGTGCCCGGCTACGAGATCTTCGCCTTTTTCGACGAGGACGGCACCAAGCACGACGTAAAAGCCGATCACGTTAACGCCTACCTCAAGGCCACTACCGGCGAGCGCTTCACCGCCAAGCAGTTTCGCCCGTGGGGCGGCACCGTCGAGGCCGCGCGCCGGCTCGACGCGCGTGGACCCGCCCCCAATGAACGGGAAGCCGACGACGTGCTCACAGAGGTGGTAAAAGCCGTCGCCGAGAAGCTGGGCAACACGGTGGCCGTCTGCCGGCAGCACTACATCCACCCAGCGCTCTTCGAAGACTACCAAAGCGGCGCGTTCCTACCCGCCTACCGCGCTCACCTCGAAAACCAGAATGGCCGAGATGACAGCTTCGACCCCGCCGAGGAGGCCGTGCTATCATTTTTGGAGGAGCGCCTGGAGAAGTGAGCGTGGGAGCGCGAGTGGGAGGGCAACGCAGCTGAATCACGCGCTGCCGTCCGCTGCCGAAGATCCGCACGCCATGCCCTTCCGCCCCGGCCGTCACGGGTTTCGCTTCGCCAACCGCTTCGACGCGCCGCTGGGCCTCGCGCCGGCGCTCAGAGCGGCGGGCCTGCCGGCGACGTGGGGCCTGTGCGGCGGCATGGTGCAAGCCGCGCGCGCCGCCTTCGAGCGCAGCGAGGCGCTGCCGCAGCACGGCGAGACGCCGCCCGCTCCGGGTGCCCCGCTCTACCGACGCCTGCTGCGCCGCCAGGTCGCCAGCCTCGGCCCGCCGCCGCTTTTCCCCGAGGTGTGGCGCTTCGCGCGGTGGACGCGCCGCCCGGACGCAGACCTCGCCCGCCGCACGCGCCCCGAGCGCGAACGGGCGCAACGTCGCCTTGATGAAGGCCGCCTCGTGCCGCTGGGCCTCATCTACACGCGCCGCCTCCGTCGCCTCTGGGAAAACCACCAGGTGCTCGCCTACGCCGCCGCCGGCGAGGCTCTCCGCATCTACGACCCCAACGAGCCGGGCCGCGACGACGTGACGCTGGCGCACGCTCCCGGCGACGACGGACCGGTCTTCGAAAAATGCCGCGCCGGGCGACCCGTGCGTCCCGTCCGCGGCTTCTTCGTGATGCGTGATGCGTGACTCGTGATGCGTGACGAGTCCAACGGGCCGCCGTCCGCTGTCTGCCGTCCGCCGTCTGCCGTCCGCCGTTCTCACGCCGCCGCGCGGCGCGCGGGCGCTTCGGGCGGGCGGTGCTGCGGCTCGGGCACATCGAAGTGGTGCAGGGCGCGGCGGTAGTCCTCGGCCCAGGCGCCGGGGGCGTCGGCGCGGAGGCAGCGCATCACCAGGTCCGGCGGTGCGGACGGGCGTTCGGGGAGTTTGCCCGGCTGCACCTCCACCGGCTCGGGCGGATAGGAGATGCGCACCTCCGGCCCCTGCAAAGCGCCCGTCCACGGCCCCTGCGAGGTTTCGGCGCGCAGGCGCTCGGGGCGTTCGAAAAGGGTAGGCGCGCGCTCGCTCATCAAAAAGAGCGCGTCGGCGAGGTGCGCCTCCAGTCCCTCCGGGTCGAAGCGCACGAGCACGTCCACGGCCCCGCTGCCGACGACCAGCGCGTCGTAGAGCGCGGGCGCGCCCTCCGCCTCGGGACGCTCGCCGAGCAAGAGGCCGGCGCGCGTCACGTCGCTCGCGTCGTCGCCGGTTTCGATGAGGAAGTCGAGCCGGAAGCAGTTGCGCGGCGTGAGGGCCACGCGCTCCCCGTGCAGGCCGCACGTCGGCTCCAGGTGGCGCACGAGCTGCTGCCCCAGACGGTCGGAGAGCGCCTGGATCGCTTCGCCGCGCCCGGTGACGTAGGGCGGATCGTAGAAGAGCGCGGCCTCGCGGTAGTGCGGAGCAGCGGAGCGTGCCGGCAGGCGCTGGACCGCCTCCACCGGCGCGTCGGGCACGTCGGGGCCGGTGGCCTCCCGCGGGGAGGGGCCGCCGTGGTAGCGAGCGGCGTGCTCGCGGCACGCGAGACGTTCGCGCTCATGTGCGCGGTCGGCACGATCTCCGTCGCGGCGGCGGGCGGAGGCGTCAGCGGGGCGATTCTCGGTAAGGCGGGTCATGGCAAAGGCGGGGCCGTGCAGATCAACGTGTGCAGGGCAGTATACGACCGCCCGGTGACAGCGCTGTGTCACCGCTTTTTGCCATACAAAATAATGCCTCTTTCAGCGGGGATGAAGCCCAGCGCGAGGAAGCCCAGCATGAGTAGTAGACGCGCGATCTCGCGTCTCTACGGGAGTGAATGCGGTGAAATGCACAATGGACCGTCGAATGTGGTAATTACCCGCCTTCCTCGAAGAGCAGCAGCGTCGAGAGGCGCGCGTTTTCCTTGATGTGCAGCCCCGCCCGGCCGACGCTGAGCACGGCTTCGATCGCTTCGCTTGCCTCGCGCGGGGCGCGCAACCCCGAGACGGGATGGTGGGCGCCGGCCTGCAGCAGGCGCTCGTGCGGGGTCAGCAGCGCGAGCTGGCCGGCGCTCAGTTCGAGCAATTCGTTGAAGCGCACGGCGTAGGTGCCGGCTTCGAGGTCCCACCAGCCGTAGTCGTCGCCGGGGTCGGCTTTTTCGGGGTCGAGGCGCCGGCGCTCGGCGGGTTGCTCTTCGTCGCCGCCGAAGTCGAGCTGGCCGGGCCCGGTGAAGGCGAAGACGGCGGCGACGGTGAGGTCGAGGCCGTCCCGGGCAGCGGACGACTGCGTGTCGAAGTGCACCAGGCCGTCGAGGCGCTGGCGCGTGTCATCGGCGGAGAGTAGGTGCATGGCGCGATGGGCGGATGGCGATGGACGATTTTCGATGGGATGCCCGGGGCTGGAGGATCACTCCGGGTAGATCGTGACGGTGTCGGGGACGAGGAAGGCGTCGGGGTACTGCTGCTGGACGGCTTCGAGGCGCGGTTGCGCGGCGGAGCGGGAGGCGAAGGCGCCGACGCGCACGCGGTAGTAGGGCGCTTTCCAGGCGACCTCGACGGGCGCGCCCCATTGCTCTTCGGCCTCGGCGGCGCGTTGCTCGGCGGCGGTCTGGTCCTCGGTCGTGAGGATCTGGATGCGGAAGCCCTGCACGGTGCGCGGCTTGCGTTCCTCGCGCGGGGCGTCCCCTTCGGATGGCTCTTCGGCGGGCGGTGCTTCGGCGGGCGGCGGGCGGTCGGAGTCGTCCTCGTCGTCGTCGGTGGTGCGTTCGAGGACGGAGCAGGCCGGCAGCAGCAGCGCAAGGGCCAGCAGCAGCACCGGCGCGGCGGGGCGAGCGAAAGGGGGCATCGGACCAGGCGGGCGGAAGATGTGGAAACGGATACGTTTCACCCGCACCGTCGGCGGGAGTTGCGCTGGAGGTGTAACGTATCGTTTTTGCGTTCTCAAAACGGAAGCCCCGCCTGCACGCGGTAGTACAGCCGGTAGTCCTCGTTGAATTCGTCGTACTGGCCGACCCGGTCGGCCGGCTGGGCGAGGCCGAGGGCGTGCCCGAGCCGCAGCGCGCCGCCGAGCAGGACGAGTTCGTTCTTGAGTTCCACGCCCACGCCGAGGCGCCGCGCGGTGGGGTCGGTCCCGTCCCAGACGAGGCCCCCGTCGGCGAAGAGCGCCGCGCTGGTGGCCCCCAGGCGCACCAGGCCCAGCAGTTCGGTGCCGAGCCCCGGGGCGACGGGCACACGGTACTCGGCGGTGCCGAAGAGCACGCGGTCGCCCACGGCGTAGCTGCGGTAGCCGCGCACGCGCTCGTTTTCGGGCAGATTCAGGTAGAAGAGCGGCGGCAGGCGGAAGTGCTCGGTGTCGGTGCGGCGGAAGCCGAGGTAGTTCTGCGCGAGCGGGTCGCCGACCTGCGCCTGCGCGTGGCCGTAGAAGTAGAGGCGCTGGTCCCCGAAGAGCCCCGGCAGCACCTGAAAGGCCCCCAGGTTGGCGCGAAGGAAGCGGCTGTCGGCGCCAAAGACCGGGGCCGTGCCGATGAGTTCGACGCGCCAGCCGTGCGCGTCGAGCGGGTGGACGATGTTGTGCGCGTAGGGCGCCAGGTGCTTGCGCTCCAGCGCGACTTCGAGGCGCAGCGTCTGCCCCTCCTCCGGCGGCTCCAGCCCCGTGCCCGTCAGGTCGAGGCCGGTGGTGTCGGCAAGCTGGTGATTGGCCAGCTCCAGCTCGGTTTGCAGTTCCGTTTCGGTAAAGGGGCGCGGCCACGCGTCCACGGGCCAGTCGGCCTCGAATTCGAGCGAGGTGACGGTTTCCTCGAAGGCGCTCCCGCCCGCGCCGTAGCCTTCCGATTCCTGCGGTAGAAAGCGCTCGCCGTTGAGCGAAAGCTCGGGGCGAAGCTGGTTGTTGACGTATTCGCCGTAAAAGAAGCTTTTGCGCAGGTCGTCCACCGCCAGCCCGCCGCCGCCGTAGAGGGCGTGCTTGCCGAGCGGCTCGAACCAGACGGTGCCGGCGGCGATCCCCCAGCCGCGCGAGCCGGCGTAGTACGGCAGCCCGCCGGAGATCACGTGCTCGAAATTTCTCAGAGACGAATACGCGCGGCGCTCATTGATGAGCGAGGCGTCCGGTGCGATCCGGCGAGGCACCTCGCGCGGCGGGCGCGTGGTGGTCCACTCCGCAAAGCCGGGCGGCGCCGTGGCGGCCGTGTCGCCCGTGACGGCCGCCGTATGCGTCGCGTCCAGCAGCAGCGCGCGGTCGCGAGCCTTGCCCTCGGCAGTGACGACGGCGAGTTGTCCGTCGGGAAATTGCGTTCGCGTCGAGTCGGTCGGGGGGAGCCAGCCGTAGGCGGTCGCCCCCTCGGCGAGGTTCGTCACGCGCCGGTGCGTCTCGTCGGAGAGGTCGTAGGCAAAGACGTTGGGCACGTCGTCGCGAAGGGTCGTGTAGGCCAGCTGCTCGCCGTCGGGGGAAAAGACGGGCACGCGGTGGTCTTCGCCGGGCGCCCCCCGGAGCGTACGTCCCCCGCGAGGGGATGACCTGTCGGCCCCTCCCTTCGGTCGGGGCGCGGTGATGGAGGTGACCTCCCCGCCGGGCACGTCCAGCAGCGCAATGTCGCGCACGCCGGCGTCGGTGAAGCGCGCGAGGGCGAGCGTGTCGCTGGGACGGCCGGGACGCCAGTCGAGCGCGCTGATCTGCACGTCGCCGGTGAAGTCGGTGAGCCGGCGCTCCCGGCCGGTCTCCAAATTTAGCAGAAAGACGTTGGCCGTGGGTCCCTTCGACCCCACGAAGGCGAGCTGCTGGGGACGTCCGGGGCGAAAGGCGGGGGAGGAGGCGTGGCGGCTGTCGGTGAGGCGGCGCGCGTCGCCGAGGTCGGGGTCCTCGCCGGCGTCGGTCACGAAGAGGTCGTTGACGCGCGAGCCGTGGTCGCCGCGCGTGGTGCGGGCGAAGGCGAGACGCTCCCCGCCGGGGCTCCAGCTCACCGGCGCTTTGACGGGGCCTTCGGTGGCGGGTTCAATTTCGCCGGTTTCGCGGTTCAGCACGAAGAGGCGGCGCGCCGGGCGCGTCGGCGAGCGCACCGAGAGGACCGCCATGCGCGAGGAGTCGCTCGGCGACGGCTGGAGGTCGTAGAGAAAGCGCCCCGGCGTGCCCTCCAGCGGGACGGCGACCGAGTCGGCCACGAGCGAGTCGGCGGCGGGGAGGTGGCCGGCGAGGCTGTTGTAGTAGACGTTGACGTGGCGGCGCCAGTCGTCGTAAAAGGAGTCGTAGGCGTCGCCGGTAACGGCTTCGAAGGCGTCGGAGAAGCTGTGGGTCTCGATTCCGAAGAGGCCGTCGGAGCGGTGGGCGAGGATCTTTTTGACGGTCGAGTCGCCGCGCGTGGCGGCGAGGTAACGCACCTGGCTGTTGCCCACGGCGTAGCGCAGGCGCCCGTTGCGAATCGAGCGTCCGTCCTCGTAGGAGAGCGCATCGGCGAGGACGGCGGTTCGCAGCCAGCGGTCGCCGCGCTGGGCGTCCCACCGTTCGGTTTCGTACTGGGCGAGGCCCTCGGCCCAGAAGCTCGGCAGGCCGACGAGCTGCCCGACGAGCCCGAGGTCGGCCTCGGCGGCGCGGTAGTGGAAGAGGTGCGCCAGTTCGTGGGCGATCACCTTGCGCAGCCACTTGGTGCGGCCCGTCCACGTACTGGCGAAGTCGTTGACGTTGACCCAGATCTGCGTGTAGCCCGCCCCCAGCGGCACGGCGTAGCCGTTGGCGATTTCGTCCTGGTCGGTGAGGTAGATTTTGAACTTCTCCTCCGGCTCCACGCCCAGGTTGGCCGCGAGGGCGTCGTAGCTGGCCTCGGCGATGGGGGCGGCCTTCGCCGCGATGCCGTCCAGGCGCTGCGGGTGGATGATCTCGAAGTGCGCCGTCTCGGCCACGCGCCAGTCCAGCTCGGGGTGGTTGCGCCCGCCGAGCGCGCCGAGGCCCTGCGCCCGGGCGGCGGGCTGCATCGGAAGCACCGTGCAAAGGAGAGCAAGCAGCAGCGCGAAGCGGAACGAGCGATGGGACACGAGAGCGAAGACGGCGGGAAGAAAGGCAACGGCGCGCTCGGGCAAGATAGGAACCACGCCGCTCCTTCTCTGCGCTACGCCCGCGCCCCTCGACCAGGCGCCGAACGAATTATGCGTTAAGCCCCTCACTGCACGCGGCCGACCGGCGATATTTTCCACGCCTTTACATTCTAATCGCTACCATGCAGGCAGACTGACTTTCTCCTTCTCTAAGCGGGCGAGCGCGAGCCGAGCGTCCGCCTTCTTTTGCTTCATTCAGAAAAACCGGCGCCCCCGGCGCCTTTCCCGATCTCATGAGTTCAACGATCCTTCCCTATCTCGTTCTCATCTGCGGTGTCGCGGCGCTGGCGTACGCGCTCTACCGCGCCGCCTGGGTGCGCCGCCAGGAAACCGGCACCGAGCGCATGAAAGAACTCTCCGACTCGATTGCCGAGGGCGCGCAGGCGTTCCTGGGGCGCGAGTACCGCGTGCTGGTGATCTTCGTGCTCGTCGTCGCGGCCGTGCTGGCGGTCATCAACGTCATCAGTGGGCAGGCCAACTCGTCGTGGCTGATCGCGCTCTCGTTCATTGCGGGGGCCTTTTGCAGCGGGCTGGCCGGCTACATCGGGATGCGCGTGGCCACGCAGGCGAACGTGCGCACCACCCACTCCGCGCGCACCGGGCTGGCCCCGGCGATGAACGTGGCCTTCAGCGGGGGGCTCGTGATGGGGCTCTGCGTCGTCGGGCTCGGCGTAATCGGGCTGACGGGCCTGTTCATCCTGTTCAACGCCTTCACGGGTTGGGACATGGTCAAAATCATCAGCGTCATCACCGGCTTCTCGATGGGAGCCTCTTCGATTGCGCTCTTCGCGCGCGTGGGTGGGGGTATTTACACGAAAGCCGCCGACGTGGGGGCCGACCTGGCCGGCAAGGTCGTCGAGGACATTCCCGAGGACGACCCGCGCAACCCCGCCACCATCGCCGACAACGTCGGCGACAACGTCGGCGACGTGGCCGGCATGGGAGCGGACCTCTTCGAGAGCTACGTCGGCTCGATCATCGGGGCGATGGTGCTGGGAACGGCCTTTGCGCCTGCCTTGAGCGGAGGTCCGTTCGACGGGTTCGCCGCGGTGCTCCTGCCGCTGGTGCTGGCGGGAACCGGCATCCTGGTGGCCATCGTCGCCTCGCTCTTCGTCACCGTCGACGAAGACGGGGACCCGCAGCACGCGCTCAACATCGGCGAGTTCGGCGCAGCGGGGCTGATGCTGGTGCTCACCTACTTCATCATCACCTGGATGCTGCCGGGCGAGTGGAGCGCGGAGACGGCGACGGTCGGCTCCTTCAACTACACCAGTCTGGGCGTCTTCTTCGCGGTGATCTTCGGCCTGGCGGCGGGCTTGCTTATCGGCCTCGTGACCGAGTACTACACCGCCACCGACAACGAGCCGGTCGCCGGCATCAGCCGCCAGAGCGTCACCGGCACGGCGACCAACATCATCAGCGGGCTGGGCGTGGGGATGTACTCCACGGGCCTGCCGGCGGTGATCCTGGCGCTGGCGATCATGGGGGCGTTCTCGCAGGCGGGCCTCTACGGCATCGCCATTGCGGCGGTCGGGATGCTCTCGGTGACGGGCATCCAGCTGGCCGTCGACGCCTACGGCCCCATCAGCGACAACGCCGGCGGCATCGCCGAGATGGCCGAGCTGCCCGCCGAGGTGCGCGAGCGCACCGACACGCTCGACGCGGTGGGCAACACCACCGCCGCCATCGGCAAGGGCTTCGCCATCGGCTCGGCCGCGCTGACGGCGCTGGCGCTCTTCGCCGCCTACATGCAGCAGGCCGGCGTCGAAGACATCGACGTCGCCGAGCCGAACATCCTGGCGGGGCTGCTGCTGGGGGCGATGCTGCCGTACGTCTTCAGCGCCATGACGATGGGCGCGGTCGGCCGCGCGGCCGGCGACATGATCGTGGAGGTGGGCCGGCAGTTCGAGGAAATCGGCGCTGCGCGAGATGGTGCTGCCGGGCGTGATGGCGGTCGTCGTGCCCGTCGCCATCGGCTTTTACAGCCCGGACATGCTGGGCGGCCTGCTGGCGGGCGTGACCGTCAGCGGCGTGCTCTTCGCCATCTTCCAGTCCAACGCCGGCGGCGCCTGGGACAACGCCAAAAAGCGCATCGAGGCCGAGATTACCCACGAGGGCCAGACCTACGGCAAAGGCTCCGATGCGCACAAAGCCTCCGTCGTGGGCGACACCGTGGGCGACCCGCTGAAGGACACCTCCGGCCCCAGCCTCAACATCCTCATCAAGCTGATCGCCGTCGTCTCGCTGGTGATCGCCCCCCTGATTGCGCTTTAGATCCCTGCGGATATGGACGGTGGACGGTAGACGATGGACGGTGGGCGTTCGAACCTCGGACGTTTTCAGCGTTCCGAACGCCGGTTGCCGGCCCCACTCCCTGGTAGCGAGCGCCCTCTGGCTGAAAAAGGTCGCGGCGGAGCAGGCGACCCCCGTCCACGGTCCGTCGTCCATCGTCGAAATCCCGCACGGGATTTCTGCCGAACAGAACTTTTCTTTCCCGGCGCGCGTGGCCTATCTTGGAGGCTGCGCGCGCTTTTTTTATCTTCTGACGAATCCGCCCAACGACCGTCATGGCGAAAGAGCAAGTCGAAATGCCCAAGATGGGCGAGTCGATCACCGAGGGTACCGTAATCGCCTGGCACAAGCAGCCCGGCGACGAGGTCGACATGGACGAGACCTTGCTGGAGATTGGCACCGACAAGGTGGACACGGAAGTCCCGTCCCCGGCGGCGGGCGTGCTCGAAGAGCACCTCGTCGAAGAAGGCGAGACCGTCGAGGTGGGCACCGCCATCGCCACCGTCGAAACCGAGCCGGAAGCCGCGGGCGGCGGAGGCGGCGACGAACCCCCCTCCGGCGAAAGCGACGAGGAAGAAAGCGAAGCCGAAGCCCCCACCGACGATCAGCAACACGCCGAACCGGGGGAACCCACGAAAGCAGAAGACGACGCAGGGGCGCAACGTGATGGGGCGGCCCCCTCGGTTGCGCCCTCGTCCGAAGACGGCGATGCGCAGGCAGAAGAAGAACCCGTCACTCCTGCCGCCGAGGAAGAAACTCCTGCCGCAGAGGAAGAACCGGCGACCGAGGAAGAACCAGCGGCCCAAGACGAACCGGGGGGCGACGGCCAGCCCCCAGCCCCTGGCGGCGGCGAAACGACCGAGATCGTCATGCCCAAGATGGGCGAGTCGATCACCGAGGGCACCGTGATCGCCTGGTACAAACAGCCCGGCGACGAGATCGAGATGGACGAGATCATCCTCGAGATCGGCACCGACAAGGTGGACACCGAGGTGCCGTCCCCCGCCGAGGGCACCCTCCAGGAGCAGCTCGTCGAGGAAGGCGAGACCGTCGAGGTGGGCACCCCCATCGCGCTGGTGGGAACCGGCGCGCCCGTCGATACCAGCGCTGGCGATGACGAACCAGACGTAGGGGCGCAGCGCCGCGAAGCACGTACTCCTGGAGCGCGTGCTGCGCCCGAAGAAGAAACCGCGCCTTCGGGCGACGGCGCCCCGCAACAGCAACCGGCCGAGGCGCAATCCGAACCGTCCCGGGGCGACGGCTCCGCCGCGCAGCCGCCCCCCGCCGGTGGCGACGGCGCCGTTCAGCGACGCGGCGAAAGCGGGCGCTTTTACTCGCCGCTGGTGCGTTCCATCGCCGAGGAAGAGGGCCTCTCGATGCAGGAGCTCGAAGCGCTCGACGGCTCCGGCCGCGAAGGGCGCGTCACCAAAGAAGACGTGCTGGCCTATCTCGAAGAAGGCCGCCCCGCCCGCGAGCAGCCGGTGGAGGCGACCGAAGCGCAGCGCGAAGATCGCCCCGCTCACCAGCAGCAACGGCCCTCCGCCCCCCAGCCCGACGCCGACGCCGCGCGCGCCCCCATGCCCGGCGGCGCCGAGGGCTACGATGGGCGCGTCGAGATCCAGGAGATGGACCGGATGCGCCAGATCACGGCCGAGCACATGATTCGGTCGAAGCAGACGTCGGCGCACGTCACCTCCTTTGCCGAAGCGGACGTGACCGGCCTCGTGGAGCTGCGCGAGAACCAGAAGGAAGCGTTTCGGGAGCGCGAGGGCGTCAAGCTCACGTTTACGCCGTTCTTCGTGCAGGCCGCCGTCGAGGCGTTGCGCGAACATCCCGTCGTCAACGCCTCGGTGGACGGCGACCAGATCATCCTCAAAAAAGACTACCACGTCGGCATCGCCGTGGCCATCGGCAAGAAGGGGCTGATGGCGCCGGTCATTCGCCACGCCGACGAGAAAAACCTGGTGGGGCTGGCGCGCACGGCGGCGGACCTCTCGGAGCGCACACGCTCGAAAGACCTCCAGCCCGACGAACTGCAGGGCGGCACCTTCACGGTGACCAACATCGGCTCGCTCGGCTCGACCATGGGCACGCCCATCATCAACCAGCCGCAGGTGGGCATCCTCGCCACCGGCGCGATCAAAAAGCGCCCGGTCGTGATCGAAGACGACGAGCTGGGCGACATCATCGCGGTGCGCCACATGATGTACGCCTGCCTCAGCTACGACCACCGCATCATCGACGGCGCGATGGGGGCGAGCTTCCTCCAGACCTTCACCGACGCGCTCGAATCCCACAGCGCGGACGACGAGATTTGACGGTGCGCGGGTGTTCGCGTGTTGTCGTGTTCTGGTGGGTAGGCGAGCGGGTTGCACCTCGACACCCGCGCACACCAACGGTCCGTTATTGAAAACGAGCGGCGCCCGTTCGTAACTTGTCGGCGCTTCTGCAAAGGAACCGAAGTCGTCCCGCCATGCCCGAGTCTGCCGCTTCTCCCTCCGACGACGAGTCCCCAGCCGGCGAGGATGCGCCCCGGAGCGAAGACGCACCGGACGACGGCGCCGAGCCGGAAGAGCTCGAGCTTTCGCTCGGCCAGCTGCGGCGCCGCATCGGGGAGTTCCTCGACGACTACCTCGACGGCAAAAGCGACGAGACGATCGGCACGTATCGGCGCTCGCTGAACGGCTTTCAGAAGTGGTTCGTGCAGCAGAAGGGGCGCTTTCGCTTTCGCGAAGATGACGTGCGCGCCTACAAGCAGTACCTCACCGAGGAGCGCGGCCTCAGCCAGGCGACCGTCTCGACGTACCTCACCGCGCTGCGGCGCTTTTGCCAGTACCTCGTGGACGCGGGGCTGCTGGAGGAGAACCCCGCCACCGGCGTGAAGGGCAACCGCCGCCCCGAGTCGCACTCGCGCGCCATCCTCACCGAGACGGACATCGAGGCGCTCGAAGAGGTGCTGGGGACGGGCACGCCGCTGGCCTGCCGCGACCGCGCCTGCGTCTACCTGATGCTCTACGCCGGCCTGGCGGAAATCGAGATCGTGCGCGCCGACGAGGGCGACCTGGAGCAGACCCTGATGGGCCACTTCCTGCGCGTGCAGGGCAAGGGCCGCACCGTCAAAGACGAGCGCGTCCCCCTCGACGACAAGGCCGCCGGCGCCGTCTACGACTCCCTCGACGCCCGCGAGGCAACGGTCGCCCCCGAGGACCCGCTCTTCGTGAGCCACGGGCACCGCTCGCGCGGGCAACGCCTCAAGACGCGCTCGGTGCGCAGCCGCATCAACGACCTCCTCGAGAAAGCCGGCATCAAGCGGCGCGGCCTCACGCCCCACAGCCTCACGCACACCGCCGCGCTTCTGTGGCTCAACGCCGGGATGGACGTGAGTGAAGTGAAGGACCGGATGCGCCACGGGACCCTCGAGACGACGATGATCTACTACAAGCGCCAGGGCCTCCTGAAGCGCGACCCCGAGGAGCTCAAGGAGATCGGGGCGTGAGCGCGCGGGCGAAACAACCGCCGCGCTGCCTGCTTTCACGCCTTCGTTCGCCGGGGCGCGCGGCGGCCAGCGGGGCGCATCAGCGAAAGTGGCGGAATTGGTAGACGCGCCAGGTTTAGGACCTGGTGGGCATGTTTGCCCGTGGGGGTTCGAGTCCCTCCTTTCGCACTGCCCGAAAACAGTCCGCAGGCGCTCAAAATGGCGTTTGCGGGCTTCTGTATGGGGTGAAAGAACAACACCCCATTTTGCACTGAAACGAGCCGAAAAGCGACGAAAAGCAATTCTATGGGGAATATA
>PXTX01000054.1 GCA_003023275.1 Bacteroidetes bacterium SW_4_67_19
GCAGGTTTCTCGACCAGCCCCCCGGCACATTGTTACACGCTCGTCCCTCCTCTGCTTCGCCTATCGCTTCGCAGCGCCGATTAGCTCGCTCGCGTCGAAGACGCGCCCGCCGCGAATGACGTGCGTCGCGGTAGCGGCATTCGTCAGGTCATCGAGCGGGTTTTCGCGGAGGACCACCAGATCCGCCGGGGCGCCCGCCTGGAGGCGGCCCAGCGCGTCGGCGTTCGGCGCCCCCGCCCGCTCCATCAGGGCCGCGCCGCCGCGCGTAGCGGTTTCCAGCACCTCCATCGGCGAAAGGCCCGCCTGCTGCATGAGTTGCATTTCGTAGAAGAGCGACGGGCCGTGCGGCGTGCCGATGTTGCCCGCGTCGGTGCCGGCGGCGACGCGCACGCCGGCGTCGTGGAGCGCCCGAAGGTTGCTGATCGCCGTCTGGCTCGGGGGAATGGCATCCGGGGCGACGTCGCGCCCGAGCGCCGCGCGCATCCGTTGCGGCAGGCTGTCGGCGGGCACCTCGGTGCCCAGGTCGTCCAGCGAGGCGAGGACCTGCTCATTGCCGAGGTGCTTCGCGGCCTCGGTCGGCTCGTAGGCCCCGGCGAAGACCTCGCCGTAGCGCTCGCGCACCATGATCGTCGGGATGTAGATCACGTTGTTCTCCACCAGGAGCTGGGTAAAGGCCTCGTCCACGGGCTGGTCGAAGACGCTGTGGACGAGCACGTCCGCGCCCGCTTCGACGGCAGCGCGGGCCGTCTCCAGCTCGGTGGCGTGCACCGCTGCCGGCAGGCCTGCCTCGTGCGCCGTCTCGATGGCCGCCTCGGCGACGGGACGGAAATCCGCCGGCGTCTGGCCCTGCCCCACGATGTACCAGATCTTGATGATGTCGAACCTGGCCTCGGCCTGCCGCCGGGCCACCTCGCGCGCCTCCCTGGGCGTTTCGACTTTCAGGATCGGCGGATCCCCCAAATCGAGCTTCGGCCGCGCGACCGACGAGATCAGTGGCCCGGCAACCCCCACGCGCGGGGCCTGCGCCATCTGCTCGGCCTGCGCTCTCACGTCGAGATTCCAGCGCGGCCCGCCCGCGTCCACCACGCCGGTGATGCCGCTGGCCAGGTAGCGTCGCAGCGTCGCGGGCAGACGCGCCTTGATGTCCGAAAGCTCTTGCTCGTAGGGCTTGGCGAAGCGCAGGTCCAGCGCGTCGGGGCGCGTGTAGAGGCCGCCGCTCTGAAAGAAGTGCACGTGACTGTCGATCAGGCCGGGCATGACGTACTGGCCGCGCGCGTCGAGGCGCTCCGCACCGGCAGGCACGTCGATTTCATCGGACGGACCGACCGCCGCGATGCGCCCGCTCGGCTCGACGACGACCGTCGCGCCCGCGAGCGTGTCGCCCTGCGCGGGGCGCACGAGCGTACCGCCGACCAGGGCGGTCTGGGCGTGGGCTGCCGCCGAGGCGAATATCGCGAACAGCAGAACGGTGAGGGCGGCGGGGCGAGAACGCAGCATAATGCCGAATGGTATCAGCGAATCGGAAAATTGAAAGCCGAAAGTGGACCGCTGCCCGCTAAAACACAATGCGAATCTGCTCGCGCCCGTCTTTGAAAAACGAAATCAGCCCGTCTTCCGAGATCTTGATGACCAGCCCGTAGCGCGAGGCGGCTATGGCCGCTTGCGTGCGCCCGCCGCCGGCGCGCTGCTGGTGTTCACTCATGCGCTCGACACGCACGATTTTTCCGCAGCCCATGATGCGCCCCGAGCGGGCGATGGTCGTCATGCCGTCGGAGGTGAGCATCCCGATGGCCGAGCGCTCGCGGCGCAGGCCGCTCATCTTGCGCCCCACCAGCGATTCGTAGAGCGATTCCCCGAGCGGCGAGTCGTCGATGTGGCCGGCGCGCTCCGGCAAGTGCTCCTCGTCGTCGGGGATGAGGATGAGCGTGCCGCGACGCAGGTCCGAGACCGCCAGCATGATCGCCACGAGTTCGTCGATTTCGCCAGAAGCCAGGCCCTGCTGGTGGAGGGCGTTGGTGAGGTGATGCTGGTCGACGAAGTGCCAGTGCGAGGTCAGCCAGCGCAGGTGCTTTCTGCGCGTGACGGCGACGTTCACGTCGTCGTTGTTGCCGACGTAGCCGGCCCACACCTCCGAGGCGTCTGCCTGCAGGAGCGGTTCGAGGTGCTCGTTGGCCGCGCGCCCCACCTTGTCGTAGCGGGTGGGTTCGGTGTCGCGCAGCACGCCGCGCACGTCGAGGCGCCGGTCGATCAGGTAGAAGGCGTTGCGCCCGTCGATGTAGCGGTGCGAGGCGGCCTTTTCGAAAAAATTCTCGTGCAGCGGAATGTGCTCGGGAAACGGCGCGAACGTGTAGGGCGACGGCGCGACCTGCCGCTCCAGGTACGCCTCGGGGTGCGAGACGACGATAAAGCCCGACGTGGTGGGCTGCCCTTCGTACCGCCGAATCGCCAGATCCTGAAGCTGGCCGATGATGAGGTTGGGGGTCCAGAAGCCGACGCTCTCGGGATTTTCCCCGCGCAGGAGGTGCGCCGTCAAGAGCCGCTCGAAGGCGTGCGAGTTGGAGACGAGTTCGGCCTGCTGGATCTCCCACTCGCTGGTGACGAACTGCACGTCGCGGATGGTTTCGGTGAAGGTCGCCAGCAGGTCGTGCTCGGCCTCGCTGAAGGGGATTCGCGCGCGCGCCACTGTAAAGAGACCGAAGCAGTCGCCCGGCAGCTTCACCCACAGGAGCGCCTCCTGTTCGTCGAGCACCTGCCCGGAGCGCTCGTGAAACGCCTCGGGCGTGTGGCGCTGGAGAAAGGCGTTCCGCTCGAGCACTTCGACGGAAATGTTGCACCCCGGCAGCAAGTGGTCGAGCGCCGACCTGACGCCCTGCACCTGCTGATGGATCAACTCGGACGCGGGCGTGGTGGACGGCTCGGGCATGACCTTCGCGGTTTGGGGTTCGGGAGCGTGAAACGTGATGCGCTGAACGTGACCCATCGCGCGTCGAGCGTGGCACGTGGAACGTTCAACGTGCCACGCCTCGGCTCACAGCTCCGCGCGGAACGTGTCCCCCTCCCCCAGCGAGCGGGCGAAGGCGACTTGCAACTCGATGCACCGTTCGAGGTCGCGCAGGTCGACCAGTTCGCTCATCGAGTGCATGTAGCGCAGCGGCACGGACATCAGCGCCGAGGGCACGCCGCCGCGCTGGCGGAAAATCGCGTCGGTGTCGGTGCCGGTGCGGCGGCTCGAGGCCTCGTGCTGGAGGGGAATCTCTTCTCCCTCGGCCACGTCGATCAGGCGCTCCACCACGCGCGGATGCGTCGAGGTGCCGTGCGTCACCGAGGGGCCCTCGCCCATCTTGACGTTGCCGTGCTTGGCGGGGTCGAGGCCCGGCGTGTCGGTGGCGTGCGTCACGTCGAAGGCCACGGCCACGTCGGGGGCGAGGGCGAAGGCGGCCATCTCCGCCCCGTAGCCGCCGATCTCTTCCTGCACGCTGTTGGCCGCCACGACGGTCGCCTCGGGGCGCTCCCCTTCGCTCAGGCGCCGCAGCGTCTCGGCAATGACGAAGCCGCCGAGGCGGTTGTCCAGCGCGCGCCCCGCCAGTCGGTGCTCGGTGATCTGCTCCGGCCCCTCTGCCGAGACGACCGGCAGCCCCACGCGCACGCCGCGCTCTCGGGCCTCGTCGCCGTCCTCCGCGCCGATGTCGATGTATATTTCTTTCCACTCCGGCACGTCGTCGTCTTTGCGGTCGCGCAGGTGAATGGCCGTGTGCCCGGTGACGCCGGGAATCGCGCCGCTCTTTTCGGTAAGAACGCGCACGCGCCGCGCCTGGCTGATCTTGCGATCCGACCCGCCGATGGGGCGCACGTGCAAAAAGCCTTCGTCGGTGATGTGGCTGACCATCAGGCCGATTTCGTCGGCGTGGGCGTCGAGCATGAGGCGCGGGGCGTCGCCATTTTCGGAGGAATCGCCGCTGCCTTCGAGGACAGCGAAGGTGGAGCCGTAGGTGTTCGTCTCGATGCGGTCGGCCGCCGCTTCGAGGTAGCCGGCCCACACGCGCTGGCCGTCCAGCTCGAAGCCGGTGGGGCTGGGCGTCTCCAGCAGCTCGAAGAGGAAGTCGCGGGCGTCGTCGGTCATTCGGTGTGGGCGGGTCTGGGTGTTGTCGTGTTACGGTGCGTCTCCTCCGAAACGTGTGCTCTCGTCCTTTCGCTACACTCGCTTTTCGCCGTTCGGTTTCTCGCAGGTGCAGCGGCGGCGTCTCGCACCGAGCGGCCGGCCGCCGAACGCCCGCTCCCGCGAGGCAACGCGCGTGCGACTTCGCATTCTCCCTCGGCCTTTCTTATACTGAATAAGTGGCCGCTATTTTACTGCGCGGCGGCGACGGTTTTTCGCTAAAAAGCCGTCTGCGCTGCGTGGGTGTTCCGTCTCTTTTTTCCACCCACCCCCAGGAGGACCCGCTATGCCCAAAGCTTCCGAAGAAACGTACCATATGCTCATCGTGGAAGACGACCCGGACGTGCTCACCGGGCTCGAAGAATACTTCCGGATGAAAGGCTACGACCTTACCACGGCCAAAGACGGCGAAGACGCCCTCGACAAGATGGAGCCGGACACCTACGACATCGTGCTCCTTGACGTGATGCTGCCCAAAAAGGACGGCTTCGAGGTGCTCGAAGAGTCGCAGGAAAACGGCTTCGACGCGCCGATCCTGATGCTCACCGCCCGCGGGGAACAGGAAAACATCCTCAAAGGCTTCGGCCTGGGGGCGCAGGACTACGTCAAAAAGCCCTTCAACGCCGAGGAGCTGGCCGCGCGCGTTCGCGCCATTCTCACGCGCACCCTCCCGCCCGACGAGGCCCCGATGGAGGTCTACGAAATCGGCGACGTGCGGATCAACTTTTCCACGCACGAAGCCACCCGCGCGACCGAGAACGGCGAGCGCGAGGAGGTCGACTTCACCGCGCTGGAGTTCGACATCTTGCGCTACCTCATCCAGAACCGCGGGCGCACGGTCACGCGCAAGCAGTTGTTGAAGGACGTGTGGGACATCGAGGAAGACATCATCACCCGCACCATCGACCGCCACATGGCCTCGGTGCGCAAAAAAGTCGAGCCCAACCCCTCGGCCCCGAAGTACATCGAGACGGTCTACGGCATCGGCTACCGCTTCGAGGATTGAGGCCGCTTCGCGGCGGTTTCGGGTTTCACCCCAAGGGCACTTCTACCACAAGGGCATGACCCGCAGGGGGCCCTTCACTGCGTTCGGGGCGCGGGTCGAAGGTTCTTTTCAGGCTGACGAACCTTCAACGTTCAACTCGGCGCGAAGCGCCGTCACGCGCGCACCACGATCAGCGGTTTGACGCGGGCGACTTTTCGCGCAATGCGGGCCCCGGCGACGGTGTCGACGACCGCGTCGACGCTCTGCTGCTCGGACGTTTCGGGAAGCGTGGCCGTTCCGCCTTCGCCGGCAGGCCGCGCTTCGGCAGCGGGGGTGAAGTCGCCCCCGGCGCGCACGCGCAGGCCCTCAAGCCGCGTCGAGGCGGCGTGGTCGTCGGCGGCGTGGCCTTCGTCGTGGCGGCTCATGTTGCTCGCGCTGCCGTGGCAGGCCGAGCCGAAGCTCTTGCGCATGTTCTGCGAGGTGCCCAGCAGGATCCACGAGGCTTCTCCCACCGCGCCGGGCACCAGCACCGGCTGGCCCAGCGCGCGGTACGGCAGCGAAATGCCGGGCGTGCCGGGCCCGAAGGCGCGCGCTGCCCCCTTGCGGTGCACGTAGCAGCGCAGGTGCTTGCGCCCCACCTGGTGCATCTCGAGCTGGCCCAGGTTGTGCGCCACGTCGTAGACGGTGTGCAGGGCGTCGGTGGGCAGTGACATCTCGTCGTCGTCGCCGTCGTCCTCGCCGTTGTCGGTTTCCTCTTCGCCGGCGTCCTCTTCGCCGTTGGCCGCGTCGCTGATGTTGGGGGCGGCGGTTTCGTCTTCGTCTTCGAGCACCTCGCCGAAGGCTTCGCGCACGCGATGGGCCAGCACCTGCCGGTTGGCGTAGGCGTAGTTGGCCGCCGCGCGCATCGCGCCCATGTAGTCGGAGGCCCCCTTCGATTCGAGCGGCACGCACGCCAACTCCGGCGACGGCGGCTCCACTCCGTGGTTCGGCGCTTCCTCCTGAAAACGCTCGATGTAGTCGGTGCAGATCTGGCGCCCGTACCCGCGCGACCCGCAGTGAATCTGCACCACGAGCGTGCCTTCGGGCGTGCCCATCGTTTCGGCAGCGGGCGGGTGAAAGACCTCGTCGACCACCCCGACTTCGATGAAGTGCTCGCCGGTGCCGAGCGTGCCGAGCTGCTTGGCCCCCAGCGCGCGCGCCTCGTCGCTGACCTTGCCGGGATCGGCCTCGTTGAGGCGACCGCCTTCTTCGGCGCGCACCAGGTCGTCCTGCTCGGCCATGTCCTGCCGAAGCGCCCACTGCGCCCCGCTCTTGGCAATGTGGTCGATCTCGGCCTTGCCTACGTTGAGCGTGCCTTCCGCCTCGGCCCCGCTGGGGACGTGCGCTTCGAGCGCGTCGGCGAGGTCGTCGAGAGCCTCCTCGTCGAGAGCCTCCCTGTCCAGACTCGACCCCAGCAGGCGCACGCCGCTGCCCACGTCGTGCCCGATGGCCCCCGGCGCGATCACGCCGACGGGGTACTTCACCGCCGCCACCACGCCGAAGGGCGCCCCCTGCCCGGCGTGCACGTCCGGCATCACCACCAGATGGCCCACCAGCCCGGGGAGCATCGCCACCTCGATGGCCTGCCCGAGCGCGCGACTCTCGAGGACGCGCCCGAGGAGCGTCTCGTTGGCGAAAATGCGCACCGGCACCCGCATTCCGTCTCGAAAGGAGGCCGGCACCTCCCACTGATAGTCGTCGAGCTGCGAAAGGTCCGTCTGATCCATAGGGCGGGGCAAGCCGTACGCGCTGAAAGAACGAAAAAAGCGAGCGACAGGAGGAACCGACGGGCCTCCTTCAAGGACACCAAAGGAGAGCACAGGGGCCGCCGGGCGCCGTCCTCTGTTTAATTGCGAGGACGCAAAGGGAGTTCCACCGGGGCGCCTCTTTCGGTCCCCTTCCTCTGCCGAGACGTTACTGCGAACCGTCTTCCACGCGCAGGATGTCGAGCATCTCGACGGGCGTCCCCCACATCTCCATCGTCATCGCGCTGTCTTGCACGGCAGCCCGAAAGCGCACGCGCAGGCCGTCTTCCCGGTAGTCCGTCCCCAGATCCTGCGGCAGGTAGCGCGTCGAATCGTCCGCCACGATCCCGTAGAAGCCGCCCTCCAGTTCCACGTAGCGCACCGTTCCGAGGCCGCTCACGATGTCTTCCGGCGGGGGAAGGTCCGCATCCTCCTCCACGTCGGCATCGGGCAAGGAGCCGCTCGTGCTGGTGCACCCTGTTGCGGCGAGAGCGATGCCGGCCAGAAGCGCGAGCGCTACGGCGAGCCCGATACGTGGCATGGCGTGCGGGAGTGCAATGGAATCAAAACGGCTTCTTACAATACGAAAGTCGCAAACCCAAGCACGACTAAGATGGGCACTACAATGAGACGCAAATATTCTGGAACCCTCTCCCATAGGCAAAACAGAAGTGCGCTCCCCAAAAAGGTGTAACGAACTCCTGCGAGCACCCCCTTGCGACCTGTTACCCATCGTGTCAGGTTGGGGCTTACTGACAGTATCCTTTCAAACAAAAACGCCCTTCGCGTCATCACACAGATTAATCCATACGCGATAAGTGCCCAGACAAGTACGTTAACGAGGTTGTTTTTAAAGTTGTTACGCTTTTCTTCGATAGACATCGGACAGTATACCGAAGGGAGTGCGCGTGAAAAATCAGGGCGCAAACTGACATTGTAAACGTCAAGCCGTCAACTCATTTTTCAAAAACGACCAACGACTACCTCACCGCAGCGGCCGCCTGCCCAGCGGAGGGCTCCCCCTCCTCCGAAGCGTCCTCGCCGACCTGATGGATCCACCCGCCGGCCAGCACCTCGTCCCCTTCGTAGAGCACGACCGACTGCCCGGCCGTGATCGCGCGCTTCGGCTCGGCAAAGTGCACCTCCAGCGCGTCCTCGCCGGTCTGGCGCACCAGACAGGGCGCCCCCGGCTTGTCGTTGTAGCGAATCATGCCGGTCGCCGGGCGCTCCTCCTCCAGCGACGCGCGCCCCATCAGGTTGATCTGCCGCGCCACGAGCCGCTGCTGCATCAGCTCGGAGCGCGGGCCGACGGTGATCGTGTTGGTCTCGGCGTCGATGTCGGTGACGTAGGCGCGCTTCCCTGGCAAGACGCCGCCCAGATCCAGCCCCCGCCGCTGGCCCACGGTGTAGAACGGATACCCCTCGTGCTGGCCGACGACGGTGCCGTCGCTTAGCACGAAATCGCCGCCGGCGACCTCCTCTTCGAGCCCGTCCACCTCGTCTTTGAGAAAGCGGTGGTAGTCGTTGTCCGGGATGAAGCAGATTTCGTAGCTGTCGGGCTTGTCGGCCACGCGGTGCAGACCGAAGTCGGCGGCCATCTGGCGAATCTCGGGCTTTTCGTACGCCCCCAGCGGGAAAAGCGAGCGCCGAAGCTGGTCCTGCGGCAGGCCCCAGAGGGCGTAGCTCTGGTCTTTCGAGCGGTCCACGCCCCGGCGCACGGTGTAGCGGCCGGTTTCTTCGTGCTCGGACAGGCGCGCGTAGTGGCCCGTGGCGATCTTGTCGCAGCCCAGCTGGTCGGCGCGGCGCAGGAGCGCGTCCCACTTGATGTGCGTGTTGCACAAGACGCACGGGTTGGGCGTGCGCCCGGCCAGGTACTCCTCGGTGAAGCGCTCGATGACCCAGTCGCCGAACTCCTCGCGGATGTCGACGACGAAGTGGGTGAAGTCGTACTTGTTCGCCACGCTGCGCGCGTCGTTCATCGACTCGAGCGAGCAGCAGCCGACCTCCTTGTCCGGGTCGGCGCCGCCGGCGGTGTTATAATCCCACGTCTTCATCGTCAGGCCGATGACGTCCCAGCCCTGCTCGGAAAGGAGCACGGCGGCAGTGGACGAATCGACCCCGCCGCTCATGGCGACGAGCACGCGGCCGTTCTTGCTCACGGTACAAAGGGCGTCGTTTGAACGAATTCTTGAAACCGCTGCGTTGCCCGCCGAGCGGCTTGGCGAGTTTATTGAAATTCCCCCGCCCCACCGGGCGTTCCCGTTCGGACGGCGGACCGCGGACGACCGACGATGGACGACCGACGATGCAGCATGGAATCGTCCGTCGTCTTTCGTCCATCGTCAACGCGTCGCGGCAAAACATCGGAGGGTAAAGAATCACACTTGACATCGTACCACGTTTTTTGCGTGACGGACCGAAAAGCCTTCCCCCTTCAACCCGCAACCGCACCGCCATGCCCGACCCGCTCCAGGCGCAACGCGAGCGTCTCGACGCCATCGACGAAGAGATCCTCGACCTCTTGGCCGAGCGCGGCGACGTGGTGCAGAAGGTCGCCCAGACGAAAGTCGAGCGCGGGCTGCCCGTCTACGTCGCCGACCGCGAGGACGAAAAGACCGAGGCGTTCCGCGACGCCGCCGAGGCGCGCGGCCTCGACCCCGACTGGGCGGAGGACTTCCTGCGCATGATTATGTCCGCCTCGCGGGCGCGGCAGTCCGCCGGCGCGTCCTTCCCCCGCGCCACGCCCGAAGAAAAAGACGTGCTCATCGTTGGGTCGGAGGGGGGCATCGGGAGCCTTTACGCGGGCGTCTTCGAACGCACCGGCTACCGCGTGCACGGCATCGACCGGGGCCACTGGGACCGCCTGCCCGACATCGCGCCGCAGCTGGACCTGGCCGTCGTCGCCGTGCCCATCCGCGTCACCCCCGAAGTGATCCGCCGTCTCGCCGACGCGCTGCCGAGCGACACGGTGCTCGCCGACGTGACCAGCACCAAGACCGAGCCGGTCGCCGTGATGCTCGACGCGCACTCCGGCCCCGTCCTGGGCCTCCACCCGATGCACGGGACCGACGTGAGCGACCTCTCGCGCCAGCTGGTGGTGGCGTGCCCGGCGCGTGAGGCAGACGCCTCCGCGTGGGTCCTCCGCCAGTGCCGCCTCTGGGGGATGCGCGTCGAGGAGGCCGATCCGGCGGAACACGACCGCGTGATGCACCTCGTGCAGAGCCTGCGCCACTTCGTGGCCTTCCTGCATGGCTCGTTCATGCGCGAGCAGGAACTGGCGCCGGAGGACATGCTCGCCTTCTCCAGCCCCGTCTACCGCGCCGAGCTGATGATGAACGGCCGCATCTTCGCCCAGAACGCCGAGCTGTACGCCGACATCGTCTTCGCCAGCGAAGAGCGCCGCGAGCAGTTGCTGCGCTTCTTCGAGCGCCACGAGCACCTCGCCGAGCTGGTCCGCACTGACGACAAGGAAGGCTTCGTCGAAGAGTTCGAGGCCATCGCCGATTTCTTCGGCGACTTTGCCCCGCAGGCCCAGCGCGAGAGCGAGTACCTCATCAGCCGCCTGGCGGATCGGTTCGCATGAGACGTTTCGCCTTACACGTTGAACGTCTGCGTTAGACGCCTCGAGCGATCTCTTCGGAGAATATTCGCTTGTGAAGGGCGAGCGTCCGGCGGCAACTTATAAAAACGTTGCCCCCGTCTCCATCCTGCGCCTGCGCATGTCTTCCGATTCCTCGCGCACGACCGTCACCACGCCGCGCGCTCCCGCCGCCATCGGCCCGTACAGTCAGGGCATTCTGGTCGACGGCACGCTCTGGTGCAGCGGCCAACTCGCGCTCGACCCGGACGAGGGCAGCCTGGTGACCGGCGACATCGAGAAGGAGACCGAGCAGGCGCTCGACAACCTCGGCGCGGTGCTCGAGGCCGCCAGCATGAGCTACGAAAACGTCGTGCGCTGCACCGTGCACCTGACCGATGTGAACGACTACGCGCGGGTCAACGAGGTCTACGCGCGCTACTTCAACGAGGCCAAGCCCGCCCGCGAGGCCGTGCAGGTGGCCGCTCTCCCGCGCGGCGCCCGCGTCGAAATCTCCTGCGTGGCGGTGCGATAGTGTTACAGTGTTGTGGTGTTGTCGTGTTATGGTGCGGTCCCTGCTACAACACCAACACACTCCGACACCAAAACACTATTCCGACGCGAGATTGAGTCCCTTCTCGTACTGCTTCTTGAAGTCGCGCACGGCGCGGAAAATGCCGCTGGCGATGAGCGCCTGCCCCCGGTCGGAGCCCAGGAAGCGCGCCTCCGAGCGGTTGGTCAAAAAGCCCGTCTCGACCAGAACGGCCGGCATCGAGGCGGCCCAGAGCACCAGGAAGCCCGCCTGCTTGACGCCGCGACTTTTGCGGTCGGCGCGGTGCTCGAACTGATCCTGCACCAGGTCGGCCAGGAACTCGCTCTGGCGCATGTAGGCGCTCTGCGTGAGCGTTTCCATGACGCCGTTGGTCAGCTTTTCGTACTGGTCGGGGTTGTCCTCCAGCTGGATGACGCTGTTCTCCCGCTCCATCACCTTGCGGGCCGTCTCGGTTTTGTGCGTGCCCAGGAAGTACGTCTCGGTGCCGTGCGCCGAGCGGTTGCGCGCCGCGTTGGCGTGGAGGGAGATGAAAAGCTTCGCGCCTGCCTCGTTGGCAATGCGCCCCCGATTGCGCAGCGTCACGAAGCGGTCGTCATCTCGGGTGTAGACGACGTCGACCCCGCTCAGGCGCTCTTCGATGTAGCCGCCCAGCTTCTGGGCGATGCCCAGCACGACGTCTTTTTCGTTGAGGCCGTAGGCCTGCGCGCCGGGGTCTTTGCCCCCGTGCCCCGCGTCGATGACGACGGTGTCGAACTTCCAGCGCGCCCCGGCGGTGCTCTGCGTGCTGCCTCCCGCAGCAGTCTCCGCCGGGGTCCCGCCCGATGAGGGCCCAGCGGCGGCCGTTTCCTTCCCTTCCTCCGGCACGGTAATGCCCGACTCGCGCTCCCCGGAAGAGACGTGACGCACCGGCGGGCCCTCGCCCGCGTAGGTCACGTTCATCAAAAGATCGTCGGAGGCGCGGTCGCGGTAGGCGCTCACCTCGACCTGCGCGTCCTCCGCCAGAGCGAAGCGCAGAAGCAGGTGCTCGCCCTCGCGCTCGGCCCGGTAGCGCGTCACCGGTCCCGGCACCGAGCGGGCGCGCAGCGCATCGTCGGCGCGCGTGTTGTACAGCTTCCACACAATCGCCCCGCTCTTCACCTGCGGCTCCCCGTACGCGCCGACCGCCCCGGTCGTGTGCACACGCACGACGTATCCCTCGCGGTCAGAGCGCGCAGCGAACGAAATGCGCTCCACCGATGGACGCTCGGCTGACGGGCGCTCGGCTGCCGAGGGCTTCGCGGCGGCCCGCGCGCCGGGGGCTTCTGCCGGCCCCATCCCGAGCATCACCGCCCCCAGCAGCAACGGCAGCAACGCAAAGAGGCGCTCTCGTCGGCGTAGCGATGGAGTCACGGGGAGCGTGTGATTCTGCCGGGGGTCGTGTTCTGCGGCGGGAGCGCGCACTGTTCACGAACGGGCGCGCCGCCCCTGGTAGCCGTCGTGCAGGCGCGATTTCTTTTCGCCCGCTTTCACCGGAAGGGGCAGGCGATTCTGCGGCGGGGCCAGCGCGCAGTTGTACTTCTGCGGGTTGTAGTCGCAGAGCGGGTTGTACGCTCTGTTAAAGTCCACCAAAACTGTGCCGTCCTCGCGGAGCGGCACGTCGAGGTAGCGCCCGGCCCCGTAGGTCTGGCGGCCCGTCGTCGCATCGGCGAAGGGAATCCAGAGGGTCGTGTCGGAGCCGCGCGGAGGGCGGAAGACCGCCAGCTCGTGCGAGGCCTCGCCCAGCGGCACGGCCACCGTGCCGACTTTGACCTGCTCGGCGGGCGCGCCGGTGCGCTGGGCCACGCGCATCGTCTCGGGCTCGGGCAGGCGCTGGAGCGGAAGTTCGAAGCGGTACGTGGTGTCGACGGGAAAGTAGCGCAGGCCCTCGAAGCGGTTTTTGGCCTCGGCGCTCAAGATGCGCGAGTCGCGGCTGCGCAGATCGAGGTCTTTCTGCAACCGCTCCTGCAAGATCTCCTTGCGGTACGACGACGGCTTCTGGCTCTCCCCACCGCACCCGACGGCCAGCAGAAGCACCGCCGTCGCCGCGACGGTCGCCAGACGTTTTTTCAAAAAGAAGCCCATTGCCGTCATGGGTCCGTCCGAAGAGCATGAAAAATACGCTGCCGCTCGGCGCGCCGGGGCGTTCCGCCCGCCGAACCGTTACCAAATTACCATTGGCCGGACTTAAAGTAAAGCTTTAGGTGCGCGGTTCCGCGAGGCGGACGGCGGACGATGGACCGTTGACGGCGGTCGTTCAACTCGCAACGCTTTCGCTGCTCCCGCCACGTCTCAAAAAAACCGCCTGCCGACTTGGAGCCGACAGGCGGTTGCTCGAACGGAAAGCGTCCGCAACACGAGAAACGGAGGTCCGTCGTCTGGGGGCTGTCGTCCTCACACGCCGGCGGCTTCGGGGTGGTGGCCGCGCAGCCGTAGCCGGCGATGCCGTAGTGCTCGATGCGCTGCGCATTGGCGATGAGACCGGCGTCGCGCACAGCCCCGTCGGCCGATTCTTCGAGAAACTCGTTACCCTCGGCGATGAGGCCCTCGGTGCCCTGGCACTTGTGCCCGGCGGGCGAGATGCCGAGGTCTTCGCAGATGTCTTCGATGTCGCTCTTGCGGCCCTGCGACTGCCGGCGGTGCTTTTCGAACATGCCCTTCAGGTCGCCGCTCTGCGCCTGGCCGGCCCAGCGCTCGTAGGCGTTCTGGATCTGGTCTTCGGAGTTGTGGAGGTCCTTGAGCTGTTCGGCGAAGAGGTCGTCGAGACTGGAAAGGGTCATGGCCGTTCGGGGATGAGGTGGGGGAGATACTGCGAGGCACGGGGGCAGGGAAGGCGTCCCCCAGCCGAGCGGGTGCTTTCACGAACGTCGGAGCGCGAGGATCGGCGCGGCGAGGCGCGTTTCAGGCTTTTCCCACGGGCGCAACGTTACTCCTCGATCCGCGCGAAGCGTACTTGCCTTTCGGTTGCCACCACGAACCGACTCGGGAGACGTGCAGCGTATTCGTCCAACAGGTGGCGAAGAACGGCAATCTTATTTCCGCTTCGCTCGTTGCCGAGACGCAATAGGACGACCCCGCTGTGCGGACGACGTTCCCGGTACACCTTCTCGCCGAAGTCCTTGTCGTTCGTCACCAGAATGCGTTGCTCTCGGTAAGCCCTCTGAAGGACCTCTTCATCAGGAATTCCGGGAGCTTCGTCGTAGACGGAGAACACGTCGTGGTCTCGCTCTTCCAACCATCGCGCGACGGCAGGCCCCGTGCACTCGTCAACGAGAAAGCGCATCTACGTGGTCTCCAGCGGCATGAAACTCGACTCCGACAGCGACTTGGCCCCGAAGAGCAGACATGCGCGAAGGTCCTTTTGCGAAAGCCCCTCGTACTCGCGGAGGATTTCCTCATCGCTCGCACCGTGCGCCATCAAATTCAGCACGTAATCCACCGTGAGGCGCGTGCCTCGGATTACGGGCTTTCCCGCCATGACCTCAGGGTCGAGCGTGATTCGCTCAAGTAGCTTCTGGTCGCTCATTGGGCTGGGCGCTTGCGTCCGTATTGGTAATCCACGCCTTGAATACTTGCTACGCGCTTCGCAGTTCGCCTTCGGACTTGGCTCACAGCACCGCCTCGAGCACGCCGGTAAGCCGTTTGCAGAAGACCACCTCCAGCCCGTCGGGCACGGCCAGTCCGTCGCGGTTGCCCTCCGGCACCACCGCGCGCTCGAAGCCCAGCTTCTCCGCTTCGCGCAGGCGCGGTTCCACGCGGCCCACCGAGCGCACCTCTCCCCCCAGCCCCACCTCGCCGATCAGCACCGCGCCGGTGTTGGCGGGGATGTCTCTGAACGAGGACGCGCAGGCCACCGCCACGCCGAGGTCCACCGCCGGCTCGTCGAGGGTGACGCCGCCGGCGACGTTGAGAAACAGGTCGTGGTCGGAAAAGGAAAGGCCGGCGCGCTTCTCCAGGACCGCCAGGAGCATCTGGAGGCGGCGCTGCGCGAAGCCGGTCGCGGTGCGCTCGGGCGTGGAGTAACGCGAGTCACTCGCCAGCGCCTGAATTTCGACCAGAATGGGGCGCGTGCCTTCCAGCGAGCAGACGACCGTCGAGCCGCTCACGCCGTAGCCGCGCTCGGCGAGGAAGATTTCGCTGGGGTTCTCGACGGGGCGCAGCCCGCCTTCGCGCATCTCGAAGACGCCGATCTCGTGCGCCGCGCCGAAGCGGTTTTTGACCGTGCGCAGGATGCGGTAGGCGTGGTGGCGGTCGCCCTCGAAGTAGAGCACGGTGTCGACCATGTGCTCCAGCACGCGCGGCCCGGCGATGGCGCCTTTCTTGGTGACGTGGCCCACGAGGAACGTCGCGCACTCCAGTTCCTTCGTGAGCCGGCGCAGCGTGGCGGCCGACTCGCGCACCTGGCTGACCGACCCCGGCGCGCTTTCCAGATCGGGGCGGAAGAGCGTCTGAATCGAGTCGACGATGAGCACGTCGGGGTCGGCCTCGTCGGCGGCGTCGGCGACGGCCTCGACGTTGGTCTCGGCAAAGAGAAGCAGGTCGTCCCCCTCGCTACCTACGCCCAGCCGCCCGGCGCGCAGCTTCACCTGGCGCGCCGATTCCTCGCCGGTGACGTAGAGGAGTTTGCGCCCCGGCAGGTACTTGCCCAGCTCGGTCATCAGGGTGGACTTGCCGATGCCGGGGGCGCCGGCGATCAGGCTCAAGGCCCCGCGCGTGATGCCGCCGCCCATGACGCGATCCAGTTCGGCGACGCCGGTCTTCAGGCGCGTCTCCCCGCTCATCTCGACCTCGGACAGCCGTTGGGGGCGACGGGCGGGGCCGTCTTCGCCGGAAGAAAACGCGCCTTCGCGCCGCTTTTGGGGAACGCGCGCCTTGACCTCGGTCTCGGGCTGCCGTTCGGCAAGGCTGTTCCAGGCGCCGCACTCCGGGCACTTGCCCATCCACTTGTGCGCGACGTGGCCGCAGTTCTGGCAGACGAAACGAGGGGCGTCGTTGGACATTTCGGTCGCGGATTTCTGGGCTTGAATACGCGTTCAGGGGCAACTGCGTTGCCCGAGGGGGCCGCGTTGCCAAACGGCAGAAGACCAGAGCGGTGCCGGTGCGTTTGGCCTTTTGTCCTGATGACGGCCCGTTTTACGCATTAATAAGTGAGGAGGCATTGGGAAGAGCCATGCCGACGCTGACGACGAACGGCCCTTCCCTTTCCTGCCGAAGACGTTCCGCCCCCGAACCGACAAAGCCGCTCATTGTGTCGGATTTGCCCGGTCGGGCACCAAAAGTCTCCGCAATGCGTTAAGAACCTGCAACGATCTTCTTTCACTGGGCCTTCGTCCTGCTTTCTCTTCGCTGCGATGGCTGCTCTCACCCGCCGCTTGCTCCGTCCGGTGCACACGCTCGGAAAGTTCGTCATGCTCATGGCGCAGGCGGTTTCCTCTATCGGAGAAGTGAGCATGTACCGCAAGAACCTGATCAGCCAGATGACGAAGATCGGGATCGAGTCGCTGCCTATCGTGTCGCTGGCGGCCTTTTTCAGCGGGGCGGTCATGACGGTACAGACGGCGTATCAGATGACGGGCCCGTTCGTGCCGAAGTCCGTCATCGGCTCGATCGTGGCGCCGACGATGATTCTGGAACTGGGTGTGGTGGGCATGGCCTTCGTCCTGGCGGGGCGCGTGGGAGCGCGCATCGCCGCCGAACTGGGCACGATGCGCGTGTCCGATCAAATCGATGCGCTGGAGGTGATGGGCCTCAACTCGGTGGCCTACTTGATCTTGCCGCGCGTGCTGGCGGGGGTGATCATGTTTCCGGTGCTCTACGTGGCGGCCTGCACCATCGGCGTCGGGGGGGGCATCGTCGCGGCGGACGTCGGCGGCTACCTCTCGGCTGAAGCCTTCGTCCAGGGCGCCCAGATGTACTTCAACCCCTTCGACCCGTTCTTCGGGCTCATCAAGGCGTTCGTGTTCGGCTTTCTTATCACGTCGATCTCTTGTTATAAAGGATATTACACCAGCGGCGGGGCCGAAGGCGTCGGGGACGCGACTACCGAAGCTGCCGTGGCCAGCTGCGTGTTCATGCTCTTCGCCGATCTCCTCCTGGCAGCGGCGTTTCTGTGATGAACGTGCTTTACGTGCTGAAGGTGAGAAAGGAGAGAGAAAGGGCGTGGTGTGCACTTTGATTCTCTTGCGTGAACGCCAGAATGCAACCGTAGTAGCGGCGCAAGGCCTTGCGCTGCTACCGAAGGCAGGCCCGCAAGAATGCACAGTCACTTCCGTAATTGGTATTACCCTTCCTCCTTCGCCCCCCTTTTCCTCAAAGCTTCCCAAACCCGTGATTCAGGCCGAGAACCTTCATAAGCGCTTCGGCGCGTTGGACGTGTTGACCGGCGCTACCCTCGAGGTGCGCGACGGCGAGACGCTGGCCATCATCGGGCGGAGCGGCTCGGGCAAAAGCGTTCTGTTGAAGCACCTGGTGGGACTTCTGACGCCAGACGAGGGGCGCGTGCTGGTGGACGGGACGGACATCAACGCCATTTCTTACGAGCACCTGCGCACGCTGAGGCACCAGTTCGGCGTGCTTTTTCAAGGCGGCGCCCTCTTCGACTCGATGACGGCGCTGGGAAATGTGGCCTTCCCGCTTCGCACCTTTACCGACGAACCGGAGGAGGAGGTGCGCCGGCGCGCCGAGGAGGCGCTGGCGAGAGTCCGACTGCAGGGAACCGCCCCCAAAAAGCCGGCTGCCCTCAGCGGCGGGCAGCGCAAGCGCGTGGCCCTGGCGCGCGCCATCACCCTGGAGCCGCGCTACCTGCTCTACGACGAACCCACCTGCGGCCTCGACCCGCAAACGTCCAACACCATCAATGATCTTATCAACGACCTGGCCGATGACTTGAACATCACCAGCATCGTCATCACGCACGACATGCACTCCGTCCTCGCCATCGCCGACCGGGCGGCCCTCATTCACGACGGCGTCATCCACTGGTCCGGCCCCACCGGGGCCTTCGCCGAAAGCGACGACGAGGTGCTCCTCGACTTCGTGCGCGCCAACGAATATCAGATCGGAGTGCCCTCGCCCACATCGAAGAATGGCGCGCGCGAGCGCAATGGCGAGAAGCAACTCGCCGGAGGCGTTCCGGTGTCGTAAGCGGGGTTGCGTTCATGAAGCCGCCCCCTGCGATCAACACGCTACTGGCAACGCTCTGTACAGCGGTATTCGTTTAAATTGGGGAAGAGCGCCGTTGCTTTTCTCCGAAGCGAGCTGAAACGGTACGCCTCCCGTTCTTGCCAGCCCCATCAACGCGACTGGATCCCGCACTACGAAATACGCCGTACGGTTTTCGCTTCCGTTTTTTCACACACGCCCGCACGCAGAACGTGAAATACAGCAATGAACTGAAGGTCGGCCTCACCATCGTGGTGACGGTGATCGTTTTCGCGCTCGGCTTTCGCTTCCTCAGCAATCTTCCGCTTCTGCAGGGCAGCTACCAGTTGCACACGCGCCTTGGCGAGGCCAACGGGCTGGTGGAGGGCAATCCGGTGCGCATCAGCGGGGTGCAGGTGGGCAGCGTGAAAAAGGTCGCGCTGAGCCCGGGACAAGACGCGGTCAAGGTCGTCTTCCGCGTGGACGGCGACGTGAAGGTGCCGGAAGGATCGAGAACGAAAATTACGGGCCTGAGCGCCCTAAATGGGACGCAACTGACCATCGAGCCGGGTCCGCGCTCGAACCCGCCCGTCAAGTCGGGCGGGCTGATCCCTTCCAAACCGCAAACCGATGTGCTGGGCAACCTCTCGCGCCGCACGCCCGACCTCATCAACCACGCCGACAGCCTGCTTCTCAACGTCAGTGCGGCGATGCGCTCGGCCAATGAAACTTTCGAAGGGGCCAGCACCCTGCTCTCCGACTCCGACAGCGACCTCAGCAGGACCCTCAAGGCCGTTCGCCAGAGCACCCAGGCGCTGCGCCGCGTGGTCGAGTCGCAGGACCACCGCATCGACCAGGTCATGAAAAACACCGAAGCCGCCAGCAGCGACCTGCGCGCCTTTACCGACGAAAATGCCGACTCGCTGGACGTGGCCGTCACGCGCCTCAACGGCGCGATGCGCTCTCTCAACGACAACCTCGCCTCCCTCGACACGACCACCGCCCGACTCAACACCATCACCACCCGCATCGAACGCGGAGACGGCTCGCTGGGCCGGCTCATCAACGATTCTACCCTTTACATGCGCATCGACTCGACGGCCGGGCGCCTCTCGTTCATGCTGGAGGACTTTCAGAAAAACCCGGAGCGCTATCTCGACGAAATGACGCTGGTGGAAATTTTTTAGGAGGAAGGAAGGAAAAATGGGGGAAGCGGCAGGTAAGTGAGACACGCCTTTTCACCCCTTCTTTTTTCTCTCTGTCTTCCCTCCTGCTGATGGCTGACGACGACAACCGCCAGTGGACCTCTGGCGCGTTGACCGGCGATACGGCAGAGGGAGAGGAAGACCCGCCGCTGCCGGGCCGCTGGCCCCACGCCCGCCACGACCCGGACGACCCCGACAACGACGACGCCGACGACCACGCGGCGGACCTGTCGCTCTCCGAAGCCCGAGCCGAGACGCGCGACCGAGCGCGCGACCTCGAAACGCTGCTCACGCGCGCCGCCCGACGCCACTGGCCCGCCTCCGCCCCCCATGCCGAGACGGATGCCGAGCCGCCGCGCCGCACCGGATTGCACGCAAAGGCGTTGCCCCTGCTGCGCGCCGTCCCGTGGGCACTGGGGGCGCTGTTCGCCTTTTCCTTCGCCTGGGACGCTCCCGGCTGGGCGCTGCACGCCTTTGGCCGCACGTGGCCCGCCGAGGGCCTGCTGCGCATCGTGAGCGTGAGCGGCCTGATTGGCTTCTTGACCAACTGGCTGGCGGTGACGATGCTCTTCCAGCCGCGCCAGGAGCGGCCCGTCTTCGGCCAGGGGCTGATTCCCGCACAGAAAGAGCGCGTGGCGTGGCGCCTCTCGGAAGCGATCTCCGAAGACCTCATCAACGAGGACGTCATCAAGGAAAAAATCCGGCGGAGCGGGATCGTGCGCCGCTACCGCGAAAAGGCGGTCCAGGCGATGCACGCGGTCGCCCGCGACGAGGCCTTCCGGCGCGACCTCAAGGCGCTGGCCGAGAGCTACGCCCAGCGCGTGTTGCGCGCCCCGGCCGTGCAAAAAAAGATTGCCCGCTTTATCATCGAGCGGCTGGAGGCGCAGGCCGGTGAGGGGCTCGGCGGGGTGATCCTGGGGGCCTACCGGACGCTCGGAGAACGCGACTTTCGCCGCCGCATCGACGCGCTCGTCGCCCGCCTGCCGGAGTCGGTCGAGCCGGCGCTGGAGGAAATGGACTACCTGCTCGACCGCCTGCCCGCGCATCTGGAAAAGCGCTCGGGCCGCTTCGAAGAAGCAACCACGCGCCTCGTCTTGCGCTTCGTCGAACACCTCGACGTGCAGCAGATGGTGCGTGAGCGCATGGCGGCCTACGACGAACAAAAACTGGAACGCCTTTTCAAAAAAACTTCCAACGAACAACTTAATTACATTAAGTACCTCGGTGGTATCTTGGGAGCAGTAGGAGGCCTGGTCATCTGGGCGCCGGGACCTGCACTGGTATTTTTTACATTGGTAGGACTTTTGCTCTGGTTGCTGGACGAAATGCTTTTTCATATGCAGGCCCCTGTTCAGGCGTAGCGGCGTTGCTGGAACGCTTGCGCGAGAAACGTGACGCGAGAAACGGGAGAGCAGCAGCCCGCCCCGCTTGCGCTCCAATGCTACGGGCAGCGCGACTCCGAAAGCGTTGACCTCGAATCATCTTCGTAGCGTCCGTAGACCGGCAGCCTTACGCAACACGTTTTACGCAACCCGCCAAGCAAGAACGACCGCGTTTCACTCTACCCGTTACGCTAAAACGGGACGTTTTCCTCAAACCGCCTTTCGCCTCATGATCGACGTTATCGACATCGACGACCGCGTGACCCTCGACGACTACGCCGAGTACGTCCAGTTGCGCCCCTCCGTCGAGAAGCTGCGCAAGGAAGCCAGCCGCCTGATGAAACCGCTGGACGGGCGTACGCTCTGGATGGTCAACTCCACGGCCGAGGGCGGCGGCGTGGCCGAGATGATGCCCAAGCTCGTGGCGCTGCTGCGCGAACTGGGCCTCGACGCGCGCTGGGCGGTGATTCAGCCGGAGGCGCAGAGGTTTTTCGACCTGACGAAGCACCTCCACAACCTCATCCACGACAGCGGGCCTTCGCGCCTCGGCAGCAGCGACCGCGACCTCTACGAAGCCGTCAGCGAGCGCGCCGCCGACGCCCTCGAGCCGCACCTCTCCGAGGATGACCTGCTGGCCGTCCACGACCCGCAGCCGCTGGGCATGGGCGCGATCCTCAAAGAGCGTCTCGGGCTGCCGACGCTCTGGCGCTGCCACATCGGGCTCGACCACGACACCGACGCCACCCGCGCCGGGTGGAATTTTCTCAAACCCTACGCCGAGACGTACGACCGCACGGTTTTTTCGGTGCAGAACTACGTGCCCGACTTCCTCTCGAAGAAGGCGGAAGTCATCCCCCCGGCCATCGACCCGCTGAGCCACAAAAACCGCTACCTCTCGACCCACAAGGTCAGCGGGGTGCTCTGCAACGCGGGGCTGTGCCAGGAGAGCCGGCACGTGCTCACCGGCGACTTCGAGCACCAGGCTGAGCGCCTGCAAAACGGCGGCGACTTTGGGCCGGCGACTACGCCCGGCGACCTGGGACTGCTCTTTCGGCCCGCCGTCACGCAGGTCTCGCGCTGGGACCGCCTGAAAGGCTGGGTGCCGCTCTTGCGCGGCTTCAAGCGCATGAAGGAGCGCCACTACGCCGCGAACGGGTCCGGCGGCAACGGCGCGTTCGTGCGCTCCGACGAAAAGCACCCCGAGCGCCACCATCGCCGGCTCAACCTGGTGCGCCTCGTGCTGGCCGGCCCCGACCCCGCCTCCATCCAGGACGACCCCGAGGGGCAGGCCGCCTTCGAGCAGGTCTGCCAGCAGTGGAAGGAACTGCCGCCGGCCGTGCAGCGCGACGTGGCCGTGCTGGCCCTGCCGATGGACTCGCGCAAGCAGAACGCGCTGATGGTCAACGCCCTCCAGCGCTGCGCCACCGTGGTCGCGCAGAACTCCCTCCAGGAAGGCTTCGGCCTCACCGCGACCGAGGCGATGTGGAAGGGCTGCCCGGTGATGGGCACACGCGCGGTGGGGCTGCGCACCCAGATCCGCGACGGCACGGACGGGCGCCTCGTCCAACACGCCGACGACCCCGACGAGGTTGCCGAGACGCTCGACGCGATGCTCAACCAGGGCCGCGAGCGCCAGGTGTGGAGCCGCAACGCGCGGCGCCGTGTGGCCGACAAGTACCTCGTCTTCAGCCAGGCCGAACGCTGGCTTGAGGCGCTCGACGCGTGCTACGAGGCCTGTGGCACCGGCGAGAGGACCGGCGCCGAAGCGGTGGCATAGCAAGGACGGCGGACCGCAGACGATAGACGACCGGCGGCGGTTCATCCGGTCAGCGCCTTGCGCGGCAACGCTGCTGTGACGTATACTTGGTGTTGCGACTATCCCTCATTCGCAACATCCAAGATCAATGACCCCTCGTCCCTCTCGCCAGTTCCTGCTGGCTTTCCCCCTCGCGCTTTTGCTCGCTGCCGCGCCGGCGACCGCGCAAGACGCCTCGTACCCGCGCGTCGGGGTCGGCATCTCTGTTTCCAACGCCAGTCCTTCCACCTCGCTTCCGCCTTCCACCTCGCTTCCGGCTGGCGAGGCGACCGTCCCCCTTCCCACCCCCAGCCTGCTGGGCTACTCGCGTATAACAACCTCGCGTGAGATTGACGCTCCCGACGATGATCTCAACGAGGAAACGACGACGCTGACCAGCCTCCGAATCGGCGTCGGCGCCTTTGCCAAAGCGTCCCGAGGCAACGACACGAACCTCTACTTTGGCGGGCGCGTCGGCTACAACCGCGTCAGCCGGAGCATCGACGACGACGATGAGGAGGAATCCACGAATGCGAGCGGCTTCTTCATCGGGCCTACGGTGGGCGGCTCGTACTTTTTCTCCGACTTCTTCAGCATCGGGGGGGAAGTCGAGGCGCGCTATTCCAACATCGGCACGAGCGAGGCAGAGACCGGCAATTTCACCGTATCGGAGGACGTTACCACCATCACGCTCCGTCCGTCGCTGGTGGTGCGCTTTTACTTTTAGGAACG
>PXTX01000055.1 GCA_003023275.1 Bacteroidetes bacterium SW_4_67_19
CGATCTACGATCCCCCACCTACCATCTACCTTACCTGCCGGGGCGTACCCCCCCCTACATCCAGATTACCAGAAGCGAGCCATACGCACTATGCTTCCTTAAGCTCCTCCGGCTCGCCGAGCTCTTCGTCGTAGGTTTCGCGGTGGATCCGAGCGCCCGCGTCGGTAAGCTTGCCTTCGAGGTCTTCGTAGCCGCGGTCCAGGTGGTAGACGCGCAACACGTGCGTTTCGCCCTCGGCCACCAGGCCCGCCAGGACCAGTGACACGCTCGCGCGCAGGTCCGTACTCATCACCTGCGCGCCCTTCAGCGAACGCCCGCCGCGCACCGTGGCGGTGTCGTCCTGCACCATCGCGTAGGCGTTCATGCGCTTCAGTTCGGCGATGTGCTTGAAGCGGTCGGAGTACACGGTGTCGGTGATGCGCCCGCGCCCGTCGGCCTGCGTCAGCAGGACCGTCCACTGCGCCTGCAGGTCCGTCGGGAAGCCGGGGTACACGTCCGTCGTGATGTCGACGGGCTGCAATGTCTCGGGAGCGGCGACCTCGACGTAGTCGTCGCCGATCTCGACGTGCGCGCCGGTCTGGCGGAAGGCGTCGATGAACGCCTCGCCCAGATACTCCGGCTCGGCGTTGGTCAGGCGGATCGGCTCGCCGGGAGCGCCGGCGATGGCGGCGGCGATCATGAAGGTGCCCAGCTCGATGCGGTCGGAGGCGTTGGTGAACTCGACCGGGTAGAGGCGGGCGGTGCCTTCGATCTCGATGGTCTGGGTGCCGAGGCCCTCGATTTTGGCGCCCATTTTCTCGAGCGCCTCCCCGAAGACGACCACGTCGGGCTCGCGCGCGGCATTTTCGATGCGGCAGCCGCCCTCCGCCGTCACCGCCGCCAGGAGCAGGTTGATCGTCGCGCCCACGCTGGAGGGCGTCATCTCGAAGGAGCCGCCCGAGAGACGCCCGCCCGGCGCGCGGGCCACGACGTAGCCCTGCTCCAGGTCGATTTCCGCGCCGAACGCCTTCAGGCCGTTCAGGTGGAGGTCTACCGGACGCGGCCCCCAGGAGCAACCGCCGGGCATCGAGACGCGGGCGTGGCCGCGCCGCCCGATCAGCGCGCCCAGCATGTAGAAGGAGGCGCGCATCTTGCGCACCAGTTCGTAGGGGGCCTCGGGGTAGGTAATGTTGGCCGCGTCGATGGTGAGCTGGTGGGCGGCGGGGTCGAATTGCACGCGCGCGCCGGCCACGCGAAGCACGTGCGCAAAGGTGGTCACGTCGCGCAGGTTGGGCACGTTTTTGATGGTCATCGTGCCGTCGCCCAGCACGGAGGCGGCCATGAGCGGGAGCGCGGTGTTTTTCGAGCCGTCAATCGGAATGGATCCGCTGAGCGGGTGCCGGCCTTCTACGACGAGCTTGTCCATAGAGAAGCGGAAGGGAGAGAGAGGGAGATGAAGAGGCGCTGATCAGCGCGCCCGTCAGGGGGGAACGAGCGAAGCGGGAGAATCTCTGCCGACGCAAAGGATGTAATAACCAATCGAAAACGGGGGCTGAAGATCAACGAAAAGGGGCGTTCTCCTACGATTATTACAAGCGTTTTTGCCCGCTGGAGTGCACTTTTTGGCAGGTGTTCCGTTACGCCCTGTTGGCGGAAATCAAGCACCGTGCCAGCTGTTTGGCGGGGGCTTTCAGGCCGCACGCGGTTTGCCGCCGGACGAACGTCCCGTTTTTCACAGGCGTGATCGCTTCGTTCCGAGAAACGTTCACCTTTCAACGTCCAACGTTCACCCCGCAACCCATACCGATGCGCGACGTGTATCTCGACCACGCCGCCACCACGCCGCTCGAGCCGGACGTGCTGGAGGCGATGCATCCGTACCTCACCGAGCACTTCGGCAATGCCTCGTCGGTGCACGCGAAAGGGCGGCGGGCGCGCGTGGCGCTCGACGAGGCGCGTGAAACCGTCGCCGGCTGCATCGGTGCGGAGGCCTCGGAGGTCGTCTTCACCAGCGGCGGCACGGAGGCGGACAACTTCGCTCTGCGCGGGGTATTGCGCGGGGCGCAGGGCGCAGGGGGCGGGGGGCGCCTCGTGACGAGCGCGGCCGAGCACAAAGCCGTCCTGGAGCCGGCGGAGGCGCTTGCCGAGGAGGGCGTGTCCGTGAGCGTACTTTCTCCGGACGAGCGGGGCGTCGTGCTCCCCCAGCAGGTCGCCGATGCGCTCGAAGACGAAAAAGACGGGAACGGCGCGACGCTCGTCTCGCTGATGCACACCAACAACGAAGTCGGCACGCGCACCCGGCTTGCAGAGATTGCCGACGTCTGCCACGCGCGGGACGCGCTCCTCCACACCGACGCGGTGCAGGCCGCCCCCGACCTCGACGTGGAGGCGCTGGGGGTGGACCTGGCCAGCCTCTCGGCGCACAAGGTGTACGGCCCCAAGGGCGCCGGCGCGCTCTACGTGCGCTCGGGCGTCGAACTGGCCCCGCTCGTGCGCGGCGGTTCGCAGGAGCGCGCCCGGCGCGGGGGGACCGAGAACGTGGCTGCCGTCGTGGGGATGGCCGAGGCGCTGCGCCGCGCCACCGACGCCGCCGGCGAGCGCGCGAGGCGCCTGCGCCGCCTTCAGCAGGACCTTGCCGAACGCCTGCGCACGGCCTTCGGCGAGGCGGCGCGCATCAACACGCCCCTGGAGGCGGACGCGTCTGCGCCGCACGTGCTCAGCGTGAGCTTCCCGCCGGGAGAAGACGAGTCGCCGCTCGACGGCGAGATGTTGCTTTTGAATCTCGACGTAGAAGGCGTGCGCGCCTCAGCTGGCTCCGCCTGCACCAGCGGCGCGTTGGAGCCGAGCCACGTCCTCCAGGCGATGGGCCTGCAACGCGAGACGGCCGCCGCCACGGTGCGCTTCTCCTTCGGCAAAAGCACGACCGAGAGCGACGTAGCCCACGCCGCCGACGCCCTCGAAACCGTCGTCGGACGGATGCGCTCTTGAGCGCGAGAGAACGGGGGCGCGGGAGAGAGGGGGAGCGGAACCGTCCGAAGGCAAGAACAACGCAAGCCGATGAATCCGCCCACGCCCCCACGCTCCCATGCGCCCGCGCTGATCATTTTCGCCAAAGCGCCCACGCCGGGTCGCGTAAAGACACGCCTCACCGAACGTCTCACCGAGGCGGAGGCCGCGCGGCTCTACGAGGCCTTCCTCCGGGACACCCTCGCGCAGTATGCGGCGCTCGCCGAAACGCGCGGCGCGGCCCTGCGCCTCTATCACGCCGGTCCGGACTGGCCTGCCGCGCTCGCGCCCGAGGGGGCGAGTCTGCACCGCCAGCGTTCGGGCGGGCTGGGCGCGCGCATGGCGGCGGCCTTCCGCGAGACCTTTGCCGCCGGGGCCGGGACCGCTCTCATCGCCGGCACCGACTGCCCGACGCTGCCGCCGGCGTTTCTCGGAGAGGCCTTCGACACGCTCCAGCGCGAAGCGGAGACGGTCTGCATCGGCCCCAGCACCGACGGGGGCTATTACCTGCTGGGGACGCGCCGCCCCGCCGAACGGCTCTTCGACGACATGAGCTACAGCCACTCGGGCGTGTTCGACCAGACGCTCGCGCGCATCGCCGAGACGGGCCGCACGCCCGTCGTCTTGCCCGAGTGGTACGACGTGGACCGCCCGGCGGATTTGCACCGCCTCGCCGCCGACCTGTCCGACCGCGCCGCGGCGGCCCGCGCGCCCCGGACCCGCCGCCAGATCCGGACGCTTGCCGAGCAGTACCCTGCGCTGCGCCGTCCCGCGTTACGGGGGGCCGGGTGAAGCTTCGGCACGCGCGCTCGAAAACCACGTCGTCACGCCGCCGTCCGAACGCGAGGCGCGCCCGGGGGTATCTTTAGAAATACCTCGCTTGCTACTTTTTTTTTCATTTCTATTCCTTCGCGAAACAACGCGCTTGCGGTTATGGCTTCCGGCGCCTCCGACGACCCGCTCGACGACCATGCGCAGACCGACGGCCGACCCGACGACCCCGCCGGCGGCCCGCCGCCCGACACCGAGGGGGCGCAGCGTCCGGCGATGGAACCGGGCGACTTCAAGACGCTCGAGCAGTTCATTATCGAGCGGCAGAAACACTTCCCGCACTCCACCGGCGCGTTTTCGCGGCTGCTGCGCGATGTCAGCGTGGCGGCCAAGATCGTCAACCGCGACATGCGCACCGCCGGCCTGATCGACATCTACGGCTCGACCGGCGAGGTGAACGTCCAGGGGGAGGTGCAGCAGAAAATGGACGCGCTGGCGCACCGCGAGTTCGTCCTGGCGCTGCGGCGCGGGGGGGAGTGTTGCCTGATTGGTTCGGAGGAGCACGCCGAGGCCATCCCGCTGGCGACGACCGGCGAGGACAGCGACGGCCAATACATCGTGCTCCTGGACCCGCTGGACGGCTCCTCGAACATCGACGTGAACGTGTCGGTCGGCACCATCTTTTCGATCTATCGCCTGCCAGAAGACTGGACGGGCAAGCCCACGATGGAGGCGGCCCTCCAGCCGGGGACCGAGCAGGTGGCCGCCGGCTACGTCGTCTACGGCTCCTCGACGATGCTCGTCTACACCACCGGCACGGGCGGGGTCAACGGCTTCACGCTCGATCCGTCCATCGGCGAGTTTCTGCTTTCGCACCCGGACATCTCCACGCCCGTCGAGGGCAAGATGTACTCGATCAACCAGGCGTACTACGAGTCCTGGGAAGAGGGCCTCAAAGACTACGTGCGCTGGATGCAGCAGCCCGATGCGGAGAGCCGGCATCCCTACAAGACGCGTTACATCGGCTCGTTCGTGAGCGATTTTCACCGCAATCTCTTGAAAGGGGGCATTTACATGTACCCGGCGACGAAAAACAGTCCGTCCGGCAAGCTGCGCCTGATGTACGAGGCCAACCCGATGGCCTTCCTCGTAGAGCAGGCCGGCGGGGCGGCCAGCGACGGCGACGGGCGCATCCTCGAGCGTGATCCGCAGAAGTTGCACGAGCGCACGCCGCTGTTTATCGGCTCGCGGGAGATGGTCGAGACGGCAGGGGCGTTCCTGCGCGGCGAGCGCGAGTTGGAGGCGGCAGGAACGGGGGGAGAGACCGTTTCGTGAAAAGAAGAGAACGTAGCGCAGGCACAGCCAACCGCTCGCAAGCTGCTGTGAAAGACGAAAAGTACCCGAAAGGAGCAATCACCGAGCGCGGAAAGCGGCTCTACGACGAGCGCGTCCGTCCGAACGTCGACGAGGAGGCCCAGCGGGGCACGTTCGTCGCCATCGACGTGGAAACCGGCGATTGGGAAACTGGCTCCGACGAACTGGACGCCGCCGACCGTCTGGAGGAACGACGCCCGGAGGCGCGCGGACGGCTTTTCTTCACGCGCGTCGGGCTGGGCTACACCGCGAAGATCGGAGGCCGTCCGCTTGCCTCTGCTCCCGAGAATGATTGAAGGCCGCGTCACGTCCCGCGAAGCGACGGTCTGGCTCGTGGTGCGCGCGCCGGGGGGCACGGTCGAGCGGGAAATCGAAGCGATCATCGACACCGGGTTCAATCGTTCGCCCACGCGGCCCGGCTTGTGACCGGCCGCGAGCAGATTCCCGCCGACGACCTCGCCCCCCATCTTGACGACGACGCCTTCGTCGATCTGCTCGTCT
>PXTX01000056.1 GCA_003023275.1 Bacteroidetes bacterium SW_4_67_19
CGGTGACGGTGTGCAGCACCTCGTCCAGCAGCGCGTCGGGGCAGGAGGCGCCGGCGGTCAGGATCAGGTCCACGGGGCGCTTGTCCGGGAGCCAGCCTTCGGTTTCGACTTCCTGCTGGCGGTGGGGGTCGAAGTGCTCGATGTAGGCGGGGGAGGGCACGCAGTCGGCGTCGCGGACAAAGAAGGTAGGCATGTGCTCTTCGCACAGCTCGACGAGGTGGCCGGTGTTCGAGGAGTTGTAGCCGCCGACGACGAGTGCCGCGTCGGCCCCGCTGTCGAGGAGCGCGAAGGTGGCGTCCTGATTCTCGTTGGTGGCGTAGCAGAGCGTGTCCGAGGTGTCGGCGAAGTGCTCCTGAAGGTCCGCCTCGCCGTAGCGAGCGCGCAGGGCGTCTTTCAGAAGGTCGGCGATGGCTTGCGTCTGCGTCGCCAGCATGGTCGTCTGGTTGACCACGCCGAGGCGCTGCAGGTCCGTCTCGGGGTCGAAGCCCTCGGAGTGGCGGTCCTCGAAGTGCTCGAAGAAGAAGTCCGCCCCTTGTTCCCCGCGCACGACCTTCGCCAGCCGTTCGGCGTCCTCCAGGTCGCGCACCACCACGACCGGGCCGTCCTGCCTGGCGCGGCTGATGGTGGCGCGCGTCTCTTCGTGGTAGCGCTTGCCGTGGACGATGATGGAGTAGTCGTCCTCGCCGATCTGATGGCTCTTGCGCCAGACCTTTTCGACGAACGGGCAGGTCGAGTTCGTCGAAGGGGATGAGCTGCTCGCCGCGGGGGGTGCGCAGAAAGCGGATGCCGCGCTCGCGCAGGTCGTCGTTGACGTGCGGGTTGTGGATCATCTCCGAGAGCAAGAAGACGCGCCCGGCCTCGGCCTTTTCGGGATGCTCTTCGAGGGCCTGGTAGGCGATTTCGATGGCGTTCTCGACGCCGTAGCAGAAGCCGAAGTGGCGCGCGATCTTGAAGCGCACGGGGCCGAAGTCCAGCACCGTCGGGTCGAGGTCTTTCTTGCGCGGGTCCTCGTTCTGGCGGGCGTCCTTGACCGCGCCGATGAGGGAGCTCTGGTAAAAGGCGGGAACGTCGAACTGGCGGGCCATTGCGGGCTTGGGCCGTTTCGGGGGGGAGGTGCGCGTCTGGGGTTCCTGCTACGGAGGCGAGCGAGGCAGGTTCGGATGCGTCGCGTAACGCGTGTTGCGTCAGTAAAGCGTGTTGCGTGTCGCACCCCGAGAGTAGCCGGTGGCTTCGACTCTCCCGGCAGAAGCCCGCCCGAACGCGATGGGGCCTTCGGATGCTTCTCCCCGTCGACGGGCCCCTCGCGCATCACGCGCGGGACGCTTCGAGGGCGCCGAGCGCAGGGGGCTCACGCCGCTCTCGGCGCGCTTCGAGGCGGCGCCGCAACGCTTCGCGCTGGGCGTCGGGCAGGCCCAGGGCCACGACGAGGCCGGTGGTCGTCTGGGTATGCCGGTTCGTCGCCTGCGCCCGAAGGAGCAGCACGGGGCCGCCGGGACCGTTCAGGAAGGGCCGCGTCGTCGCATAACGCCGATAGTGCCGGTGATAGACGCCCGCTTCTACCGTCTCGACATGCTCCAGCGCAGCATAGGCCAGGCGCAGCCGCTCACGCCCGCGCTCGACATGCACCGCCGCCGGGCCGCACGTCACGACCGCCCGCGGGCGGACGCCGACGAGACTGCCGAGCACCAGGAGCACGCCCGATGCCCCCAGCACGCCCCATACCACGAGCGGGGCCGCGCCCAGTCCGGCGGTCAGGGCGTCGGCGGCGTAGACGCCCATCAGCCAGACCAGCGCCCCCCCGGTAGTCAGCGCGATGTGAAGCGCCTCGGCGCGCAAACGGTCCCCCGTCCGGTGTCGCAGGACGCGCCCCAGCAGCGACCAGCGGGGGTCGAAGCCTGCGGGGACGATGAATGGCGACGAATCGAAGCGAGCCGGCACGGCGAAAGGCGGGCGGGGAAAAAGTGCAGGACCCTTCTCGTCCGTGCGCGCCTTCGAGAAGGGTCCGAGTTTGGAAAAGGGTTAAGGTACGCCTCACGCTTCACGTTGCGCCTGCGGATCGGAGGCGGGCGTGCCGTAGGCCGAGAGGTCGAGCGTGAGGTCCTTGCGATAGGATTTGTAGATGGTCATGATGAGCGCGGTGGCGGGCACAGCGATCAGCGCGCCGAAGGCGCCCATGAAGTAGCCGAAGACGAAAAGCGAAAGCATCACCAGCACCGGGTGCAGGCCCACCTGGTGGCTCATGATGTTGGGGGTCAGGACGCTCTGTTCCAGAAACCCCTGTCCCATCAAGACGGCTACCACGGCGACGGTGTCCATCAGCCAGGGATCGCCGAAAATGAGGGTGATTGCGACGCCGACGACCATGCTGAGGATGGCCCCGAGGTTGGGCACGAGGTTGGCGATGCCGGCGAGCGCACACCAGCAGCTGCCCGCGCAGGTAGCTGCCCACGATCTGGCTGGCGTTGATGAGGTAGTCGCGCTGCCCGCCGAACGTGGGAAACAGCTCCATGAGGCGGCGGGTGATGACGCGGTAGTCTTTGAGCGTGTAGAAGAGCACGACGGGCATGATGGTGATCACCGTAATCGCCCCGAGCAGCGAGTCGAGCGAGTCGGCCAGCCCCTGAATGATGGCGGGCAGGCCGCTGGCGATGCGCCCGCTCTGCCCCTGGAGCAGCGCGTTGATCTGGTCGACGATTTCTTCGCGGCTCAGCAGGCCGGAGTTCTCGAAGTCGTCGAGGAGGGGGGTGCCCGCCACCCAGGTGCGCAGGTCGCCGATGCCGGTCAAGAAGCGCTGCACGAGCACCTCCAGCTGCCCGACCAGGCGCGGCACCAGCAGCACCACCACCAGCACCAGCAGGCCCGTGACCAGCGCCGTGATGAGCAGCGAGGAGAGGCGGCGCGAGATGCCGAAGCGCCGGTGCAGGTACGCCACGAACGGGTCGAAGAGGTAGGCCAGCACGTACATCAGCCCAAAGGGCAGCAGGATCGTGCTCAGGTCTGCCAGCAGCCACAGGAGGAGCAGGACGCCGCCGGAGACCATGAGCGCGCGCACCGTGCGATGCTCGCGGAGGGGCCACATCAACAGCCCCCCGGCCAGCGCCAGGAGCGGCGGGCTCAGGAAGCTCCACATGCCGTAGAGCAGCAGCAGGAAGAGCACGACGCCGCCGGCCACGAGCACCGTCTCGAAGGCCGTCAGCCGGGTGTAGAGCAGGCGCTGGTCGGAACGCGCCTCACGCTTGGAGCCCCCGTCGGCGTCGCTGGGCAGGCCCAGGCGCAGGGCGGCCGCCAGGTGCTGCCGGGGGGCGTCGGGGGAGTTCTCGGGGGCTGCCTTTTCTTCGGGAGTCGCCTCTTCAGACTCGGAGACGACCGGATCCGTGCGGGGCGAGCGCCCGTCGCCCCCGGCCCGCGAAGAAGCAGGCTTCGACGCTTCGGAGGCGGACGGGTCGCCGCCGGACTGCGATTCAGATTCGGCAGAGGGGAAGTCGGCCATGGGCCGTCGCTGCGGGGAGGGGCCGCGCCGTCAGCGCGTGGCAGAAAGGCGAACACGAAAGGGCGAACATGGCGCGCGCGCAACGCGCTCGTCACTTACGGCTCGGTGCGGGCGTCGGGGCGCGCATCGGAGGGCGCCGGGGGGCGCGAGGCGTTTTCTTCGCTGCCGGGAGCGGCCTCGCTCGAAGCTTCGCCCGGCGAAGCAGAAGCCTCCGGCGAAGCAGAAGCCCCCGGCGAAGACGACGTCGCGGGCGCTTCCGTCTGCTCCCTTAGCTTCTGGAGGCGGGTTTTCAGTTCGTCCAGGCGCGCCTCGCGCTCGTTGAGCTCGCGCTGCCACTGCTCCAGGTCATCGTAGGTCGCCTCAATGGCGCTCTCGCGGATCTCGAAGTCGGCCTTCTCCATGTAGCCGCGCTCCTCGAAGTACGGCTTAAACAGGAAGTTGTGCTTCAGCGCCTCCATGTTCTCCGAGAAGCGGTACGCCCCCAGCGAAGCCCACTGCGTGGCGTTCTCGGCGTTGGCCAGCACGTCTTCGATGCGGCGCGTGCTGGCCACGAGCGTGTCGGTGACCGAGAGCAGGCGATTGTAGGCCGCCTCGTTGTTGAGCAGCTTCCCCATCGTGCCCTCCCCGCGGTTGACCTTGTTCAGCACCTCCTGAAGGCCGGCGGTGGCCTCTTCGGCGCTGGCGGTGATGCGCTCGACGCTGCCGGAAAGGTTGGCCATGAGCTGCTGCGCTTCGGCGGCGCTGGACTCGGCCTGCTCGATGGTCGCCACGCTACGGTTGTAGAGCGCGTCGTCGTAGATAAAGCGCCCCAGCGAGCCTCTGCCGCGTTGCACGTCTTGCATGATTTGCTGCGCTTCCTGCGCCACATTGGCAAAGGTGTCGACGGTGGCCAGGAGCTGGTCGCTCGTCTCGGCAATGCTGAAGGGCTCCTGCCCCTGAATCGTGCCGCCGGGCTCCACGGGGTCGAGCGCGTCGGGCCTGGCGGCGGTCGCCTCGGAAGGGTTCACCAGCACCACCATCATGTTGCCGCCCACCAGGCTCTGACTCTTGATCTGCGCGACGGTGTTTTTGGTAATGTTGGGTCGCACTTTGTTTTGCAGCGCCATCTCGATGGTGAACGGCTGTCCCGGCTGGTCCGGCCAGACGATATTCTCGACGCGCCCGGCACTGGCGCCCTGATACTGCACCGGCGCCCCTACCCGCAGGCCTCCCAGGTTTCCGAACTGCGCTTGCAGCGAGAAGGTGCTGCTGAACAGAAACGACCGGCTCCCGATGGCAAAGAGCGCCACCAGAAAAAGCGCCAGCCCGACGAACACGAGAATGCCGACGCGAACTTGCCGAGACATGAGGGCGTGAGAGCGTGAGAGAGAGAGGGAGCAAGGGAGAGCGAAGAGAAGACGAACGCTCGTCCCGATCAGAACGCCTGCGACCCAAAAAACGTTCAACCGTCAACGGTCAACCGATGACCGATTCGCCGAACCGCTAATTCCCAAAAAAGTTGCGGATCGTCGGATGGTCGGAGTGTTTGAGCTCCTTCAGCGTGCCGCTTTCGAGGATCTCGCCTTCATAGATGAAGTGCGCGCGGTCGGTGATAATCTCGGCGCAGAGCAGGTCGTGCGTAATGGCGACCGAGGTAATGCCGCGCTCGTCGCGCAGGCGCACGATCAAATCGCTGACGGTGCGCACCGAAACGGGGTCGAGGCCGGTCGTCGGCTCGTCGTAGAGCAGGATTTCCGGCTGCAAGATGATCGCCCGCGCCAGCCCGATGCGCTTTTGCTGCCCGCCGGAGAGTTCGGCAGGGTACTTCGGCGCCGTGTCGACGAGGTTGACCCAGCTCAACGTTTCCTCGATGCGATCCTGGCGCTCCCCTTTCGAGAGGGCGGAGTGGCGCTTGAGGAAAAAGTTCATATTTTCCTCCACGCTCATCGAGTCGAAGAGCGCGCCGCCCTGAAAGAGGTAGCCGATGGAGAGGCGCAGGTCGTCGAGCTCCTCGCCGGTCATTTCGTCCACGCGCTGCCCCTTCACCCAGGGCTCCCCGGCGTCGGGGGTCAGGAGCTTGACGACGTGCTTCAGCAGGACGCTTTTGCCCGCCCCCGAGCCGCCCATCACGACCGCCGAGGTGCCCCGCTCGACCGAGAGGGAAGCGCCGTTCAAGACGTCGAGGTCGCCGAAGGATTTGTGGAGGTCGCGCAGTTCGATGATGGTATCCTCCGGCGGCGGGCCGCTGCCTATGGGCTGCACCTCACCGCTGGTGGAGCGGGCGGGCGCGGTCGCGTCGTCCTCCGGCTTGCTGCTGGACGGCGGCGCGTAGGGCGCCTCGTCCGGTTCTGCTGCCGGCGCCGTCTCCTGCGCCTCGTCGCGGCGCTCCGGCTCGGTCGTTTCTGCCTCGGGCATGGGGATGCTGTGTCGGATGGTTCAACAATCGAAAATCGCCAATCGCGCCCCGAACGAAGTGAAGGGCCCCCTGCGGGTCATGCCCTTGTGGTAGAAGTGCTCTTGGAGTGCGCTGCCGACCCCGCCGAAGAGCATCAGCGAGAGGCGCACGATAATCACGTCGGCCAGCAAAATCAGAAGCGACGACACCACCACTGCGCGCATCGCCGCCTGCCCGACCTCGCGGGTGCCGCCGCGCACGTTGTAGCCGAGGTAGCAACTGACGATGGCGACGATGAAGCCGAAGATAGCGGTTTTCCCCGTGTCCATCATCAGGTCCTCGAAGCGAATGGAGGAGAAAGCCATCGTAAAAAAGATGCGGTAGTCGGTGTCGGCGACGACGAAGGATTCGAAGTAGCCGCCCAGCAGCGCAATGGCGTCGGCCCAGACGGTGAGGACGGGAAAGACGATGACGCAGGCGACCACCCGGGTAATCACGAGGTAGTGAAAGGGCTTGAGGGCCGCCACCTCGAGGGCGTCGATCTGTTCGGTCACGCGCATCGAGCCGATCTCCGCCCCGATCCCGGCGCCGAGACGCCCGGCCAGGACCAGCGAGGTAAACACGGGTCCGATTTCTTTAACCACCGTCAGCGTCAGCATGTTCGGCAGGTACGACTCGGCGCCGAAGGCCGCCAGGGTGCCGCGGCTCTGCATGGCCATGACCACGCCGATGGCCAGGCCCGTGACGCTGACCAGCAGGAAGCTGCGCGCGCCGACCTCGTCCATCTGCGCGAGCGTCTCCTTCCACTCGTAGGGCGGCTTCCAGACGCGCCCGAAGAACCGCCCTATGAAGGAGGCCAGTTCGCCGGTGCGATCCAGCATGTTGCCGACGGGACTTCTCTGGTCGGGCAGGAGGTTGGTGAAGCGCATGGCTGCGCGGTTGCGGGTTTGGGGTTGCGGGTTCGGGGTTTGGGGGGAACGGGTGTTCGACGAAAAACCAGAAATCCGACACTCCAAACCGAACATTGACTTCTCCCCCGGCTGAATGTGCAGACCGGAGAGATGGTATACACCCGTTCGGGGACATGGTGTACAGGTCAGCGAGGGGGTTGGTCGAGTTCGATAGTGCGAACATGCTGATGGCAAAAGTAGACTTTCCACTTTCCGCTTTCGACCGTGGGTCGAAGCGCCACCGGATGGCCTCCGAACGCTTTACCGACTTTGAAGCGCTGGCTCCGGAAGGAGACGTAGCCAGTGGAGTGCACTTTGCGCACCTCCTCGTCGCTCTGGCCGTACTCGACCGGCGGCAACTCTTCGGGGCAAGAGCGCTCGGACACCTCGTAGCGACTGGCCGGCACGTCCATGCCCAGCGCCTCATGCGGGCGCTCGAGGTTGTAGGTTTTGCGCCAGCCGTCGAAGCGCTCTTGGTAGCCGGACAGCTCCGGGTAGCTTTCGAAGCGCAGCACCTCCGCTCCCAAGCTTTGGTTGAAGCGTTCGTTTTTGCCGTTGGTCTGCGGGTGCGCCCGGGCCGTGAAGCTCACGCTGATGCCAAGCCTCATCAGCCAAGCGCTCAGGCGCGTGTAGTAGGAGCCACCGTCGGGCCGAGCCATTCCGACACCCCACGGCGCGCCGTGATCGGTGATGATGCGCCGGGGCAGTCCGTAGCGCCTGAACGCCCCGCGCAGGCGCTCTTGTACGGTTTCACGCTGCTGGTCGCCGCACGCCGCCAGCGCCACGGCAAACCGGGAGTGGTCGTCCACAACCGTCAGCGGGTAGCAGCGCTTCTCTTGGTTGCCTTCCAAGAGGAAGTCGCCCTTGAAGTCCATCTGCCAAAGCTCATTCGGCGCTTCTTTCTCGAAGCGCTCATGCGAGGCGGCCTTGTCGGTGTCTTCCTTGCGCAGTTCGCCTCGGCGGCGCAGAATGGCGGTGACCGTGGAGGCGGCCGGCACGGCCGCGGATCCAAAGCTGCGCTTGCCGGCGTCGGCCTGGCGGCGAAGCACCGCGCGGATCTTGCGCCCGCCCCAGGCGGGGTGTTTGGAACGCACCGAGCACACGGCCTCCTCGATGTGGTCGGGCGTCTTGGCCGGCGAGTTGTGCGGCTGGCGCGAGCGGTCCTTCAGGCCGGCCTTGCCTTCGGAGCGGTAGCGGCGAAGCCACTTGTAGCCGGTGGACCGGCTGATGTCGAAGCGGCGGCAGAGCCTGCTCATGTTGGCTTCTTCGCGG
>PXTX01000057.1:0-47251 GCA_003023275.1 Bacteroidetes bacterium SW_4_67_19
CGAGCGTTGCCGCCACGTTCCGAAGGCCAACGACCGAAGACCAAAGAACCAACAAACGGGCGTAGCTCAATTGGCAGAGCAGCGGTCTCCAAAACCGCCGGTTGGGGGTTCGAGTCCTCTCGCCCGTGCCATTTTCGATGCACGTACGTTTTTTACTTTGCTTTTCGAAGCGATCGGTTTATGAGCGGTGTTGTCGCCTATCTTCAGGACGTGGCCAGCGAGATGCGCAAGGTCAACTGGCCGAGTCAGCAGGAACTGATCAACAACACGATCATCACCATCGTCGCCTCGCTGACGGTCTCGTTCATCATTTTTGGGGTGGATCGGATCCTTAGTCAGGTTCTGCAGTTCGTGTATAATCTCGCTGGAGGGTGAGCGAGAAGGCCACCGGCGAGGCGAGATGCTTCCCTTTTGCGCCGGATGCCTCCCTTTTGCGCCGCGTGCAGCTTACGGAAACGGCCGCTATGGAAGACCCCAGCAGCGAACATTCGGACGAGTCGCTCGAAGGCGAGGACCTCGGCAACGAGGTGCCCGTGAACGAGAACCTGGAGTGGTACACGCTTCGCACGTTCTCCGGTCACGAGAAGAAGGTGCGGCGCCTGCTGGAGGAGGAGATCGACCGCCTGGGGCTGGAGGAGCGCATCACCGAGATCGTGATTCCGAAAGAGGAGGTTTTCGAGATGCGCGGGGGGGAGAAAAAGTCGAAAGAGAAGACCCTGTATCCCGGCTACATTTTCCTTCACGCCGACCTGAACGGAGAGCTGGAGCACCACATCAGCCGCGTGTCGTCGGTGATCGGGTTTCTGGGGGCGGGCGACCGCGCCGAGCCGATGCGCCAGGAGGAGGTCGACCAGATGCTCGGCAAGACCGAGGAGGCCGCCGAGGCGGAAACCAAGGCCGACATTCCCTACCAAAGCGGCGACGCGGTGACGGTGGTCGACGTTCCGTTCTCGGGCTTTCTTCGACCGCAAGACGCCGCTCGAACTCGACTACCTCCAGGTCGAAGAAGAAGAATAGCTTCGCAGTTTCGGGGTTGGGGTTTCGCGTTTCGGGGTGTTTTCCCCGAGGGCGGAACGACCAATCCGAAACCTTCACCCTGCAACCGCCACCCCGCAACCGCGCACCGCGCAATGGCCAAGGAAGTAGACGCCGAGATTAAGCTTCAGATCAACGCCGGACAGGCCAATCCCGCCCCGCCGATTGGGCCGGCGCTCGGCCAGCACGGCGTCAACATCATGGAGTTCTGCAAACGCTTCAACGCCGAGACGCAGGAGCAGAGCGGGACGCTCCTGCCGGTCGTGATCACGGTGTACGTCGATAAGTCGTTCGACTTCATCGTCAAAAGCCCCCCGGCGTCGGTGCTCCTGAAGGACGCTGCGGGCATAGAAAGCGGGGCGGGCGACCCGCTGCGCAACAAGGTTGGCGAGGTGACCTGGGACGACTGCCTCGCGATTGGGGAGCGTAAGATGGAGGACCTCAACGCGCACACGTCCGAGCAGGCCGCTTCGATGGTCGCCGGCACAGCCCGCTCGATGGGCCTGCGCGTGACGGGGCGCCCTGCCGAGGCGTAGCGTCGCCGCGGGGCGGCTCCGCTGTCGAATGTTAGAACGTTCGAGGTTGAAGGTTCTCCATTCTCCGACCAGCGAACCCGAAACCCAAAACCCGAAACCCAAACCATGCCAAAAGCAGCAGGAAAACGATACCGCGACGCGCGCGAGATCATCGAAGAGGCCAGCGGCCCCTTCGCGCTCGCCGAGGCGGTCGACCTCGTCAAAGAGTGCGCCACGGCCAACTTCGACGAGTCCGTCGATCTGGACTTGCGTCTGGGCGTCGACCCGCGCCACGCCGACCAGATGGTGCGCGGCTCCGTCGCGCTGCCGCACGGCACGGGGCGCGACGTGACCGTGCTGGTGCTCACCGGCGAGGGGCGCGTGGCCGAGGCCGAGGAAGCGGGCGCCGACTACGCTGGGCTCGACGAGTACATCGAGCGCATCGAAGAGGAGGGATGGTTCGACTTCGACGTGGCTATCGCCACGCCCGACGTGATGGGCCAGGTGGGTCGCCTGGGGCGCCACCTGGGGCCGCGCGGCCTTATGCCCAATCCCAAAAGCGGGACGGTCACCGACGACCTCGCCGAGACCATCGATGAGGTCAAGAGCGGCAAAATCGAATTTCGCGTCGACAAGGCCGGCAACCTGCACACGACCATCGGCAAGGCCTCCTTTTCCGAAGAGGAGCTTCGGGAGAACGCGCGCACCCTCCTGAGCGAAGTGGTGCGCCTGCGTCCGGCCTCCGCGAAGGGCCTCTACGTGCGCTCCGTCACGCTCTCCTCGACGATGGGGCCTCCCGTGCCCGTCGACCGCTCGGCGGCGGTGGCCGAGGCGCGGTAGCGCCTCTCGGAGTTACGGTGCGGGGGGTTACGGTGTTATGGTTCCTCGCCGAGCACCCGCGCCAGTAGCATGAGAAGCACTATAACACGTTAACACCACAACACTATACCACCTCATGGCTCTTACACGAGCGGAAAAAGCCGACATCATCGACGAGATCAGCGAGAAGCTGGAGGAGGCGCCGACGATCTACCTGACCAACGCCAAGGGGCTGACCGTCGCCGAGTCGAACGACTTGCGCGGACGCTTCTTCGAGTCGGACGTCGAGTTCTCCTTCGTCAAAAACACCCTCGCGCGCATCGCGATGGAGCGTGCGGGGGACGACGATTTCGATGATCTGAAGGAGCACCTGACGGGGCCGACGGCCATCGCCTTCAGCGAGTCGCCCAATGCGCCGGCCCGCGCGATTCAGGACTTTCACGAGGAGCACGACACGGGGGACGAGGAAGAAGACGAACCGCTGCGCCCCACGCTCAAAGCCGCCTACGTCGACGGCGACCTCTACGGCGCCGACGCCCTCGACGTGCTGGCGGATCTCAAATCGCGCGAAGAACTGATCGGCGAGATTCTGACGCTGCTCCAGTCGCCGGCCAAAAACGTCGTCGGCGCGCTTACTGCGCAGGGCGACCAGCTCGCCGGCATCGCGCAGGCCCTTGCCGAACGCGAAGAATAACGTTGGTTTAAGGTTTAAGGTTGAAGGGAGAACGTTCCTCTTCCTTAAACCAACAACTTCCCCCCTTCAACCTGTTCACTCTCGACTTTTCCAACCAACCATCCTTAATACGCAGCGCAGTCCGCCGATGAGCGGGCGTAGACCGTTGCAGGAAACCAACCTATGGCAGACGTACAAGAACTCGCAGAGCAGCTCGTGGACCTTTCGATCAAGGAGGCCAGCGAGCTGGCGGACCACCTCAAAGAAGAATACGGCATCGAGCCGGCCTCCACAGCTGTCGCGGCCGCTCCCGGCGCAGCCGGCGGCAACGGCGAAGCCGACGAGGAAGAAGAGCAGACCGCCTTCGACGTGGTCCTCACCGGCGTTGGCGGCAACAAAATTCAGGTCATCAAGGAGGTGCGCTCGCTGACCAACCTGGGCCTGAAAGAAGCCAAGAGCCTGGTCGACGAGGCGCCGTCGCCCATTCAGGAAAGCGTGCCGAAGGAAGAGGCCGACGAGATGCAGGCCGCCCTCGAAGAAGCCGGCGGTGAAATCGAGCTTCAGTAGAGCGTGATGCGTGATTTGGCCAGGCCGAAGCGTTTGAAGAGCCTCTACTGGCAACGCGACTCGGCACGTAACGCGACTCGGCACGTATTGGCTGCTCGAACTCTTTTTCATCGTTTGTAGAGAGCCGTCTCGCGCATCACCAAAACGCACTACGAAAACGCATCACGAAAGCCGGCTTACGGTCGCTCCTGCTGGTTTGCCAGTGGGACGCCGGGGCCGGCTTTCGGCGGCTACGCGCCCGCTCTTTCGTTCTGTACGGAGGCGAATTATTCGAGAAGAATAGCTGCCGAAACAAGCGGCGAGCGGCCTCGTTAATCAAATGCTTTACGCCGCGCCGTTCTTTGTCACGCCGGCGGGGCGCTCGCCTTGCGCCGGCGGCAACCGAAACGGCTCGGTCTGTGCTCTCGCAACAGCCTCCCTTCTGAAGTCCGAAGCGGACCGCGGCTGCGCGCCTTCCGCTTTCGATTTCGCCCTGCGCTCGCGCTCGTCCTCTCGCACTCCTTCTGGCACGTTCTCCGTCTATGCCTTCCCCCAACGGTTCCGCTGTGGCCACCAACGGATCGCTCACCAACGGCCAGGCCACCAACGGCCACGCCGGCCAGTACGTCGGCGATGAAGACCTCCACCTCTCTGCGCGCAACAACCGCGACACCTTTGCCGACATCCCGGCCGTCTGGGACTACCCCGACTTCCTGGACGTGCAGATCCAGTCCTTCCACGACTTCGTGCAGAACAACGTCCCGCCCGAGGAGCGGGAGGACCACGGCCTTCAGGCGGTCTTTCAGGAGCACTTCCCGCTGAAGGACAGCCGCGAGCGCTACACCCTCGAATTCGTCAAGTACGACCTCGACGCGCCCAAGCATACCGTCGAGGAGTGCATCGCGCAGGGACTCACCTTCAGTGTCCCGCTCAAGGCCACGCTGCGCCTCTCCAAAAAAGCCGAGGACGAGGACGAAGCCGAAGAGGCCATCGAGCAGGAGGTCTACCTCGGCACGCTGCCGTTCATGACGAAGCAGGGCACGTTCATCGTGAACGGCGCCGAGCGGGTGATCGTCAGCCAGCTGCACCGCTCACCGGGCGTCTTCTTCGGGCGCGACATCCACAACAACGGCACCGAGCTGTTTAGCGCGCGGGTGATTCCGTTTCGCGGCTCCTGGGTGGAATTCTCCACCGACGTGCGCGACGTGCTCTGGGCCTACGTGGACCGCAAGAAGAAAGTCCCCGTCACCACGCTCCTCCGCGCGCTGGGCTTCTCCAGCGACCAGGAGCTGGTCAACATCTTCGAGCTGGCCGACTCGGTGGACGTCTCGACCGAGAGCACGTTCGAGGACGTGATCGGGCGCGAGCTGGCGACCTCCGTCGTCGTCGAGCGCGACGTGGAGATCATCGATGAGGACACCGGCGAGGTGATCGAGGAAGAAGTCGAGCGCGAGGTGCTCCTCGAAGCCGAGCACGAACTGGAGCCGGGCGACTACGAGACCCTCGACGAAAACGGCGTGGAGAGTGTCTTCCTCGTCCGCGAAAAGTCGGACGACGAAGAGGAAGACGAACTCGACGTGTCCACGCTCGTCACGACGTTGCGCAAGGACCCGGCGCACAACGAGGAGGAGGCGCTCTTCGAGCTGTACGAGGTGATGCGCGGCTCCGAAGCGCCGGACCTCGAAACCGCACGCGGCATTCTCGACCGCCTCTTCTTCAACGAGAAGCGCTACGACCTCGGCGACGTGGGGCGCCACCGCATCAACGACCGCCTCAATCTGGACGTGGACCCGGGCGAGCAGACGATGACCCGCGAAGACATCGTGGGCATCGTGCGCGAAATCGTGAGGCTGCAGAATGGCCGCTCGACGGCCGACGACATCGACCACCTCTCGAACCGTCGCGTCAAGACCGTCGGCGAGCAGCTGCGCAGCCAGTTCAGCCTGGGCCTCGCGCGCATGTCGCGCACGATTAAGGAGCGCATGAATCTGCGCGACGCCGACAAGTTCACCCCGAAGGACCTGGTCAACGCGCGCACCATTTCGAGCGTGATCAACACGTTCTTCGGGACGAACCAACTCAGCCAGTTCATGGACCAGACCAACCCCATGGCCGAGCTGACGCACAAGCGTCGGCAGAGCGCCCTGGGGCCTGGCGGCCTGACCCGCGAGCGCGCCGGCTTCGAGGTGCGCGACGTGCACTACACCCACTACGGTCGCCTCTGCCCGATCGAGACGCCCGAGGGGCCGAACATCGGCCTCATTACGAGCCTCTGCGTGCACGCCACGATCAACGACTTCGGCTTCATCGAGACGCCCTACCGCGTCGTCGAGGACGGGAAGGTGACCGAGGAGGTCGAGTTTCTGACCGCTGCCGAGGAGGACCGGGCGGTCATCGCGCAGGCCAATGCGCCGCTCGAAGACGGGGGGGCCTTCGCCAGCGACGAGGTGCGCTGCCGCTCGCAGGGCGACTTCCCCATCGTGTCGCCCGACGAGGTGCAGTACATGGACGTGGCCCCCAACCAGATCGTCAGCCCGTCGGCCAGTCTGATCCCGTTCCTGGAGCACAACGACGCCAACCGTGCCCTCATGGGCTCGAACATGCAGCGTCAGGCCGTGCCGCTCTTGCGCAACGAGGCGCCGCTGGTGGGCACGGGGCTGGAGAGCCGCGTGGCCCGCGACAGCCGCGCTGCGCTGGTGGCCGAGGGGGAAGGCACCGTCGAGTACGTCGACGCCGAAGAGATCGTCGTGCGCTACGACCAGGACGAGGACGACGCCGACCTGGCCTTCGACGACCCGGTGCGCACCTACCAGCTTACCAAGTTCCGCCGCACCAACCAGGACACCTGCATCAACCAGAAGCCCATCGTCGAGGCGGGCCAGACCGTCGAGGAAGGCGACGTCCTCACCGACGGCTTCTGCACCGACGACGGCGACCTGGCACTGGGGCGCAACCTGCTGTGCGCGTTCATGCCGTGGCGCGGGTACAACTTCGAGGACGCCATCGTCCTCTCCGAGCGCCTCGTGCAGGACGACGTGTACACGTCCGTTCACATCGAGGAGTTCACCCACGAGGTCCGCGACACCAAGCGCGGCGAAGAAGAGCTGACCCGCGAGATTCCCAACGTCAGCGAGGAGGACACCAAAGACCTCGACGAGCGCGGCATCGTGCGCCTCGGCGCCAAGATCGGCCCCGGCGACATCATCGTCGGCAAGATTACGCCGAAGGGCGAGACCGACCCGACGCCCGAGGAAAAACTCCTGCGCGCCATCTTCGGCGACAAGGCCGGCGACGTGAAAGACGCTTCGCTCAAGGCCCCGCCGGGGATGCACGGCACCGTCATCGACACGAAGCTCTTCAGCCGTCGCCAGCTCGACCCGGCGTCGAAGAAGATGGAGGAGGCGCGCCTGGAGCGCATCGAAAACGAGTACGAGCAGGAGCTTGCCGAGCTGAACGAGCAGTTCTGGGAGAAATTCTTCACGCTCGCCGAGGGCCTCAACGCCTACGCCATCGAGGACCGCGAGGGACGCCAGCTCGTCGCCGAGGGGGCCGACATCGAGCGCGAGGACTTCGAGGACGTGGACCCGGCGGATCTCAACCCGGCCGGTGACTACACCAAGGGCGACGTGACGAACGCCAGGGTCAAGCAACTGCTGCGCAACTACACCGCGCAGCGCAAGCAGATCGAAGGCAAGCACGACCGCCGCGAGCACCAGGTCGAGATGGGCGACGAGCTCCCGTCGGGCATCGTGCAGATGGCGAAGGTCTACGTCGCCAAAAAGCGCAAGATCTCCGTCGGCGACAAGATGGCCGGGCGCCACGGCAACAAGGGCGTCGTCGCCAAGATCGTCCCGCAGGAGGACATGCCCTTCCTCGACGACGGGACGCCGGTGGACATCTGCCTCAACCCGCTGGGCGTGCCCTCGCGCATGAACCTGGGCCAGATTTTCGAGACGCTCCTCGGCTGGGCCGGCGACAAGCTGGGCACCAAGTTTGCCACGCCCATCTTCGACGGGGCGTCGATGGACGACATTGCCGACAAGCTCGAAGAGGCCGGCCTGCCGCGCGACGGCAAGGCGCAGCTCTACGACGGGCAGACCGGCGAGCCGTTCGACGAGAAGACGACCGTCGGGCAGGTCTACATGCTCAAGCTCAGCCACCTGATCGAGGACAAGATCCACGCCCGCTCGATTGGGCCGTACAGCCTGATTACGCAGCAGCCGCTGGGCGGGAAGGCCCAGTTCGGCGGCCAGCGCCTCGGCGAGATGGAGGTGTGGGCGCTCTACGCCTACGGCGCTTCCTCGACGCTCCAAGAGATGCTGACCTACAAGTCCGACGACGTGCAGGGCCGCTCGCGTGCCTACGAGTCCATCGTCAAGGGCGAGCCGATGCCTGAGCCCGGCGTGCCCGAGAGCTTCAACGTGCTCGTGCGTGAACTCCAGGGCCTCGGCCTCGACGTCGGACTGGATTAGTGTTTTGGTGTTGGCGTGTTGTAGTGCGCTTTTCGCCTCGAAGACGGTGCTTCCTGCGAAAGCGGGCGCCCGTTTCGGAGGCCGTGCCGCTCGACTCCGATCCTGCCAGCGCAACCGTTTCCCAAAGCGCATCTCGACTGCCCGAGCAGCCTCCTACCGCACCACTCCAACACCAAAACGCCACACCACCACAACGCTAAAACGCGACCCCCGCTAACCTTGCTCCTTCCGCCTCGAAGGAGCAGCAACCTCAAGCCCGAAACCACATGGCCTACGGAAAGACCAACGACGTCGAAGAGGACTTCTCGCAGCTTTCGGTGAGTCTCGCCTCGCCGGAGGACATCCTCGAACGCTCGCACGGAGAGGTCCTCAAGCCCGAGACGATCAACTACCGCAGCTTTAAGCCGGAGAAAGACGGCCTCTTCTGCGAGAAGATCTTCGGTCCGGTCAAGGACTGGGAGTGCCACTGCGGCAAGTACAAGCGCATTCGCTACAAGGGCATCATCTGCGACCGTTGCGGCGTAGAGGTGACCCGCAAGGCCGTGCGCCGCGAGCGCATGGGCCACATTACCCTGAGCGTGCCGGTGGTCCACATCTGGTACTTCAAGACGCTGCCCAACAAGATCGGCTACCTGCTGGGGCTGAAGTCGAAGGACCTCGAAAAGGTCATCTACTACGAGAAGTACATCGTCATTCAGCCCGGTTCGGCGCGGCGGCTGGGCGTGGAAAAAGACCAGCTCCTCGACGAGGACGAGTATTACGAAATCCTCTACCAGATCCGCGAGGACAACAACCGCCTCGAAGACGACAACGAGGACAAGTTCATCGCCATGATCGGCGGGGAGGCCGTCGAGACGATGCTCGAGCGCCTCGAACTCGACTCCCTGGCGCAGAAGCTGCGCTACCAGGTCAAGACCGAGACGAGCCAGCAGCGCAAGGCCAAGGCGCTGAAGCGTCTCAACGTGGTCGAGGGCTTCCGCGAGGCCAACACGCGCCAGGTCAACAAGCCGGAGTGGATGATGCTGCGCGTGATTCCGGTGATTCCGCCGGAGCTGCGCCCGCTGGTGCCGCTCGACGGGGGCCGCTTTGCCACCAGCGACCTCAACGACCTGTACCGGCGCGTCATTATCCGCAACAATCGCCTCAAGCGCCTGATGGACATCAAGGCCCCGGAGGTCATCCTGCGCAACGAGAAGCGGATGCTCCAGGAGGCCGTCGATGCCCTCTTCGACAACGGGCGCAAGTCCAACAGCGTGCGCGGCAGCTCCAACCGCCCGCTCAAGAGCCTCAGCGACATGCTGAAAGGCAAGCAGGGGCGCTTCCGCCAGAACCTGCTGGGCAAGCGTGTGGACTACTCGGGCCGTTCGGTGATCGTCGTCGGGCCGGATCTGGAGTTGCACCAGTGCGGCCTGCCGAAGGACATGGCCGTCGAGCTGTTCAAGCCGCACATCGTGCGCAAGCTCATCGAGCGCGGCATCGTTAAGACCGTCAAGAGCGCCAAGAAGTACGTCGAACGGCGCACCGCGGAGGTGTGGGACATTTTGGAAAAGGCCATTCAGGGCCATCCCGTCTTGCTCAACCGCGCCCCGACGCTGCACCGCCTGGGCATTCAGGCGTTCCAGCCGGTCTTGACCGAGGGCAAGGCCATTCAGCTGCACCCGCTGGCCTGCACCGCCTACAACGCCGACTTCGACGGCGACCAGATGGCCGTGCACGTGCCGCTCAGCCACGAGGCGTGTCTGGAGAGCATGATCCTGATGCTGTCCTCGCACAACATCCTCAGTCCCGCGCACGGCGGCCCCATCGTGGCGCCCACGCAGGACATGATTCTCGGCCTCTACTACATGACGAAGGGGCGCGCGGGCGAAAAGGGCGAGGGCAAACGCTTTGCCAGCGTCGCGGAGGTGCGCCAGGCGCACGACCGGGGCATCGTCGAGACGCACGCCCGGGTCAAACTGCGCGACCCCGACGTTCCGGCTAACGCCCCCGCCGGCGAGACCCCCGACCTGATCGACACGACCGTCGGGCGCGTCCTCTTCAACGACATCGTGCCGGAGGGGGTCGGCTTCGTCAACGAGGTGCTGACCAAGAAAAACATGCGCCCGATCATCGGTCGCATCCTCAAGGAGAGCGGCTACAAGGAAACGGCCCGCTTCCTCGACGACATGAAGGACCTGGGCTTCGAGCGCTCGACCACGTCGGGCCTCACGTTCAGCCTGTCGGACATCGTCGTGCCCGATGAAAAAGAAGGCCTCGTCGAAGAAGCCACCGAGGAGGTCGAAGCCGCGCAGGGCAACTACGCGATGGGCTTCATCACCGACAACGAGCGCTACAACCAGGTCATCGACATCTGGACGCAGGTCAACAACCAGGTGTCCGACGCGCTGTACAACACGCTCAAAGAGCATAAGGAGGGGTTCAACGCCATTTACATGATGGCCGACAGCGGGGCGCGCGGTTCGCAGGAGCAGATTCGCCAGCTCGGCGGCATGCGCGGCCTGATGGCCAAGCCGCAGAAGAGCCTCGAAGGCTCCGCCGGCGAGATCATCGAGAACCCGATCCTGTCGAACTTCAAGGAGGGCCTCTCGGTGCAGGAGTACTTCATCTCCACGCACGGTGCGCGCAAGGGCCTGGCCGACACGGCGCTGAAGACCGCCGACGCCGGCTACCTCACGCGTCGCCTGGTGGACGTGGCCCAGGACGTGACGATTACCGAGGAGGACTGCGGCACGCTGCGCGGCATCAAGATCAGCGCGCTGAAGGACAACGAGGAGATCGTCGAGCCGCTGGGCGACCGCATCGTCGGGCGCGTGAGCGTGCATGACGTGTACGACCCGCTCTCCGACGAGCTGCTGGTCGCCGCCAACGCGTTGATTACCGAAGAAAAGGCTGCCGCCATCGCGGACACCTCCATCGATGCGGTCGAGATCCGCTCGGCCCTCACGTGCGAGGCGCGGCGCGGCGTCTGCGCGCTCTGCTACGGCGAAAACCTGGCGACCGACCGCATGGTCGAGGTCGGCGAGTCGGTCGGCGTCGTGGCGGCGCAGTCCATTGGCGAGCCGGGGACGCAGCTCACGCTGCGCACCTTCCACATGGGCGGATCGGCCAGCCGCGTTTCGGCCGAGTCCACCATTCAGACCAAGTTCGACGGCGAGGTCGAGTTCAATAACCTGCGCACCGTCGAGTACGATGACGGGGAAGGGCCGTCGGATATCGTCCTCAGCCGCCAAGGCGAGATGCGCATCCTGGACGACAACGGCCAGGAGGTAACCAGCTACGGCATTCCCTATGGCGCGGAGGTGCTCGTGGAGGACGGCGACACGGTCGACGAAGAGGCCGTGCTCGCTTCGTGGGACCCGTACAACTCGGTTATTCTCTCGGAGGCGACCGGCGAGGTGCGCTTCAACGACGTGATCGAGGGGACGACCTACCGCGAGGAGAGCGACGAGCAGACCGGCTACAAGGAGAAAGTCATCATCGAGAGCCGCGAGCGCACGCTCACTCCCGGCGTCATCGTGGAGATGGACGACGACGAGCGCGAGTTTCCGATGCCGGTGTCCGCCCGCATTCAGGTGGACGAGGGCGAGGCGGTGAAGGCCGGGCAGGTGCTGGCCAAGATCCCGCGCCAGACGGCCAAGACCAAGGACATCACCGGCGGCCTGCCGCGCGTGACCGAGCTCTTTGAGGCGCGCACGCCCGACGACCCGGCGGAGGTCAGCGAGATCGACGGCGTGGTGAGCTTCGGCGACCGCAAGCGCGGTTCGCAGGAGGTCATCGTCACCAGTCGCGACGGCAAGACCGAGAAGAGCTACATGGTCAGCCTTTCGAAGCACCTGCTGGTGCACGAGAACGACCTCGTCAGCGCCGGCGACCAGCTCTCCGACGGCCAGATCGCCCCGCACGACATTCTCTCGATCAAGGGGCCGCGTGCGGTGCAGGAGTACCTCGTCAACGAGATTCAGGAGGTGTACCGCCTGCAGGGGGTCGCCATCAACGACAAGCACATCGAGATCATCGTGCGCCAGATGATGGAGCGCGTCGAGATCACCGAGACCGGCGACACGAACCTGCTGGAGGAAGAGCAGGTCAACCGCTTCCGCCTCGCGGAGATCAACGACGACCTCTACGACAAATTCGTCGTCACCGACCCCGGCGAGGCGGACGTCAAGATCGGGGCGGTGGTCAGCCGGCGCGAGCTGCGCGACCTCAACCGCGAGATGAAGCGCCAGGACCTCGCCCAGGTCGAGGTGCGCGACGCGCGTCCCGCCGTCGGCGAGCCGGTGCTGCTGGGCATTACGAAGGCGGCGCTGGCGACCGACTCGTGGGTCTCGGCGGCCAGCTTTCAGGAGACGACGAAAGTCCTGACCAACACGGCCATCCGCGCGGAGGAAGACCCGTTGCAAGGCCTCAAGGAGAACGTCGTCGTCGGCCACCCGATTCCCGCCGGCACGGGCCAGCGCCAGTACCGCGACATCATGGTCGGCTCGAAGGGCGAGCTCGAGGAGATCCAAGCCGCTATCGGCGAGACCGACGGCGAAGAAGAAGAGGAAGGCGTGCCTGCCGGCGACGGTGCGGCGGCCGGAGACGGGACCTCGGGGGACGGGGCGGCGACCGTGGGCGGCGACGGAGCCGTGGGCAGCGACGGGGCCGTCGGGGGCGACGGCGCGGCCGAGGAAGCGGAAATTAGCTGACCCTTCCCTGCGCGGCGGTCGGTGCGCGGCGCTGACGTGACCCATGCGAAAAGCCCCGGTTCGCCCGCAGCAGTGTGCGGCGGCCGGGGCTTTGCCATGGGTCAGTGCGTTGCTGGGGTGCAGAACGAACGGCGGCGTCGGAAGGTAGAGCGAAACGCTTTTTTTGCTTTCCGACGGCGAGAATCGGTGAGGCGTGCGTCAGGGCGCCGGGGCGGCCGATGTGTCCGTCGTGTCGGCGGGGGGCGGAGCGACTTGCTGCTGCTGTTGCTGTTGCGGCGGTGGCTCCGGGCGCGCCAGCGAGAGCATCAGCCACGTCCCGCCGGCGGAGACGGCCAGCGCGAACAGGATCGAGCCGATCACCAGCGCGCGCGAGGCGTTGCGGCTGAGTGGGAGCGGCCCGGAGGCGGTTTGGCCGGCACGCTGTTCGGAAGGGGGAGCATCGTCAGGCATTGGCGTCTGCACGTTCGCTGCTACGGTCGAGAAGATCACCTTGCTTGCGGTTTCGTTCGGCATCCTTCCGCCAGATAAAATGCCTTGCTGTTCGCGTGGGTCCTTGCGGGTCCCGTCGGAGACGTACCGCTCGGGGTGGGCCAGCTTGTGTTCGTGCTCGGCTACGTTTTCTTGGAAGCTTTCGAGCGCCTTTCGGATCTGGTCGATGCGACCGCCAGCCAATGAGATGCTCTTGACACGTTCTTGAAACTTTCGCGCGCGGCTTCTGTTGAGATGGGGCTAAAAAACGAAAGCCCCCACCCGCATGAACAACGACGCGCCCGCCCTCGACGACAGCGACTGCCTCGACGACGCCTCCACCGGGGACGACGACCTGCGCCGGCGTATCCTCGACGGGGCGCGCCACCTGCTCGTGCGCGGCGGCTACCAGAATCTCTCGATGCGCCGTCTCGCGCGGGCCATCGGGTACAGCGCGACGAGCATTTACCTGCACTTCGAGAGCAAGGACGACCTCTTCCACGCGCTCATCGACGAGGGGATGGAGCGGCTCCACACTCGTCTCCGCGAGGCGGTCGAGGACGAAGAAGCCCCTGACGCGCAACTGGAGGCGCTCTGCCGCGCCTTCGCCCGCTTTGGGCTGGACAATCCCGAATACTACGAGGTCATGTTTCTGCTGCGTCCAGAGACGATGGAGCGCTACCCGCCGGAGAATTACCGTCGCGCGCGCCGCAACCTTGACCTCGTGCAGGAGCTGTTGCGAAAGGGAGCCGAGCGCGACCAGTTCGTCATCACGGATCCGCTGGAGGCCGCCAGCGCGCTCTGGGCCTCGCTTCACGGCACCGTGTCGCTACTTTTGGCGCGCCGCGTGGACGCCCAGGCGTCGGTGCGGCAGGCGATTCGGGGCGTGGCGGCGCGGGGTGACGCGCATGATGCGTGACGCGTGATTCGTGATGACAGCAGTTTCCGCCGTCTGCGCTTCGATTCTACCGGCGAAACCCATTCGGAAAGCACTGACTGCCTGAACGCTCGCTTCGACGTTCGTAAACCAGCAACCTCACGAATCACGCATTACGCATCACTCACTCCACCCATGCAAGTCAAGCAATCCGGCGAAAGCCAAGTCCACACCGCCCCAGCCGGTACTGAGGGCGAAGAGATTCGCGGCAAGACGCTGCTGGACGTGCTCTACGAGTCGTTCGAGGAATACGACAACCCGCGCGCGTTCAACCAGCCGACCGCCGGCCACGGCAGCGACGGGGAAGAGGAACTCGAATGGCGCGCGTATTCTTCAAATGAATTTCGCCGGCAGGCCGAGGAGGCGGCGCTGGGGCTGCTGGATCTGGGGCTGGAGCGCGGCGCGCGCGTCGGTCTCTTCCTGAAGAGCGACGTCTACTTCTGCCTCGCCGACGCCGCCTGCCTGATCAGCGGCATGGTGGACGTGCCCGTCTACCTCACCCACCAGCCCAGGCAAGTCTCCTACGTCCTCGACCACGCCGAGACGGAGGCGCTCTTCGTCGCAAGCCCCGAGCATCTCGAACAGGTGGCGCCGCTGCTGGACGAACTGGAGCGCATCGAGACCGTCATCCTCGCGCAGGGCGCCCCGAGCGAAGCGGACGCCGAGCTGCCGGAGCGTGTAGACGCGCTGACCTTCGAGGCGCTCCACGAGCGGGGCCGCGAGCGGCAGAAGGAGGCGGGCGGCGAGGACATTGCGTCGCTGCGGGAAAAGGTGGACCCCGACGACCTGGCGACGCTCATCTACACCAGCGGCACGACCGGGCAGCCGAAGGGGGTGATGCTCACGCACGAAAACATCGCCTCCAACGCGCTCACGTCGCTGTCGTGCTTCACGGGCTACGAGGCCGGCGCGGGGGCCGAGGTGGCGCTCTCCTTTCTGCCGCTGACGCACATCTACGCCCGCACGCTCGACTACTACGGCTACCTCTCGAAGGGCACGAGCATCTACTTCTGCGACCCCGACGACCTCTCCGGGGCGCTTCGGGCCGTGCGCCCGACGGTCTTCAATACCGTGCCGCGTCTGCTCGAGAAGGTCTACGGCAGCATCGAGGAGAAAACCAAAAGTGCCGAGGGGCTTCAGAAAATGATCGGGACGTGGGCGCTCCGGTTGGCGAAGCAGTATCGGATCGGGGAGGAGCCGCCCGTGGCGTGGCGCGTGCAGCAGTTCGTGGCTGACGCGCTGGTGTACAGGCAGTGGCGCCAGGCGCTGGGCGGGCGGCTCAAGTACGCCACCGTCGGCGGGGCCGCGCTCAACCCCGATCTGGCCAATACCTTCGCCGCCGCCGGCATCCGGCTCGTGCAGGGCTACGGCCTCACCGAGACCAGCCCCGTCATTAGCTTCAACCGGCCCGACCGTAACCGCGCCGGCACCGTCGGTGAGCCGCTGCCGGGCGTGGAGGTCAAAATTGCCGAGGACGGCGAGATCCTCACGCGCGGCCCCCACGTGATGAAAGGCTACTACAAAGATGACGAAGAGACGCGCACGTCCTTCACCGAGGACGGCTTCTTTCGCACCGGCGACGTGGGCGAGATGGACGGCACGCACCTGAAGATCACCGACCGCAAGAAGGCGCTCTTCAAGCTCTCGACGGGCAAGTACGTCGTGCCCTCGCCGCTGGAAAACCGCTTGGCGACCTCGAACCTGGTGGAGCAGACGGTGGTGGTGGGGAGCGGGCACAAGTACTGCGCTGCGCTTATTTTCCCGAGTGAAGAAGCCGTGCGCTCGTTTGCGGAACAGCAGGGCGTCGGCGGCGGGCAGCCCTTCCGCGACTTGATCCAGGAGCAGGCGGTGATCGACGAGTTCCAGCGTCTCGTCGACGAGGCCAACACCGGGATGGATCCCTGGTCGCAGATCAAGCGCTTCACGCTCGTGCCTGAGGAGATCAGCGTCGAGAACGGGCTGCTCACGCCGTCGATGAAGGTGAGGCGCTCGCGGGTGGAGCAGACCTACGATGGCGAGATCGACCGCCTCTACGAAATGAGCGAGGCAGAGCAGGAAGAGGGCGAGCGCGTGCGAGTGTCGTAAGCGGCGTTGAAAACGGGCGTCCCGTCCCGTAGAATGAAACATTACGTGGCCTCTCGCACGAGACCGTGCCGCGCCTTTTTCGCCGACGGCTTGCTTTTTCGCGTGGACGATCTGCTTTATTCCATTGCGCGCTGGCTGGTGGTGGTCCTCGGCCTCTCGATGGTCGGCGGGACGGTCCTCAGCTGGGTGCGCTCTCCGCACTGGTTCATTCGCGGTTGGGACTTCCCGCGCGTGCAGATCGTCGGCCTGGCGGGGCTGAGCGCGGGGCTGTATGCGGCCTTCTTCTCCTACAATACGTGGCTGGAGTGGGTCTTCATCGGCCTCTGCGCGGCGTGCGCGGCGTGGCAGTTCTACCGCATCTTTCCCTACGTGCCGCTCGCCCCCGAGCACGTCGAAACGACGACCCGGCCGGCGGACGCCCCCTCCAGCCTGCGGCTCGTGGCCTCCAACGTGCTCAAAGACAACGAGCAGCACGACCGCTGGCTCGACGTCGTTCGCGGAGCCGATCCCGACCTGATTCTGGCCGTGGAGGTCGACGAGACATGGGACGATATGATCGAGGACGCGCTGGGGGAAGAGTACCCCTTTCAGGTGCGCCAGCCGCAGGACAATTACTACGGCATGGTGCTCTACTCGCGCCTCGAGCTCATCGACCCGGAGCTGCGCTTCATCGTGCAGGACGACGTGCCGTCGGTCCACACCGGCGTGGAGCTGCGCTGCGGGCAGCGCATCTACCTGCACGGGGTGCACCCGCGCCCGCCCGAGCCGCTGCGCGACGAAGACGCCACCGCCCGCGACGCCGAAGTCGTCATCGTAGGGCGCGAAATCGAGGGCGAGGCCGAGGGGGAGCAGCGTCCCGTCATCGTGGCCGGCGACTTCAACGACGTGGCCTGGTCGCACACCTCGAAGTTGTTTCAGAAGGTGAGCCGCCTGCTGGACCCGCGCAAGGGGCGCGGCTTTTTCAACACATTCGACGCGCGCTACCCGCTGCTGCGCTTCCCGCTCGACCACGTCTTTCACTCCAACCACTTCAAACTCATCAACTTGGAGCTGCTTCCGTTCGTAGGATCGGATCACTTTCCGGTGTCCATTACGCTGAGCTACGAGCCGACGGCGCCCGTCGAGCAGCCCGAGCCGGAGAAAAGCGCCGGAGACGAAGAGGAGGCGCAGGAAAAGGTCGAGCGCGCCGCCGAGGAAAACGACGAAGAAAAGGTCATGCGAAACGAAGGCGCGCACCCGCAACCCCAGGCGCTCGCGCACCCCGACCCGGACCAGGAGCCGGCGTCCCCAGAAGATGAGGACGTGCGCCGCCCGTGAGGAAGGCGGGGGCGGTCCGTACGTGATTTTCCCGAACGAATTCCCCCGCGCAGCGGCCATGAACGAGGATGATTCGGCCCGCGAGCGCGCCGCCTACCTGGGGAAGAAGACGCGGGCGTACCTGGTGCACGTCTACACCGCCTCGGGGGTGGCGTTTGCCTTTCTGGCCGCGCGCGACATCGCGCTGGAGCGCGAAGCGTTCTGGGTGTTCGTGTGGCTCATCGTGGCCGGTGTCATCGACGCGACGGACGGGCCGCTCGCGCGCCGATGGAACGTGAAGACGCGCGCCCCGCGCATCGGCGGGGACGTCATCGACGACATTGTCGACTATCTCACCTTTACGTTTGTGCCGCTGTTTCTGGTGTGGCGGCAGGAATGGCTGCCCCCCCCGGAGGCGCTCTGGATCATTCTGGCAATGGTGGTGAGCCTGCTGGGCTTCGCCAACACGGCCGCGAAGCAGACGAAGGACGGCTTCTTTCGCGGATTCCCGTCATACTGGAACATCGTGGCCTTTTACGTGGGCCTGTGGGCGACCAATTACCCGTGGGGGGCCACCGCTTCGCTGATCGCGGTTCTCGTGCTCGCGGCGCTCACCCTCGCGCCGGTGCGGTTCATCTACCCGAACCGCGCGCCGCCGCCCTGGCGGGGCATCGTCATCTGGGGCGCAGTGGGCTGGATGGGGCTGCTGCTGGTCATGCTCATGTCCTACCCCGACCTCTCCGGCTGGGCCGCGTGGGGCCTCATGCCGCTTTCGCTGGTGTATCCCGCGTTTTACTTCGGTCTCTCGTTCTACCTCGACGTGCAGAGCCGCAGGGAGCCGGGCGACCCCGGCGGCGCAACGTAGCGCTTCGCAAGGCGCTGTGCCCGCTCGCGTGAGCGACGGAATCCCACGCTCGGTAGGCGCGAGAGCAGGTCCAGTAGGCGTGAGGGCAGGTCAACTCACCATGCCCGCTTCAACGTTGTCTTCGATCACGTAGAACGTCGGCTCCTGCTCGTCGAAGCGCTCGGCGAAGCGCTGGCGGGCGTGCTGTTGGAAGCGCTCGACCGCCGGACGCCGCGCGAGCGTAACCGTGCACCCCCCGAAGCCGCCCCCCGTCATGCGCGCGCCGAGGACGCCGTCGGTGTCGCGCGCCGCTTCGACCAGCGCGTCCAGTTCGGGACTGCTGACCTCGTAGTCGTCGCGCAGGCTGGCGTGCGAGGCGAAGATGTCGTTTCCGAGCGCGCCGAGGTCGCCGGCGTCGAGATGCTCCTTGGCGTCGAGCACGCGCGCGTTTTCGCTCACGACGTGGCGGGCGCGCCGGTCGAGCGGTTCCGGCAGCGCCGAGCCGTGCGTCTCGAGCATGTCGGGCGTGGCGTCGCGCAGTGCCTGGATGTCTTCGTCGGTGTGCTCGCGGAGCGCGGCGGCGGCGCGCTGGCACTCCTCGCGGCGCTCGTTGTACTTCGAGGCCGCCAGCTCGCGGCGCACGCCCGTGTCGGTGACCACCAGCGCCGCCTCGCGTTCGTCGAGCTGGAGCGGCACGTGTTCGTGCGACAGCGAGCGGCAGTCCAGAAAGAGTGCGTGCCCGGCCCGCCCGAGGCGCGCGGCGAACTGGTCCATAATCCCGCACTCGACGCCGGCGTACTCGTGCTCGACCTGCTGGCCGAGCTGGGCCGTCTCGACGGGAGCGAGCGGCCCGCCGGAGGCCACGTCGGCGAAGAGCATGTCCAGCGCCACGGCGGTGGCCATCTCCAGTGCCGCCGACGAGCTGAGGCCAGCCCCCAGCGGCACGTCGCCGTCGATGATCGCCTCGAAGCCACTGCCGAGGCGCTCGCGCCGGCACAGCGCGTCGGCCATGCCTCCGGCGTAGGCGGCCCACCCCTCATGCGGCGGCCCCTCCGCCAGCCTGTAGCTGACCTCTTCGTCGAACGCCGTGGCGTAGAGGCGCACCCGCTCGTCGGAACGCCGGCGCACGGCCACGTACGTCGCGCGGTCGATGGTCGTCGGCAGGACGAAGCCGCCGGAGTAGTCGGTGTGCCCGCCGATCAGATTGACGCGCCCCGGCGCACGTGCCACGACGGCCGGAGCGGCAGGCTCCGGGGCGGCCCCGAAGCGCTCGCGGATCTGCTGGCGGAGCTTGGATCGGGAAAAGCGTCGAGATCGGTGTGCACGCGATGCGGGTGCGGGTTGAACGTTGAAAGATAGGAGGGGTTGAAGGGGAAGAGGGACACTGTTCTCCCGCTGGAGGGTCCCGTTTTAGTGCTCGGGCAGAGATTGTCAGTCGTCAGTTCCCGATTTGCGACCGGCCCCAGCGGCGCTCCACGCTCCTTCGCCTTCCTCATTGTCCCCTCTCACCTTCACGCTCGAAGCGCGTTCCTCACCAGAACATCGCGTAGAGCGCGGCGGTGATGCCGAGGATGCCGAAGGCGGCCACGTTGTACACCGGGTCGCCTACCATCGAGACATTCGAAATGTCGACGGCCCTCGGATGATCCTTGCCCTTGCCCTCCAGGAGCGAGATCACCACGATCAGCGCCACCGAGAGGAAAAACACGATCAACATGCGCCGCAGGAAGGGCACGTCCGGCGCGAGGAACTTCATCCCCGCCGAGAACGGGATCGAGAGGACCGCCGAGGCGAGCGCGGCGTTGGGCGTAGATTTCTTCCAGAACAGGCCCATCATGAACACCGCCAGCACGCCGGGGCTGACAAAGCCGGTGTACTCCTGAATGTACTGAAAGACCTGGTCGAGTGCCGCCAGCTGCGGGGCCATCAGGCACGCGATCACGATGCAGATGAAGCTCACCACGCGCCCCATGGTCACGAGGTTCCCTTCCGAGGCGTCTTCGCCGTAGGAGGACGTTTTGTAGAGGTCCATCGTGAAAATCGTCGCCGTTGAGTTCATCATCGAAGCCAGCGACGAGACGATGGCTGCCACCAGCGCCGCGAAGGCCAGCCCGCGCACCCCCGGGCCGAGGTACTGCCCCAGCAGCCACGGGTAGGCGTCGTCGGCCACGTTGATGCTGGCGGGGTCGAGCGCGTAGGCGACGATGCCGGGCACCACCACCACCATTGGCAGGAGCAGCTTCAGGTAGCCGGCAAAGGCAAGGCCGCGCTGCGCTTCCTTGAGGTCTTTGGCCGCCAGCGCGCGCTGGATGATGTACTGATTGCAGCCCCAGTAGAAGAGGTTCGCCACCCACAGCCCGCCGATGATGACCCCGAGGCCGGGCAGAAGCTGGTAGGCGTCTTTGGTAACCCCTTTGTTGTTGGTATACGTCAACTCCCCCTCGAAAAGAATCAGGTTGAAGCGATTGCTGAAGTCCGAAAGCATCCCCGACAGGCCGGCGATGGGTCCGTTGGAGCCGATGCTCTCGGCGTAGGCGTCGAGGGCGAACCACGTCGTCAGCGTCAGCAGCCCCCCGCCGATGAGCACGAAGACCTGGATTACGTCCGTCCAGGCCACCGCCTTGAGGCCGCCGTAGATCGAGTACGCCGTGGCGAAGCTCGCCAGAAAGAGGATGCCCAGCCAGAACGGCGTGCCCATGATCTCCCCCATCGCCAACGCGCCGAGGTAGAGCACGCTCGTCAGGTTGACGAACACGTACACCAGGAGCCAGAAGACCGCCAGGAGCGTCCGCACGCGGTGGTCGTAGCGTTCCTCCAGAAACTGCGGCATCGTGAAAATCTCCTTCTCCAGGTAGATCGGCAGAAAGAACCACGCGATCACCAGCAGGCAAACCGCTGCCATCCACTCATACGAAGCAATCGCCAGCCCCACCCGGAAGCCCGACCCACTCATCCCGATAAACTGCTCGGCGGAGATGTTCGAGGCGATCAGCGAGGCCCCGATGGCCCAGAACGGAAGCGCCTTGCTGGCCAGGAAGTAGTCGGCAGAGTCTTTTTCATGCCCTTCTTCTTCCTGCGAGACCCACAAACCCGCTCCCACGATTACCGCGATGTAGACGAAAAAGATGACGTAGTCGAGAAGAATGAAGTCCATGCTTTAGCTGGATGAGGCGTTCTGGATGAGAGGCGTTCTGGGTGAGTGCGACCGGCTGGGGGAAGGCGTATCGCGTGATGCGTGAAACGTGACGCGTGATGCTGCCTTCTACGGGTGCCGGGAGAGCAGGCCGGTGGGGGTTCTTCTCTGAATGGCGTTGCCGGTTGTTTTTCGGATGCGGGCGCTTCGGGCAGCCATCACGCAATACGCATCACGCAATACGCATCACGAAAAAACCGCTTTCAAGTTGGCGGCACAATTTATACGTTTAAGGCCGAGAAGATCAACTGCGCGTCGCGTGGCGGATTGACGGTGGAACGTTTTTCAGCCCGCGAAGCGCGTGGTGTCGTGCAGCGCGCCTACCATTCTCCCGGACTCCCGCACTCCCACGCTCCCATGCCCTACCAGCCGCGTCCCGAACACAAATTCTCCTTCGGCCTGTGGACCGTCGGCAATCCCGGCGGCGACCCGTTCGGCCCGCCCGTGCGCGAGCCGCGTTCGCCGGTGGAGTTGGTGCACCTGCTCGCCGAAGCGGGGGCCTACGGCGTCAACTTCCACGACAACGACCTCGTGCCCATCGACGCTTCGGCACAGGAGCGCGACCGCATCGTGAGCGATTTCAAGAGCGCTCTCGACGACACGGGCCTCACTGTGCCGATGGCGACGACCAACCTGTTCAGCGACCCGGCCTTTCGCGACGGGGCCTTCACCAGCCACGACCCGGAAGTCCGCGACTACGCCTTGCAGAAGACGATGCGCGCGATGGACCTGGGGGCCGAGCTGGGGGCGGACGTGTACGTCTTCTGGGGCGGGCGCGAAGGGGCCGAAACCGACGCCGGCCAGCCGCCCACCGACGCGATCAAGCGCTACCGCGAAGCGATCAACTATCTCGCCGAGTACAACGCCGACCAGGGCTACGGCCTGCGCTTCGCGCTGGAGCCGAAGCCCAACGAGCCGCGCGGCAACCTGTTTTTCCCGACCGTCGGCGCGGCCTGGGACGCGGGCAAGCTTTTTCACATCGACCTCAACGACCAGGCGTTCGGGCGCTACGACCAGGACTTCCGCTTCGGCGCAGAAAGCCCGAAGCGCGCGTTCTTCCTGGTGCGCTTTCTGGAAGAAGTCGCCGGCTACGACGGCCCGCGCCACTTCGACGCGCACGCGCACCGCACCTCCGGCTGGGCAGACGTGAAATCCTTCGCCGAGGGGTGCATGAGAACGTACCTCATCCTCAAGGACAAGGCCGAGCAGATGGGCGACGACGAGGAGATCCAGGCGCTCCTCGACGAGATCAATCCCGACGACGCGCAGAGCGAGGCTGCCGCCGGCTACTCCGCCGATGGAGCGGCTTCACTCAAGGAGCGTAGCGTCGACCGTGAGACGCTGGGCGAGCGCTCGAAGCCCTACGAACGCCTCGACCAGCTCGTGACGGAGTTGCTGCTGGGGGTACGGTAGTTCGTGGGTCGTCCGTTGTCAGTTTTTTCAGTTATCGGTTTCTCGTGTGGCTTCCGAGCGCTGAAAACCGAACACTGAAAACCCGTACCCAGACGCCGAAAACGAGTCACCCCAGCACCCCACCAGCGGAAGAAGAACGTTCAACCTTCAACCCGAAACCGCGCGAAGCGCATGTTTCTCGGCCTCGACGTCGCCACCTCCGCCACGAAAGCCCTTCTGATCGGCGAAGCGGGCGACGTGGCGGGCGTGGCCTCCAGCGCGCACGAGACGCACACGCCCGAGCCGCTGTGGAGCGAGCAGGACCCGTCCGACTGGTGGACCGCCGCGCAAGAGAGCATTCGCACGGTCCTCGATAAAAGCGACACCGCGCCCGAAGCCGTCGACGTCGTCGGGCTGACGGGGCAGATGCACGGCCTCGTGCTGCTCGACGAGCGCGGCGAGGTGTTGCGCCCGGCCATTCTGTGGAACGACCAGCGGACCGCTGCCGAGTGCGACGCCATGCGCGCGGCGCTGGGCAAAGAGCGCCTCGTCCAGCTCACCGGCAACGACGCGCTGCCCGGCTTTACCGCCCCGAAGTTGCTCTGGGTAAGAGAGCACGAACCCGAGGTGTACGCCCGCGCCGCGCAGGCGCTACTGCCGAAGGACTACGTGCGCTTTAAGCTCACCGGCCGCTACGCGACTGACAAGGCGGGCGCAGCGGGCACCATTCTCTTCGATCTCGAAGCGCGCGACTGGTCCGCCGAGGTGCTGGGGGCGCTGGACGTGGACCCCGGCTGGCTCCCGCCCACGCACGAAGGAACCGCCGTGACGGGTGAAATGACCGCCGAGGCGGCCGATGCGACGGGGCTGGCGGAGGGAACGCCCGTCGTGGCCGGAGGCGGCGACCAGTCTGCGGCCGCCGTGGGCACCGGGGCCGTCGAGGAAGGCGTCGTGTCGATCAGCCTGGGCACCTCGGGGGTCGTCTTTGCGGCGACTGGGCGGCCCACTATTGAGCCGGAGGGGCGGCTGCACGCCTTCTGCCACGCCGCGCCGGGCACGTGGCACCTGATGGGCGTGATGCTCTCGGCGGCCGGCAGCCTCCAGTGGTACCGCGACACCCTCGCGCCCGAGACGGACTTCGACGATTTGCTGGCCCCGGCGTCCGAGGTGGTCCCCGGCAGCGACGGGCTCTTCTTTTTGCCCTACCTCACCGGCGAGCGCACCCCGCATCCCGACCCGCGGGCGCGCGGCGGCTTCATCGGCCTCACTGCGCGTCACGAGCAACCGCACCTCACGCGCGCCGTGCTCGAAGGGGTCGCCTTCGGGCTGCGCGACAACTTCGCGCTGATGCAGGAAACCGGCCTCGCCCGCGTCGACGAAGCGCGCATTACCGGCGGCGGCACCCAGAGCGCCCTCTGGCGCCAGATCATCGCCGACGTGCTGGGCGTGGAACTGGCGACCGTCGCCAACCCCGAGGGCGCGGCCTACGGCGCGGCGCTGCTGGCAGGCGTGGGGGCGGGTCGCTGGCCGAGCGTCCAGGCGGCCTGCACCGAGACCGTCGCCGTGACCGAGCGCACCGCGCCCCGGCCCGAGCCGGCGGCCGTCTACGACGAAGGGTACCAGGCGTACCGGCGGCTCTACCCTGCGCTGCGGCCCATTTTCCACGAAGAGAAAACGTTCGAGGGGTAACGACGGCAGGTGCGAGTTCCCCGAAAATGAGGCCCCAGCAACCGAGTCGTCCGCACCACGGCGCGCGGTGACACTCTGGTTTTCACAACTCGGGTTGCGGCACTTCACCCCGCGCGGGGAGCGCTACTCGCGTAGCGGCGGCTGGTAGACGCGCACCGCTGCGACGGGCGAGCGAGGGCCTGCGCCGCCTGAACGCACGAGCGTGAGCGTGTGATCGCCGGGCGGAAGCCCCTGCGCGACGGTCATGGGCGAGTCGGCCCCGACGGCGACGGTGCTCTGGCACATCGAGCGCACCGACCACACGATCTCGTCGCCGGGCTCCACGTAGTCGAGGTACGAGAAGTCATCCTCGCGCTTGCGCTGAAACCATTCCTCGGGTTGGATCGTGATGCGACCGGAGCGCGAGCGAAACGGCGCGGCGCTCGTGCCGGTCCCGTCGAAGCCGGTCTTCGAGCCGTGCAGCCGAAAGCGCACGCGCCGCCCGCTCGCAGCGGAGTCCGGCGCCACCTCCGTGACCGTGAGCGTCCAGTCTTCGGCGCGGGGAGCAGTTCCGAGGCCGACGGTCATGGGCACGCCCATCTTTTCGGGGGGCCCGTCCTTCGGCGATATGTCCACGCCGGGGCGTGTGGGAACCCAGCAGCCGGCGAAGCGCGAGGGCGTCTGACCATCGATGCGCACGTTCAGCGGGCCGGCCCGGTCTTCGTGTAGTACCAGTTCCACGCGCCTTCCGGTGAAGTCCACGCGTGCCGTGTCGCTGTGAAAAGCAAAGTCCTCGCCGGCGCGATAGGTGGTCTGCATGGACGGGGCGCGCGCCGAGGCGGGGCCACGGGCGTCGCTCAAGGCGGCGGCGCGGTCGAGGTAGTCGGTGACGATGCCAGCCATGACGGCGTTGCCGCGCGGATTGGGATGCACGTCGTCTTCGGTGAGGGCGGCGGGATCGAGGTCATTTTGGCGAAGGTACGTCTTCCAGGCGCCGCGCACGTCGATGCAGGCGAGGTCGTATTTGCGGCACAGCGCCGGCAGCTTTTTGAAAGAGCGCCGGTCTCGGTAGGCGTGGTTTTCCTGCTTGGCGGTGACGTGGTCGGTCATGAGCGCGACTTCGGCGGCAGTGCGGCGACGGATCGTGCGGATGATCCGCTCGTAGTCGCCGAGGTCGCCGTAGACGTGGAAGAGCACGAGGTCTGGAGCGAAGGGGACCACGTCTTGCGCGACGGCGTGCTTGAGGCGGCCGGCGCCGTAGCCGGAGATGGCTTTGTTGGCGACGGCAAGGTTGGCGTGCGGGTAGGTCGCCCGCAGGTGGCGGCGCACGTCTTTCCACCAGTCTTCGGCACTGATGGACTGGCCGTAGACGAGCACGCGCACGCTGCGCGCAGAGTCGGGCCGGCTGGCGCGGAGGCGCCGCATCGTGCGCTGGAGGTGGCGCGCGCTTTCGGCGAAGAAAGCAGAGTCGGCGCGCATTCGCTCGATCGCCCGCGCGTAGCCTTCTTTGAACTGCTCGTCGGTCACGTCGTGGCCGCGGATGCCGGCGACCAGCGCGAGGAAGTTGTAGTTCGGGTGCGCGCTCCAGGCGTGGCTGTCAGAGCGTGTGGGATCGGGCTTCTCCGCGAAGGTCGGCAGCCTCGATTCGTCGTCGGCGGAGGCCCCGACGGGCTGGGCCTGCGCGCCGGCGGCGAGACAGAGTGAAAGCGCCAGTATGAACATCGCGAACCAGCGAGGAGACGTCACCACAGCGAGGCGGGGGAGCAGAGCGGAAAGGCGAAAACAGGAAATCGAACGAGTGGGTCTTGCGCCGCGTCGGTCTTTCGCGCCGCGTTCTGAAAATCATCCACTGCCCACTATGTTACCGCCAGCGCGACAACGCGCGGAACAGCAAGCCGCTCGCCAAAATAGGAATTTTGAACCCCGCCGTCCAACTCGCCTGCCGCGTTTTCTTCGTCTCGTTGCGCTACGGCTTTTGTGATTGATGTTCGCGTCGTTTTTTCGGCACTGGTGCTCCTGCTGGCGGTCGGCGCTTCGGAGGCCCTCGGGCAACGCACCGCCCGCTCCGGTCAAGCGACCTCCGGCGGGAGTGACCCCGGCGACGACGAGGCGCTATCCGCCCAGGCGCCCCGTGCCGAGACCGCCGGGGACGAGCCCGCGCAGACGGCCGTTTCGGTCGAAATCGTGGAGCAGTCCGACGGCGACTTTCAGTTATTGCGCGGCGGGGAGCCGTATTACGTGAAAGGGGCCAAAGGCGCCGGGCCGCACCTCGACCGGCTCGCCCGGTACGGCGGCAACTCCGTGCGCACCAGCGATCCCGAGATGCTCGACCGCGCGCACGAGCGGGGCCTTACGGTGCAGTTTCACCTGCCGGTGACGGCGCAGCGCGACGGCATGGACTACAGCGATCCCGAGGCCGTTCGGGAGCAGAAAGAGGAGGTCCTGGCGATGGTGCGCAAGTACAAAGACCACCCGGCCGTACTCTTCTGGGAGCTGGGCAACGAACTCGACCACGTGCCCGATACCGGTGATCCGGACGCCGGGGAGACGACCGTCAACTGGAAGGTCTACGACGCGGTCAATGAACTGGCGAAGGCGATTCATGAGGAAGACCCCAACCACCCGGTGCTGACGGTGCTGGGCACCGGGACGCCGGAGAAGCTGGGCCGCCTCCAGCGGCGCGCGCCGGCGCTCGACCTCATCGGCGTCAACGCCTACGCCGACATCGGGCAGGTCGAGGCGTGGCTCGAGGAGTACGGCTGGGAGCGGCCCTACGTCTTCACCGAGTGGGGGCCGTCGGGCTTCTGGCAGGTGCCGCAGACCGACTGGGGCCGTGCCGTCGAGGAGACCACCACCACGAAGGCGCACCTCTACCGCGAGCGCTACCGCTCCTCCATTCGCGGCCCAGAGCAGTGCGTGGGCTCCTACGTCTTTCTCTGGCAGCAGCACCAGGAGCGCACCCACACGTGGTTCGGTATGTTCGACGCGGAAGGGCGCGCGTCCGAAGCGGTGGGCGTCATGCAGCACGCCTGGACCGGCGAGTGGCCCGACAATCGCGCTCCGCACCTCAACACGCTCATCGCTGGCGGGCGCACCGCCTACGGCGACCTGCGCCTGAAGCCGGGCGAGCGGTACCCCGCTTCCGCCTTCGCCACCGACCGCGACGGCGACGCCCTGCGGTACGACTGGGAAGTGCTGCCGGAGAACACGAACTTCGGCTACGGCGGCCAGGGCGAGACGAAACCGCCGCCTGTCTCCGATGCCGTCCCCGCCGACGCGAACCAGCGGCGCATCGCCTTCACCGCGCCGTCAGAGCCGGGGGCCTACCGCCTCTTCGCCTACGTCTACGACGGGAACGGCCACTACGCCACTGCCAACGTGCCTTTTCTCGTCGAAGAGCCGGACCCCGCCGGGCGCTGATGAAATGACGCCCTCGCTCACTGATTTGAATTCATTCAACGCGACCTCTTTTCGTTCAAGGGCTGCTCTTCTCCCCGAAGCCGGAGCATTCGGTCGGATACAGCCCGGTTGGGCTCGCCGTGCACGCGCCGCCGGGCCGCGAAGGGCGTCGGCGTCTCAGGGCTCATCGCCTTCGTCCGTTTCTTCTCCGGGCCGCACCGTCTGATCGAGCGGGCGGCCGAGGCGCTCGTAGAGGCGCCGGCGCGCGGCCTTGTCGCCTTCGAGCACCTCGCAGGCGTGGCGCGCCACCTCGACGGCGTGCTCGCGCGGCACCACGATCACCCCGTCGCCGTCGGCTACGATCACGTCGCCGGGCTGCACCAGCGCGCCGCCGACCTCGATGGGGCGGTTGACCGATTCGAGCATGTTACGCCCCGGGCGGATGCCGCGCCCGCGCTTCTTCGGGTTCAGGTACACGGGCACCTCCTCGACGGCTCCGTCGCCGCTGGCGTCGATCACGACGACCGAGCCCGGGTCGATTTTTTCGGCAAAAGGTTCCGGCGACACTTCATCGTACCAGCGGCCTTTCCATTGCTTGAAGGAGTCCGGCGGCATGGGATTGGACACGACGCGGTCGTGCGGCACGTAGCGCACCGTCAGCGCGATGCCGTGGAACTGGTGGTTGAGTTTCTCGAAGTCTTTCCAGAGCGACTGGATGCGCGGATCCATCAGGCCCACGTTGCGCAGGCCCACGAGGTCCATGCCATCGCTCACGTCGGCCACGCGCAGGCCGTCGTACAGCTCCAGCAGCCGCTCGTCGCTCACCTCGGTGGTGTCGGGGGGGGAAAGGTACTGCTGCTGCGCGGCGGCGGGGCGGGAAAGGGCAACCAGCCCCGCCAGGAGCAGGGCGAAGGTCGGGACGGAGGCAGGGCGGAAGCGGGACATGTTCGTGTGCAACGTTGAGGAGCGAAGCGTCAAACGATGTGCATCGGCGCCGACGAGTCGCAGCAGCCTGGGCGCCCCCGAAAACCGAGAGAAGAAAACTCGAAGCCGTTTTCGTACTACCATCGCAGATCGTTTTTTGTTAGGCTGCCTTCCGGAAAAGTTCTCCATTCGGGAGCCTCCTGCGGTATTTCATGCCCTCCTCCGTCCGCTCATTTTTTCTATGAACATCTTGCAGCGCCTCGTCTGCTTTCTGGCTGTCGCCCGATCCAGCAAATCATGCTGCAATCTGCTGCGGACGGCTCCGGGTCGGATCTGAAATCGTCCGAAATATGTACTGCTACGTGTTTACTGATTTCTCTCTTTTCAACCGTTTTCTGCGAATGCGCCTCCGTTACCTCACTTCCTCTCGTACGCTCCCTTTTCTTACGTTCCTCGCGCTTCTGCTGGCCGCTGCGCCCGCTGTGCACGCACAACCGTCGGCTACGCAGTCCGACGTGAACATCCGCCGTGCTGGGGACGTGCCCGCTACCGCGACGCGGCTGGTGAAAAACCCGTCTGACGGACAGCTGTACGTGCTCGCCGTCGACGGCGACGTCTACCGCCTCGGTTCCGACGGCGAGGGCAGGTTTTCGCTCCCCGCCGAGCCGCTCTACGATTCCGCCGACCACGGCCTCTGCGAAGACGGCAGTGGCGGGGAGTGCGCGCAGGGCATGGCCTTTGGCCCCGAGGGCGCGCTCTACATCGTCGCCAACGAACTTTTCGACGGCAACCGCAAAGAAAACGCCACGAGGACGGTCGCCACGGTGGCGAAAGGCACGCCGACCGAAAGCGGGCGCACCTGGCGGACGCTGGCGCAGACCGAGCCGTACCTCCTCAGCCACACCGCCTTCGACCATCGCTTCAACGGGATTGCCGTCAGCCCTGACGGCGGGCACGTCTTTCTCAACAGCGGTTCGCGCACCGACCACGGCGAGGCGCACGAGGGGGCGCGCGAGCTTCCGATTACCTCGGCTATCCTGCGCGTGCCTACCGACGCCGACGGCCTCACGCTCCAGAATGACAGCACGACGCTGGCGGAGGGCGGCTACCTCTTTGCCGACGGCACGCGCAACGAGTTCGATCTGGCCTTTTCGCCGGAGGGGCGCCTCTTCGGCGTCGGCAACGCCGGGGACCGCGACGATTCCGGCGAACTCAACTGGCTGCGCGAAGGGCGCCACTACGGTTTCCCGTGGTACATCGGCGGGCACCGCACGCCGCAGTGGTACCAGTCGCGCTTCGGCGGCGGCTACGACGACAGCGAAGATTTGCTCCTCGACGACAACCTTTGGAGCAACGACGGCTTTGGCATCGACTATTTCTACACCACGTTCACGGCTCACCGCTCGATGCTGGCGCTGCTCTTCGACAAAGAGGACGCCCTCGGCGACGGGTACACCGGCGACGCCTTTGCGATGGCCTACCAGGGCGCTGACGACGCGCCGTGGTTCGACCTGAACGACCCCGGCGAAGACCTGGTCCACATGGAGTTGACGCCCGCAGAGACGGGGGCCGGCTACACGACCACCGTCACGCGCATCGCCCAGGGCTTCGACCATCCCATCGACGCGGTGCTTAAAGGGAACACCATCTACGTCGCCGGGCGCGGGAGCGAGGCCCTCTGGGCGGTCGAACTGCCGGAGAACGCCGGCCCGCCGAGCGTCGCGCGCACCGTCTTCGACAGCTTCGAAAGTGGCGACGATCCGAGCTTCACCGAGCCTGATCCTGGCTCGTTTCCTGTCACCGTCGAAACCGTCGAGCCGGGGGGGCCCAACGCCGGCGGCTCTGCGCTGCGTGCCTCGGTGGAGGAGGTCTCCAACCAGGTGTTTCGCAAAACGCTCGACGCGCCGCTCGAGCTGGGCAGCAACAACCAGTACTTCAATTTCTACCTCGCCTCGCAGTCCTCGGCCTCCACCGACCTGCGCGTGGGGCTGTTCGAGGACGCCGACGGCAACGGCGCCACCGACGGCGACGACGACCACCTGTCGACCATCGTCACGCTCCCGGCTGACTCCTCGGGCTACGAACTGCGGAAACTGGCGCTTTCGGACTTCACCGACGACAACCCCGACACCGGCGACGGCCAGATCGACGCGGTGCGCCGCGTGAGCTTTCAGTTTGTCGGCACCAGCGGCGGCGATGCGTCGACCGTCTACCTCGACTACCTGGCTTTCAGCGAAGAGGCGCTTACGCAGGAGCAGGTCCCCGTCGAGTTCGCCGGGGCGCCCACGCCCACCGTCGAGGGGCGCAGCGTGCAGCTCGCCTGGCGGACGCTCACCGAGACGGGCAACGCCGGCTTCTACGTGCAGCACAGGCGCGAAGGCCAGAGCGACTGGACGCGCGCCTCGGGCCTCGTGTCCACGAAGGCTGAGGGCGGCACCGCCAGCCGCAAGCTCACCTACGAGCACCACATCGACGGCCTCGCGCCGGGGCGCTACCGCTTTCGCGTCCAGCAGAAGGACCTCGACGGCGACGTGTCGGCGGGGCCGGGCACGGCGCTCGTGGAGGTGGGGGCGAGCGAAGGCTTTGCGCTCGAGCCGGCCTATCCGAACCCGCTGCAGGCGGGCGAGACGGCCACGCTCGAAGCGCGCGGCGTCTCGGGTGAGGAAGACGTGCGGGCGACGCTCTACAACAGCCTCGGGCAGAACGTCCGCTCGCTGCCGGTGACGGGCGGCCGGGTCGAGGTGCGCGCCGAGGGCCTCGCCAGCGGCCTCTACTTCGTGCGCCTAACGGCCGGAGAGCGCACCGTCTCACAGCCGGTCATGCTCGTGCGGTAAGGACGCGGAGCGTCTGGCGTCGGAGGGGGGCGCTGGGCGTCCCGTCGCTTCTGATGTAGCGAGCGGAAAGCAAGTAGGCCCCGCCGGCAATAGGCCCTCCGGTAACGAGAGCAGCAGACGTGAAACCCCTGCTGCTGCGGTCCTTTGGTGTATATGTGCGGGTCGTATGGATCTGCCGCAAAAGGCGCCCGTTGCCCCGGCATGTACATCGGCGGGAGCGAAAAGCCGCGTGTTGCCCGCAAGTTCAGCAATTGCTTTCTGACCTCTGCGATGATAGCCAAGAACTGGTCATCAACGGGGCCCCTCGCCCCGCCCGACAAAGAAAAGCTCCAGTCCGTGGCCCGTCGGAACGACGTCTCGCTACTGGGCCTCTTCGGCTCTACGGCTCGAGGAGACGCCACCCGCAAAAGCGACGTGGACGTGATGGCCCGCTTCTCGAAGCGAAAAAGCCTGCTCGACCTCGTGCGCATCGAGCGCGAGATGTCCGATGCGTTGGGACGGAAGGTGGATTTGCTGACGGAAGCTTCCATCAGTCCGCACCTGCGGGATCGCATCCTCGACGAAATGATCGTGCTCTTTGGGACACCGCCACGGACGACCTACCCGTGTTGAAAGAGCGCGTGGCCCGCATCCTCGACGAACGAACCTGACAGACCTCGAACCCAAACCGCTATGCCACAGACAGCCGAATACACCGGCGAAGACATCCAAGTCCTCGAAGGCCTCGAAGCCGTGCGCCGCCGCCCCGGCATGTACATCGGCGGGACCGGCACGCCCGGCCTGCACCACCTCCTGTGGGAAGTCGTCGACAACGCCGTCGACGAGGCCACCAACGGCTTCGCCTCGAAGATCGAAGTCACCCTTCACGAAAACGGCCGGAGCGTCACCGTGTCCGACAACGGGCGCGGCGTTCCCATCGACGAGCACCCCGAGGAAGGCGTCTCGACCCTCCAGGTCATCATGACCACGCTGCACTCCGGCGGCAAGTTCGACGCCGCCAACTACATGACCAGCGGCGGCCTGCACGGGGTCGGCATCTCGGTCGTAAACGCGCTCTCCGAAGAGATGAGCGCCACCGTCAAGCGCGACGATGCGGAGTACGTGCAGCGCTACGCCAAAGGCACCCCGCTGGGAGACGTGGAGCAGACCCAGTCTGGCGTGCGCGGCAGCGGGACGACGATCCATTTTCGCCCGGACCCGGAGATTTTCGACAAGGTCGATTTCAACGCGGCGCTCATCCACGAGCAGCTGGAGGTCAAAACGTACCTCAACCAGGACCTCAAAATCGTGTTCAACAACGAGGCAGAGGGCGAGCGGCACGTCCTCCAGCACGAGGGCGGTATCGCCGAGTACCTGGAGCACATGGTCTCCGACGAGCTTCAGGTCAAGCCCGTGCACGACGACGTGTTCGTCCTTCGTCAGGACGAGATCAAGGACGACGTGCGCCTCGAAGTGGCCCTTCAGTGGACGGCGGCGCCGAAGGAGCGCGTGCACTCCTTCGTCAATGGCATTCCCACGCCCGACGGCGGGACGCACGAGCAGGGCCTCAAGAGCGCCGTCCGCAGCGCCGTGCGCGCCTACATGCAGACGCATGACCTGATGCCGCACCGCCTCGACATCAGCGCCGACGATGTGCGCGAGGGGCTGGTGGCCATCGTGAGCCTCTTCATGGTGGACCCGCAGTTTCAGGGGCAAACCAAGGACAAGCTCAACAACCCCGGCATCCGCTCGCAGGTCTCGGGCGCGCTGCGGCGGGAGCTGGAGCAGTACCTCAACGCGCACCCGTCGACGGGCGAGGCCATCGCCGCGCGCGCCATTCAGGCGGCGAAGGCGCGCAAGGCCCGGCGCACCGCCTCGCGAAGCGCGCGCAAAAGCGCCTCGTCGTCGAAGCGCCTCAACCTGCCGGGCAAGCTGGCGGACTGTTCCTCGGGCGTGCCCTCCGAAAGCGAGCTGTTCATCGTGGAGGGCGACTCGGCGGGCGGCTCGGCCAAGCAGGCGCGCGACCGCAAGACGCAGGCGGTGCTCCCGCTGCGCGGCAAGGTGCTCAACGCCGAGCAGGCGACCCTGAAGCGCGTCTCGAAAAACAACGAGCTGTCCAACATCACGCAAGCCCTCGGCTGCGGGCTGGGGCGCGACCTCGACCCCTCGAAGCTGCGCTACCAGAAGATCATCCTGCTGATGGACGCCGACTCGGATGGGCACCACATCTCGACGCTGCTGCTGACGTTTTTCTACCGCTACATGCGCCCCTTGATCGAGGGCGGCTACGTCTACATCGCCCAGCCGCCGCTCTACCGCATCGACGCGAAGGGCGAGACGCAGTGGGCGCTGACCGACGCGGAGAAAGACGCCATCGTGCAGGACCTCGAAAGCGATGGTCGCAACCTCAACATCAACATTCAGCGCTTCAAGGGCCTCGGCGAGATGATGCCCCAGACGCTCAAGGAAACCACCCTCGACGCCGAGCGGCGCCAGCTACTGGAGGTGAGCATCCCCGACGCCGAGCACATGCTCACCGAGCAGACGATCTCCGACCTGATGGGCCGCGACACGCAGGCGCGCTTCGAGATGATTATGGAGCACACCGCCGAGGCGGAGGCGCTGGACGTTTGAGCGCGGGAGCGTGGGGGAACGGGAGCGCGGGGGCGTGGGTGAAAGAACGCAAGCAACGCGACCTGTGGAAGCAACGCCCCGATCTATGGAAGCGCCACTGACGAACGTGCAACGCGAACTGCTGAAGCTCTTTGCACTCGACGTGCCGGAGGAAGAGCTGCGCGAGATCCGGCAGCTCTTGGCGCAGCACTTCGCAGAAAAGGCGACGGAAGAAATGGACCGCTTCGCCGCAGAGGAGGGGCTGACTGCCGAAGACTTCGAGCGATGGGCCTACGAGCATGAGCGACGTTCCACGGGCGGTCGTTGACACGAATGTCTTCATCGCCAGCATTGGCCGGACGTCACCGTACCGGTGGCTTTTCGATGCGTTGCTCGAAGGCGACTTCCGCCTCTGCCTTTCCACGCCGATTCTCTTGGAGTACGAAGAGGTGCTGGCAGACAAAACGACGCCTGCTGTGAGCCGCAACGTGTCGGGCCTGCTGCTGGCATTGCCGAACGTGGCGCGCGTCCGTCCGCATTATCGCTGGCGTCTGATTAAGGCCGATCCGGACGACAACAAGTTCGTGGATGCGGCACTGGCGGCGGGGGCTGCGTGCATCGTCACGCACGATGCGCATTTCGACGCGTTGCGCGAGAAAGACTTCCCATCCGTGCGCGTGCTCTCGGCAGAGGGATTTCGGGTCTTTCTAAATGAGCAAATGGATGCGGCATGGTAGAGAACGCGGCCGTATGCATTGTGCCCGAAAGAAAGCAACGACGAGTGACGCCATGCCCAACGCTGCCGAGGTCCCGCCCGACGACGAACGCCTCTACGCGCTCATCCAGCAGGAGGCGTGGCTGAAGGCGCTCGACTGGCTGCACCGCGCGTGGCGCCGGCTGGACGGCGACTCGCCCGCCTGACCGACGCGCTGGCCGAGCGCAAGCAGGCGGCGGGCGATGAGGAAGCGGTCCGCTCGCTGCGGCGGCTGGGGGCGGACGAGGGCGGCCAGCAGGCGTCCGGGAGGCGCGTGCGGCGCGACGACATGGAGGTTGGCGACGCGCCCGTCCGGCTCACGCGCGTGTCTTCGCCGAAAGGCACGCCAGACGCTCGGGCGTCGCTCTTCAAGTCCGAGCAGGAACGGGCGTTCTTCGAGACGCTGCGCGCAGCGTTCCCGACGCATCTGGTGTATCCGAACGCCGCCCTGAGCGCCGCGCTCGACTTCGAGCAGATCGAACACCGGCTTTCGAATGCCGAGCGGGACTACTTCTTCCGCGCGCTCGTCGACGCGGTCGTCGTGGACCCGCTCGGCGACTTGCGCCCGGTCTACTTCTTCGAGTTGGACAGCGCCCATCACGACCCCGCCGAGGCGCGACGGAAAGACCGACGAAAAGACGCCATTCTGGCGAAAGCCGGGCAGACGCTTTTTCGCCTGCGCCGCACCGACGCCGGGGCCGGTCGCGAAGCGTTCGAGAAAGCGATCCGCGCGGCTGTTCGTGGAGCATAGTTCGTGAGTCGTGGTTCGTGGGTCGTTCTCGTCTGGAAACGGCTGCGTGCGAAGCAGGCGATGATGTGTTGGATGAAAGACCGCCGTCCGTCGTCCACGGTCCAGACGGACGGGAATCCTCACGAAGCAGACGTTCGTAGAGGAGAGCAACTACGCCTCGAAAGCCGTGCCGCCGAAGCCATGACTGCCGTCACCTCCGTCGCTCTCGGCATTGGGCTGGCCGCCGCGTGCGGGTTTCGCGTCTTCGCGCCGCTGCTGGGGCTGAGCCTCGCCCACCGCGCCGGGCTCGCCCTGCCGCTGGCCGACGGCTTCGGCTGGGTGCAGACCGACACGGCGTTGATTCTGCTGGTCGTGGCGACCGTGCTGGAGGTACTGGCCTATTTCGTTCCCTTCATCGACAACGCGCTCGACACGGTCGCGACCCCGGCGGCGATGGCAGCGGGCGTGGGCGCGAGCGCCTCGGTGCTGGCCGACTTCTCGCCGGTGATGCAGTGGGGCCTCGCGGCAGTGGCCGGCGGCGGCGCAGCGGGCCTCGTGCAGGGCGGTACCGTCGCGGCGCGCGGGGCCTCCTCGGCGAGCACCGGCGGGCTGGGCAACTTCCTCGTGGCCGGCGGCGAGGCGCTGCTGTCGGTGTTGACCACCGTGCTGGCCCTCTTCGCGCCGGTCATTGCGCTGGTCGTCGTGGCCGGGCTGTGCTTTCTCGGCGTGCGCGCGATTCGGCGTCGAAGTGGCAGCGGCGAGTCGGTGAGTGCGTAGGTGCGCGAGTGCGTAAGTGGAGGGAGGCGCTGCGAAAAGAAAACCTACCGCGCTCATCGCAGCAGCCCGAGGTGTTCCTGCAGGTCCTCGCGGCGGCTGCGACTGACCTTCAGGCGCGTGCCGTCGTCCAGTTCCACGGCGTAGCGCCCGCCGCTGCGCGTGAGCAGGGAATCCACGCGCTCCAGGCGCACGATGGTCGAGCGGTGGATGCGGAAAAAGACCTCCGGGTCGAGGCGTTCTTCGAGCGTCTTCATGCGCTCACGGATCGGATAGCGCTCCCCGCCGCCCAGATGCAACTCGGCGTAGGAGCCGTCAGCGGTGATGTAGTCGATGTCGGTGACGGAGACGATGCGCGTGCGCCCCGGCGTCTCGACGGCGATGCGCTCGAGGTAGGACGACGGCGCCGTCTGGGGGGCGTCTGGGGTGGGCGTTTCGCCGGATTCGTTTTCCAGCAAGGTAAGCAGGCGGTCGGCGGTCTGGCTCTTTTCGTGGAGGCGGACTTGCTCCCGGGCGCGGGCGAAGGCTTCCTCGAAGCGCTCGTCGTCGAAGGGCTTGACGAGGTAGTCGAGGGCGGCCAGGCGGAAGGCTTCCAGCGCGTACTGGTCGTAGGCGGTCACGAAGACGGTAGGCGGCATCGCCTGCGGCCCGATCTCGCGGATCACGTCCACGCCGTCGAGGCCGGGCATCTGCACGTCGAGAAAGACGAGGTCGGGCGCTTCCTCTTCGATCAGGCGGGCGGCCTCGCGTCCGTTTTCGGCTTCGCCGGCGAGGTCCACGTCGTCGCGCCCGCTCAGCAACTGCCGCAGGCGCCGGCGCGCCAGCGGTTCGTCGTCGACGATGAGCACGCGCATGGCTTCGCGGTTGCGGGTTGCAGGTTGAAAGTTGAAGGGGTTTCGGGTCGCAGGGGGTTTGCCTGGCAGAAACGTTTGCCAACAACCCGTGAGGACGCGACGCGCGCGACGAGCAATGTGCGCCGTTGAACAACGACCCGCGAACCACGCGACCCGGCTACGCGACGGGCTGGGGCCGCGCCTGGGTGTGCAGTTCGGCGTCGGGCGCGGCGGGGCGAAACGGCAGGGACACCTCGGCGACGAGGCCGCCGCCCTCGGCAGTGCGGAAGGAGAGAGCGGCGTCGGCGCCGTGCAACTCGCGGAGGCGCGCACGGACGTTTTCGAGCCCGGTGCCGTCCGGGATGTCGGGCGTATCCCCTTCGGCGAAGCGGGGGCCGTTGTCGCCCACCGCCAGCAGCAGGCGTTCCGCGCCGGGTCGTTCGTTCTCGACGCGGCGGGCGCGCCCCCAGACGCGGCCGGTGCCTTCGACTTCGCCGGCGCCGTGCTTGACGGCGTTCTCGACGAGCGGCTGCAAGAGAAGAGGGGGCACGAGAGCGTCTTCGGTCTCGGGGGGGACGCCGGTGAGGTCCACTTCCAGCCGCCCCTGAAAGCGGATCTGCATGATGTCGAGGTAGGCACCGAGGAAGTGCATTTCCTCGCGGAGGGGCACCTCGTCGCGGTCGCCTTCTTCGAGGACGTGACGAAGCAACTCGCTGAGGCGCGCGATCATGCGGCGCACGCCGGCGGGGTCGTCGCCGACGAGGGTGCTGACGGCGTGAAGCGTGTTGAAGAGGAAGTGCGGGTTGAGCTGCATTCGCAGGGCCTGGAGGCGCGCCTCGGTGAGCTGGCGCTGGAGGCGGTCGGCGCGGGCTTCGAGGCGAGCCTCTCGGCGGTCGCGCCGGCGGAGGCGCAGAAAGTAGCTGCGCGCAAAGCCGGCCGCGAGGACGGCCAGCGCAATCGCCAGTTCGTAGAGAATGCTCAAGTCGAGCACGTCGTTGAAGACGCGCAGGTCGGCGATGGTGCGTTCGGGGTTGAGGCCGTAGCGCACCACGTCGTCGGCCAGGTCGAGCACGGCGGCGCCGAAGAAGGCGACGGCCGCGTGCAGGACCGCGTTGCGCAGGCCGCGCCCTTTGCCGGACGACTCGTCGAGCGGGTAGCGGCGCGCGAGCCAGAAGACGAGCGGGGTGACCAGCGCCCACAGGTAGAAGCGCGCGAAGGTGCGCAGCGCCACGGCCGCATTCCAGTCGAAGGCCCCCGCGTGCGGGCTGAGGAAGGCATTGCCCAGTGTCAGCAACGCCAGTACGGTCCAGAAGGCGAAAATCAGCCCCGCTTCGACGCGCCAGCGCCGCCGACGCCACGCCGCTTTCCGGAAGGCGTCGGAGGCGTTATCTCGCGAAGAAGGCTCCATAAAAGCAAGTGTCTTCTCGCTAAATAAACATATATCTGGTTCGGTAGAAAAACCTTCCCGGTGTCGTGTAGCCCGGACGGTTTGTGCTTTGCAAAACGCCCAGGACGTGCCGAAAAGCCCACCAGGCGGGTGTGACACGCGCAACGCGACGGGCCGTTCGCCGAAACCCACGCGCCTGCGTGCAACCCGTGGCGTCTGCGTGCAACTCGTCGCAAGGGCCGAACCTCTCCGGCGCGCAGCCTTACCCAGAGATGCCGGTCAGAGATTCCGCGACGCATTTCTGGCTTCCTTTCACGCAGTTCGTCTTTGTGCCGATGGCTCTCCAACGCGTTCCCCCAGACGGAGACCCGTCAGACGGAGCCCCGTTCCTGCAGCCCTTTTCGTTCGTCATCGTGGCGCTCGGTGCTGCTTTGCTGCTGGGGGCGTGCGGGTCGGGCGAAGGGGGAGGAGAGGAGGGAGACGCGCCCGTGCCGGCGGTGGAGGTCGTGCAGGCGCGCTACGGGGCGCTGCCATTGCGCGAGCAGCTCAGCGGCACCGTCGAGGCGCAGGGGCAGGTGCAGGTCTACCCCGAGCGTGCGGGGCGCCTCGTGTCGGTGTCGGCGGAGAACGGGGATTTCGTGCGGGAGGGCGAGGCGCTGGCGCGCATCAGCGGGCAGTCCTCGCGGGCGCAGCTGTCGCAGGCGCAGGCGAGCCTGGAGTCGGCCCAGGCGCGGGCCCAGGAGGCAAAGGCCACCCTCGAGGAGATTCGGGCGCAGTTTAAGCGCACCCAGAAGCTGGCCGAGCAGGACATGGTCAGCGAGCAGAAGCTCGAGTCGCAGCGCGCGCAGATGCAGAGCGCCGAGGCGAGTTACCAGCAGGCGAAGGCGCAGGTGCAGCAGGCGCGCGGCACGGTTGACGAGCGCGCCGAGGCGGTCGGGCAGACGGTCGTGCGCGCGCCCATCAGTGGGCGCGTGGGGCAGCGCAACGCGGAGGTCGGGATGCAGGCCGATGGGCAGACGCCGCTTTTCACCATCGGCGACTTGAGCAAGGTGCAGGTGGAGGTGCCGGTGACGCAGGAGATGCTGGGTCGCATCGCGGAGGGGCAGCCCGCGCGCATCACCGCCAGCGGGCTGCGCGACAGCACGATCGGCGCCGAGGTGTCGCGCATCTCGCCGTTCATCGAGTCGGGCACCTACAGCGCGGAGGCAGAGATCGACGTAAACAACGAAAACGGCCCGTTGCGTCCCGGCATGTTCGTGAACGTGGACGTGTCCTACGGAGAAACGCGCAAGGCCACGCTCGTCCCCGTGAGCGCGCTTCACGAACACCCCGAGACGGGCCGGCGCGGCGTCTACGTGGCGCCGTCGCTGGGATCGGAGCTTCAGCCGCGCCCGGTGGAGTCGTCCGCGGAAGGCAGCGGCTCCGCGAGCGGTTCGGCGGCGGGCGGCGGCGCGTCGTCGGACGGCGCGTCGGGCGGGTCTTCCGGCGGGGGAGGCGCGTCGTTGGTCGGGCCGGTGCCGGTGCAGTTTCGCCCCGTCGAGGTCGTGGCCGAGGGGGGGCAGATCGCCGGCGTGCGCGGCATTGAGCCGGACACGTGGGTCGTGGTCGTGGGCCAGCACCTGCTCGAAAGCGGCGGTGGCGGACGGGGCCGTCGTGGCGGCAGCGAAGGCGGGCAGCAGCAAGGGCCGCCGGAAGCACGCGCGCGGCCCATTCTGTGGTCGCGTGTGGTAGACTTGCAGCAACTCCAGCAGCAAGACCTCCTGCGCCAGTTCATGGACAAGCAGCAGCGCCGGGCGCGCTCCGCCGCCGGCGGGGCGGTGGATACGAGCGGCGGCGCATCGTGGCGCGCGGATACGACCGGGGCGTCGTCGTGAGGACGGGGGACGACGGACGGCAGACGGCGGGGCTTCGATTTGCGATTGCGTTGCCCTCGGGCAGGCAGCATTGCTTCTCGGCGAGGAGGGGCACAACACCGAGTGGCCCGCACCATCGTTGTGCCCCGAAAAACCTTCAATTTTCAACCTTTAACCTTCAACCCGCCATGCTCTCCGACACGTCGATCCGGCGGCCGGTGGCGACGGCGATGTTTTACCTGGTCATCGTGACCGTCGGCATCGTGGGCTTTCGCTACCTGCCGGTGGACCTGCTTCCGCAGATCGACTTCCCGCGCCTGACGGTCTACGTCACCTACCCGAACGTGGGACCGGAGGAGATGGAGTCGATCATCACCGACCCGCTGGAGAACTCGCTCTCGGGCATCCCGAACGTGGAGCGCATGACCTCGCGCTCCGAAGAGGGGCGCAGCTACGTCAGCCTCGAATTCGGGCGCGGGGTGGACCTCGGGGAGGCGGCCAACGACGTGCGCGCCCAGCTCGACCGCATCCGTGACGACCTGCCGCGCGAGGCGGAGGCGCCGGGCATCTGGAAGTTCGACCCCAACAGCCAAGAGATCGTCACCATCTCGGCGACCTCCACGCGCGACCTGCAGGAGCTGACGCAGGTGCTCGAAAACGAAATCTCGCAGCGCTTCGAGCAGATCTCCGGCGTCGGGCAGCTCGACATCAGCGGGGGCGTGTACCGCGAGGTGCAGGTGCGCCTGATGCGCGACCGCCTCAAGGCACTTGACCTGACGGCGGCGGAGGCCGAGCAGGCCATTGGCCGGAGCAACGTGCGCTTGCCCGGCGGCAACGTCAAGGAGGGCCTCAAGGAACGCTACGTCCGCACGCAGGGCGAATTTCGGTCCATCGACCAGATCCGCAGCACCGTCGTCACCACGCGCGAGGGAGCGCCCATTCGCGTCGAGGACGTGGCGCGCGTCGTCGACGGCTACCAGGACGTCGAGGACCTCGCCGAGCTGAACGGGAAGCCCGTCGTGCGGCTCGACATTCAGAAACAGAGCGGCGCCAACACCGTCACCGTCGCGCAGCAGATCCGGCAGGAAGTCGAGCGCATCAACAAAGCGCGGCAGGACCTGGAACTGACGGTCATCAGTGACCAGAGCCGCTTCATCAAGGACTCGATCACCAGCGTCCAGAACGCGGCGGTCTGGGGCGGCCTCCTGGCGATCCTGGTGCTGTACCTGTTTCTGCGAAATGTCTCGACGACGGGCATCATCGCCCTCTCGATCCCTATTTCGATCATCGCCACGTTCGGCCTGCTCTACTTCGCGGGGCTGACCTTGAACCAGATGACCTTCGGCGGCCTGGCGCTGGGCATTGGCCTGATCGTCGACAACGCCATCGTGGTGCTGGAGAACATCGTCCGATTACGCGAGGAGGAGGGGAACTCCCTGAAAGAAAGCGCCAGCGTCGGCACCAGCGAGGTGGCCGGCGCCATCGTGGCCTCGACGTTGACCACGTCGGTCATCTTTCTGCCGGTCGTCTTCATGCGGACCACCAGCGGGCAGATGTTTCAGGTGCTGGCGATGGTGGTCGTCTTCGCCCTGGCGTGCTCGCTGCTCGTCGCGCTGACGCTCGTCCCGATGCTCGCCTCGCGCTTCCTCACCGCGCAGCCGGATGCCTCGGAGGAGGCGCGCGAGAAGTCGTGGTTTCAGCGCGTCTTTCGGAACATGGAGAACCGCTACGCCGGGCGTCTCGAAGGGGCGCTCGACCGTCGTCGGTGGGTCTTCGGCGCGGCGGTCCTTGCAGTGGGGGGCGCGGTGGCGCTCTGGCCGCTCGTGCCCGTCGAGCTGGCGCCTCAGACGGACACCAACCAGATCGACGTGGAGATGGAGATGGCGCGCGGCACCAGCGTGGCGGTCGCCAAACAGTACCTCGGCGAGCTGGCGCGCACGGTGCGCCCGATCCTGGAGGGCGAAGGGAGCGTCGAGACGTTCGGCACCGAGGTGCGCGGCGACGGCGACGCGGAGGTCGAGATCCGCATGGCCGAGGACGCGGACATCCCGACGGCTGTGCTGGCCGATTCGCTCCGGCAGGCCGTGGCAGGCAAGATTCCCGGCACGCGGGTGCGCGTGGAGGCACAGTCGGGCCTGTGGATCCTGCGGCGCATCTTCTCGGACGGGGGCGGATCGGAGGCGGTGCAGGTGCAGATCCGAGGCTACGATCTGGAGCAGGCGCGCCAGTTGGCCGGGCGCGTGAAGGCGCGCATGGAGCGGGCCGAGGGCGTGGTGGGCGTGCGCATGGGGCGGCGCGAGGGACGGCCGGAGGAAAACATTCGCTTCAACCGCGACAAGATCGCGCGCCTCGGGCTGACGGTCGAGGAAGTGGCCCGCGCGGTGCAGACGAGCGTGGGCGGCAGCCGGGCCGGCTACCTGCGCGAGGGCGGGCAGCAGTTTCCCATCACCGTACGCCTGCGCCCGAAAGACCGCCTCAACGCGCAGGACCTGGGCAACATCGCCGTCAAGACGCCCGAGGGGGAAACCGTGCCCGTCTCCACGCTCGTCGATCGCAAGGAAGGGCGCGGCCCGACGCAGATTCGCCACGTCAACGGGCAGCGCGTGACCTACATCTCGGCGCAGCTCCAGAGCGGCGTGGCGCTCGGCGACGCGGTAGATCGCATCCGCGGGCGGATTTCGCAGATGAACATCCCGGAGGGCTTTTCCATCGTCTACGGCGGGGCCTACCGCGAGCAGCAGCAGGCGCAGACCGACTTCCTGATCGCCATCTTGATGGCGCTGGCGCTGGTCTACATGGTCATGGCCGGCCAGTTCGAGCGCTTCCTCGACCCGCTGGTGGTCATGTTCACCGTTCCCGTCGCGCTGGTGGGCGTGATCCCGACGCTGCTTTTGACGGGCACGACGCTGAACATGCAGAGCATCATGGGCCTGGTGATGCTGATCGGGATCGTCGTCAACAACGCCATCGTGCTGATCGACTACGTTAACCTGGAGCGCCGCGAGCGCGGGCGGGACGTGAAGGCCGCGGTGCTCGAAGCCGCGCGCCTGCGTCTGCGGCCCATCTTGATGACGACGCTGACGACGGTGCTGGGGCTGGCGCCGCTGGCGCTGGGCCTGGGGGCGGGGGCGAACCTGCAGGCCCCGCTGGCGCGCGTGGTGATCGGCGGCCTGCTGGCCTCGACGCTCATTACGCTGGTCCTGATTCCGGCCCTCTACATCAGCGCCAGCCGCTTCGGCGCGTGGGCTGACGCGAAGACGAGCGCGCTCTGGCGGCGCATGGCGCGGCGCGGGCGCTCCTCGGGCGGGGAGAGCGGCGAGCGGGCGCGGGCGTAGTGTTCAAGAGGGGGGAAGGATGGAAGGAGAGAGGGAACGTGTGTCTTCGAAAACCTCTCCTTCCATATCGGTTTCGGCCTGCGGCATCCATTCTACTTCTGCCACGACACACCAAAGCGTTTCTCAATTTCTTTTTGCGGAATGCCCTCACCGGACTCGCGCTGCTGGAGTCCACGCTCGATTTTGCGGAGAAGGATCAGCTTCTCAATCGCGTCATCGAGCGTAGCCTCATCAGGCAACGTCTCGACGGCCTTAGCAGCTTTCCGTTTTGCACTGACCTCTGCCATGCAGATGACCTCTCGGACTATTGGCTATTCTCGGACCGTTTTTTATCGGCAAGGTGGCGGCTTGATTCTCTCGCCGGCTGAGAAAGAACGCCGCGCCGACCATGAAAGAGCAGCCCGCGCGGGAGCCGTTTCCAGAGGGAAGCGTTCGTTTGGGGCGTGGGCGGGTTCGGGGTTTTGCATGTGGAACCGGAGCCGGGACGTGTGCGTGAAGTGAGGCCGCCAGCGCAGGCCCGTAGCTCAGTTGGTTAGAGCAGCGGACTCTTAATCCGCGAGTCGGGGGTTCGAGTCCCCCCGGGCCTACTTGTTCGAGTCACACGGAGCCGCCGGACCGGGCGGCTTTTTTCGTAGCCCTCCTTTTTCGCTTCTGGTGTTGCCATGACGGACTTTTTCGACGACGGCCGCCCGCACGAGGGCCTGTCCTACGACGACTACCTCGCCAACTGGCGCGCCCGAAAGGACGCCGAGCCGAGCGGCACGCCCGACAAGGAAGAGCGCAAGCTGCGCCACTACCTCCAGTACAACTACGAGCGCTCCGAGCGGGTGCACGCCCGCTATGAACCCTCCGCCGGGCTCCGCGACGCGCTCGACTCCATCGACGAGCCGCAGCTCTGGATGGTGCTCACGGAGCCGTGGTGCGGCGACTCGGCGTTCTGCCTGCCCGTCCTCGCCGAGGCGGCCCGCCTTTCGGAGCAGGTCGCGTTGCGCATCCTGCCGCGCGATGAACATCTCGACATCATGGACCAGTACCTCACCGGCGGGAGCCGCTCGATCCCGAAGCTGGTGGCCTTCGCCGAAGACGACGGCCGCGAGGTGTTTCAGTGGGGGCCGCGTCCCGATGGCGCGCAGGAGCGCTTCGACGACGAGGCCCGTAAGACCGACAACAAAGAAGACATCGTCAAGGGCCTGCTGGAGCACTATGAAGAGGGCGGCTGGCAGGCGGTCGACGGCGAACTCGCTGAGGCGATAGCGTCTGGTGAGAAGGCGAGAGGGGGAGAAGGTTAGAAGAAGGGGGGAAGGTCGCAATGCAACAGACGTCCCGTCTCACTCCCGCTCTTTCCTTCCTAAAAAATGGGAAAGACCGGTTTCTATCTCGGCCGCGCGTATTGCGTTTCTCGCGCGCGAGGCGCTACGTTGTACAAACGAGTTGCCGGGCGCCCGGCGCACCGCGCGCCGACGCCGTTCTGTGACGTACCCGCGCCTTTCCCGACGATGGAAGCTTCTTCGCCCCTCGACACCTGGACGACCGCGCACGACCTTTCGCTCGTCTACATCGCGCTGGCCTACGGCACCGATAAGGACCTGGCCGACGCCGAGCTCGACGTCATCGTCGAGCGGCTGAGCCGGTGGAATCCGCCCGAGGCGGCGCTCGAAGAAGGGGGGCAGGACGTGCAGGAGGTCATCATGGAGGCGGCGGCGATCTACCTCGAAGAAGACGCCGACCACGAGATCGCCGGCTCCGTCGAGACGCTCGGGCAGACGCTCGCCGAAGAAGACCGCCGCCACGCGCTCGAAGACGCCCTGCGCATCGCCGAGGCCGACGGCGTCCTGCTCTCCAGCGAGCAAAACCTGCTCTCGGCGCTGGCCGAGGCCTGGCACCTGCGCACGACGGGGCGCCAGCTCATCGAGGAATCCTCCGTCGAGGTCGAGGCCGTCGACACTGCCTGGAGCTTCCTGCACGATCTGGGGCTCGTCTACGTCATCCTCGCCCACAGCACCGACTCGGCGCTGAGCGATGCGGAACTCTCCGCCGTCCTCGGGCGCTTGCAGGACTGGCACGAAGAAGTCACCGAGGACGACGCGCGCGAAGTGTTGCGCGAGGTGCTCACCTTCTACGGCGAGCAGCCCAGTGAAGAAGCGCTCGAAGCGTCGGTGCGCTCCATCAAGGAGGCGCTCCCGCCCGCCCAGCGCCTCGTCGCCCTCGACGACCTGATGACCATCGCTGACATCGAGGGCGACCGTAGCGGCAACAAGCGCGAGATGATCGAGGGCCTGGCCGACGCTTGGGGCGTGCCGGTGCGCATGGGAGCGGCCCCGCAGGACGGCGAAGCGTGATGCGTGTCGCGTAAAACGTGATTCGTGATGCGTAAAACGTGATTCGATGACAGTAGGCCGACTCGTTTGCGTCTGGAAGCTACTGGGAAAGCCGGTCGGCAACGGTCAACCTGCCGTTTCGTTCTTGACCGTTCCGGAAGTCAACCTCACGCATCACGAATCGGCACTACGCTCCATGCGTCGCGCACATCTGCTCGGGGTGGCGGCAGCGGCGGCGGTCTTATTGCTGCCGACGTTTGCTCTGCTTCCGCATCGGGCCTGCGCGCAGAGCGGCGGCGGCTCTGCTTCGCAAGGTCAGAATCGGCAGGTCCGCGTGCTGATGCGGGCGCACGAGCAGGCGCAACGCAGTCACCTGTGGCGCGTGGCCGCCTGGGGTGGGGCCAACCTCGCGGTAGGGGTAGCGCTGATGGGGGCGTCCCGGCGTTCGTCGCATCCAGCGCGCTTCGGATACGGGCTGCAGAGCGGCATCTGGGGCGCGGTGAATCTCGGCATCGTGGGCGTGGGGCTTTCCGGCGGCGGCCCCGGCGCCGCGACGGGCGCACTCGCTCCGGCGCTCGACGCAGTGCGCGGCTACCACGACATTCTCCTGCTCAACATGGGCCTCAATGTGGCCTACACGGGCGTGGGCGCGGCGCTCCTGGCCGCCGGCTACCGCGACGTCGAAAGCGCTGCCTCGTGGCGCGGGCACGGCGCGGCGCTGATCGTGCAGGGCCTCGGCTTGCTCGCCCTCGACGGAATGGCCCTCTGGGGGGCGCGCGGACGCCTCGCCGAACTGGTCGACCTGGCGGGGCGGGCGACCCTGTCGATGGGGCCGACCGGCGCGCGGCTCGTGCTGGCGCTCTGAAGCCGCCGCGCTGAGGCGG
>PXTX01000057.1:47304-50796 GCA_003023275.1 Bacteroidetes bacterium SW_4_67_19
GCTTGCGCCCTCGCCGTTGCTACGTTGAAATTCGTGGCTCGTTGTTCGTGAAGCGTTGCTCGTCCGACATTCCCGTTTGACGGGCGAGAACCCCCACACCCCCGCCCCCTCACACTCCCGCACCCATACGGCATGGCCGACCCCGCCGACGCTCCCGCCGAAACGGTTCAGGAACGCAAAGCAGCCGTCGAAAAGAAAAAGCAGGAGCACGAAAAAAAGCAGCAGGCCGCCGCCGAGAAAGCGGCCCAGAAAGGCTCCACGCCGCTGATGCGCCAGTACTACCGCATCGCCGCGCGGCATCCGCAGGCGCTTTTGCTCTTTCGCATGGGCGACTTCTACGAAACCTTCGACGACAACGCCGAAACCGTCAGTCGCATCCTCGGCATCACCCTCACCACGCGCAACAACGGCAGCGCCGAGGAGGTGCCGATGTCCGGCTTTCCGCACCACGCGCTCGAAAAGCACTTGCCCAAGCTCATCCAGGCGGGCCTGCGCGTGGCCGTCTGCGAGCAGGTCCAGGACCCCGACGAGGCCAGCGGCGTTGTCGAGCGCGACGTGGTCGAGGTCATCACGCCGGGGGCCAACTTTCACGAAGAACTACTCGACCCGAAGCGGTCTAACTACCTGGCGGCCATTGCTTTCGGGACAGGCCGCGAGAGCGACACCGTCGGCCTCGCCTACGCCGATGCGACGACCGGCGAGTTCTACGCCGCCGAGTGCGCCACGCGCGAGGTCGAAGCGTTCGTCGAAACGATTGCTCCGTCGGAGATTCTCTTCGACAAGCGCCGCAAAGACCGCCTGCGCGAGGTGCTGGGGCTGCGCGAGAGCGAGTCCTTCGACGACCGGGCGTACTCGGTGTCCGAGCAGGAAGACTGGGTGTTCGACTACGACTTTGCCTACGAGACGCTGCTTCGGCACTTCGGGGTCCATTCGATGAAGGGCTTCGGGGTGGAGGATCTCGAGGTCGGATTGCGCGCTGCCGGGGCCGCGCTGCACTACCTCGGCGAGACGCAGCAGGGCCGCCTCGACCACCTCCGCCGCCTGCAGCGGCATCGCCGCGAGGACTTCATGGCCCTCGACGCCGAGACGAAGCGCAACCTCGAGCTCGTGCAGACCATGCAGCCGGGCGGGGCGCGCTCGGGCGGCTCGGAAGGCTCGCTCGTGGACATCCTCGACGAGACGCGCACGCCGATGGGGGGGCGCCGCCTGCGCCAGTGGCTCGTGCGCCCGCTCCAGAAGCGCGATCGGATCGAGAAGCGCCAGAACGCCGTCGAAGCGCTCGTGCGCTCCCGGCGCCTGCGCGAAGCCCTTCAGGACGAGCTCGAACAGGTCGGCGACCTGGAGCGCCTCGCCGGGAAGGTCGCCACGGGCCGCGCCGGGCCGCGCGACCTCACCGCCATCCGCAAGGCGCTCGGGCGTCTGCCCGACGTAGCCGCGCTCCTCGAAGACGAAGACTGCGACACGCTGCGGGATCTGGCCGATAGCCTCACCCCCTGCACCGACACGGTCGAGTTGATCGGGCGGGCGCTGGTGGACGACCCGCCGACCAAAATCAGCGAAGGCGGGCTGATCCGCGAGGGCTACGACGACGAGCTCGACGAGCTGCACCAGGTGGCGAAAGGGGGCAAGGAATGGGTCGCTCGGCTGGAGGAAGAGGAGAGCGAGCGCACCGGCATTCCGTCGCTCAAAGTGGGCTTCAACAAGGTCTTCGGCTACTACCTCGAAGTCACGCACACCCATTCGGAGAAGGTGCCCGAGGACTACATCCGCAAGCAGACGCTCAAGAATTCGGAGCGCTACATCACGCCGGAGCTGAAGGAGAAAGAGGAAAAGATCCTCACCGCCGAGGAAAAGGCGCAGCACCTGGAGCAGGAGCTTTTCACCGAGCTGCGCGCCGAGGTGGCCGGCAGGTCGCCGAGCGCGAAGGGTACACGCGCCCGGATCTCACCGATGAGCGCGCGCTCGACATCGAGGGCGGGCGCCATCCCGTCGTCGAGGCAGCGCTCCCGCCCGGCGAGCCGTTTATCCCCAACGACGTAGCGCTCGATCCCAGCGGCGAGGACGGCGAGCAGCTTCTGCTCATCACCGGCCCCAACATGGCGGGCAAGAGCGTCATCCTGCGGCAGGTGGGCCTCGTGGTGCTGTTGGCGCAGGTCGGCAGCTTCGTCCCCGCCGAGCGCGCCGAGATCGGGCTGGTGGACCGCATCTTCACCCGCGTCGGCGCGTCGGACAACCTTTCGGCCGGCGAATCCACGTTTCTCGTCGAGATGAACGAGGCGGCCAACATTCTCAACAACGCCACGAACCGCTCGCTCATTTTGCTCGACGAGGTGGGCCGCGGCACCTCCACCTTCGACGGCCTCTCGATTGCGTGGGCGATGGTGGAGTACCTCCACGAAAACGACCGCGTGGCCGCGCGGACGCTCTTCGCCACGCACTACCACGAGCTCAACGAACTCGCGGGCCGCCTCGCGCGCGTCGCCAACTACCAGGTGCAGGTGGCCGAGCACGAGGGCGAGCTCGTCTTCTTGCACAAGCTGGCGCCGGGACGCGCGGACCACTCCTACGGCATCGAGGTGGCGCGCATGGCGGGCCTGCCCGCGCCGGTGGTGGCGCGCGCCCGCGAGATCCTGGCGCACCTGGAAGAGCAGCACCTGGCGCTCGAAGAGACGGCATTGGAGGAGAACGAAGCTGCCGGAGAAGCGGGCGGCGACGGGGTGGCGACGGCGGCGCAGGCCGAGACGGACGCTGTGCCGGACCTTCCCGACGAGAACCCCATGCAGGAAGAGTCGCAGATGAGTCTCTTCGGGCACGCCCCGCCCGACCCGGTGGCCGAGGAGCTCAAGGAGGCGCTCGCCGGCTGCGACCCCGACCGCATGACCCCCATCGAGGCGCTGATGAAGCTGTCGGAGCTTAAACAGAAGTTGGAAAGTTGAAGGTTGGACAGTCGAAACGTTTTTCAGGATGAGGGGCTTTTGCCTGTGCTGCGCAGGTAGCGAGCCAAGCCGCTGATGAGGCGGGATACCTCCTCACAATGCGCTTTCAGCTTATCGAATGTGGACTCGTCCAGGTAGTCGAGGTCATAGGCGACATAGAGTGGGCTGCGCACCTCACCGGCCGAGGCTTTGGCGATGTCGAGAAACCGGGCGAACTCGCGGCGGCTTCCTCGCTCGAATCCCTCGGCGATGTTGGACATAATCGAGACGGCGGCTTGCTGGATCTGGTCACGCAGTCCGAAATCTTTCTCGAAGCGTCCGCACCCGCTCACTTTGTAGATGCGCTGCACGAGTAAGCGCGCCTTTTTCCAAGCGTCGATTTCTTCGAAACGGTGAAGCGTAGGCATGTCGCTGCTGAAATTCAAAAAAGGAAAAGCGTTCGGTTTCGAAGACACGTGAATCATCGAAGACGTAACGTTGCGCCCTGAAAAACTTTCAACCTTCCCTTTTCCACCTTGAACCAAACGCTCTTAATCATCAACGAAAACAGCGGCAC
>PXTX01000058.1 GCA_003023275.1 Bacteroidetes bacterium SW_4_67_19
TTTCTGTTTCACAGGACCCGCTTCAATCATTCGCGTGCTTTCACCTTTCGGTTCAGCAGAGGCGGACCGAAGTCTTACGTGTCCTCCGCAGACATTAGAGGCACAGCCTCTCCCGGCAGCCCACCGGTACAGGTTCTCAAAGATAGCGACAGCTTCTTGTGTCACCTTTGGCCTTTTGGTATGACAACAAATTGTATCTTAAAGTTAACACATTGTTTCGTCAGGCTTGGCGAGAGAGTCCCCGAACCGACAGGTTCATATCCCCCGCCTAAAGGCGGATGTTTGAGAACCGACAGGTTCATGCTCTCTCGCGCTCACTCAATAGTACAAAAGTTGCTGCTTCGAGCCAACGTCGTCTCAAGATGAAAACGTAGATGGTTCTCTCGAAGCAACTGCGGTCGTCGGGGGAGAACCATGCCCCATCCACCATCGACCAACTCCCCGTCAACCATCCTCGCGCTCCAAAAGCAATTCTCCCGCTTTTTCCCACGTTTCGTAGGCGTCGCTCAGTTCCTCCTGGACGCGTTCATACTCCTCGCGCGTCTCGCGCGTGCGCCTCGCGTCGTCGTAGAGCGTCGGGTCGGCGAGGCGCTCCTGCAATTCTTCTTCGCGCGCTTCCAGCTCTTCGATGTCCGTCTCGACCTCCTCGACGGTCTGGCGCAGCGTGTACGTGTTCATCGAAGCGTACGCGGAATCCGCGTCGGACGTACCGTTCTGCTCGGCAGCGCCGTTTGGCTGGGAAGCAGCGGCCTCCACCGAGGACGCCCGTCCGTTCTGCGCGGAGTCGCTCTTGGAAGCACTGTTTTCGGACGTTTCGCGTTCGGACGCCCCCTTTTCTGACGAAAACGTGCCGGCGGCGGTGCCGTGCTCGCGGTGCCACTGGTACTCCTCGTAGGTGCCGTCGAAGGTCAGGACGCGCCCCTGCTCCACGCGCCAGACGTTCGTGGCGACCTCGTCGATAAAGTGGCGGTCGTGACTGACGACGATGAAGGTGCCGGCGTACTGCTGGAGCGCGTCCACCAGCACCTCCCGCGAGGGCAGGTCGAGGTGGTTGGTCGGCTCGTCCAAAAGCAGCAAGTTGGCCGGCGAGGAGAGCGTCCGCGCCAGCGCGAGGCGGCTCTGTTCACCGCCGCTGAGCATGTGGACCTTCTTGCGCACCGCGTCGTCGCCGGTGAAGAGGAAGGCCCCCAGCAGCGAACGCAACTCCGTGTCCTCGCGGCTCGGCGGGGCGGCTTCGCGGAGGCTCTCCAGCAGCGTGTGGTCGGGGTTGAGCACGTCGGCCTGGTGCTGCGCGAAGTGCGTCATGTCGACCTTGTGGCCTTCCTCGCGCTCCCCGTCGAACGGCTCGGTGCCGCGCAGCATCCGCATCAGCGTGGACTTGCCCGCCCCGTTGGGGCCGATCAGGGCGATCTTGTCGCCGCGCTCGACGGCCAGCGGTCCCGCCTCGTCGAAGACGGGGACGGCCTCGGGCGTGCCTTCGCCGTAGGTTTTCGAGAAGCGCGACAGCCTCATCACGATCTCGCCGGCGCGGCGCGGCTGGGGGAGGCGCAGGTTCATCCCCCCCGTCAGCGGCGGGGGCGGCTTCACGCGGTCCATCTTTTCGAGCTTCTTGATGCGGCTCTGCACCTGGGCCGCCTTCGAGGCGTTATAGCGAAACTTGTCGATAAACGCCTGTATTTTCTCGATTTTCTTCTGCTGGTTCTCGTAGCGCGCCTGCTGGAGGGCGCGCCGCTCCTTGCGCGCTTCGAGGTAGTAGGAGTAGTTGCCTTCGTAGGTGGTGATGCGGCCGCGCGCCAGCTCGGCGATGGAGGTAACCATGCGGTCCAGAAAGAAGCGGTCGTGGCTGACGATGACGACCGTGCCGTCGTACTCGTCGAGGGTGCCTTCGAGCCAGTCGATGGCGTCGATGTCGAGGTGATTGGTCGGCTCGTCGAGGAGCAGGACGTCGGGCTTTTGCAAGAGCAGGCGCGCCAGCGCCGCGCGCATCCGCCAGCCGCCGGAGAAGGAGGCCAGCGGGCGGTCCATCTCCTCTTCGGCGAAGCCCAGCCCTGCCAGCATCGCTTCGGTGCGCGGGCGGATGCGGTGCGCCTCGTGCGTGTCGAGGCGCTCCTGCACGCGCCCCAGCTTCTCGATCCGGTTCCAGTACGCCTCGGACTCGTGGTCGTCGGCCTCGTCGAGCGCGCGGGTGAGCCGCTCTTCCTCGGCCTCCAGCGCGAGCACGTCGTCGAAGGCCGAAAGCGCCACGGAGCGTGGCGTCGCTTCTCGGTCGGAGGCGGGGGACGACTGGAGGTCCTGCCGGAGGTAGCCGACGCTCACGCCGGTGTTTTCCACGCGGCCCGCGTCGGGCGTGAGGGTGCCGGCGATCACGCGCAAAGTCCGTCGAGAACGGGTTCGCCGCCGAAGGCCAGCGAGAGATCGTGCAGTTGAAGCATGATCGAGCGTGGGAGAGCGGGGGAGGAGAAGGCGGCTTCAGTAGAACGACCAGCCGAGGACCGCGCCCGCATCGAAAACGGTCCGTTCCGAAGGGGCCGGACCTTCGTCTGGCAATACAAACGAGGGGCAGGCCCGTTTTTTCGTCAACGCCGTAACGTTATTTCGCAAAGAAAAGACGAAGACGCCTCTCGGTGAGCACGCGCCGTTCCCGAGTGCCCCTTCAATCGCGAAGTTGGGGAATGGGCAGAAACGCTTCGATCCCAAAAACCTGCTCTGCGAGTTGAAAAGCCGCCGTCTGCCGTCGAATCCACCATCTCTGATTTGGATTCACGGAGGAACCCACCCGGACGGGCGCCCGGTTTCCGTTTATCGGAGAGCTGCCGCTTTTCTTTTCCGCGCCCACCATGTCTCGCTCGTCTCGCTTCTCTGGCAAGAGCGTACTCGCCGCCGCGCTTTTGCTTCTGGCCGCGCCCGCCGCTCCCGCGCAGCAGACCTCGCCGACGGAGCTTCCGCCGCCCACGCCCCCTCCGCCGTCCGACGTGCCGGCTGCCGCGGGCGATTCTCTCGAAAGCGGAGGGCCTGCGCTGGGCACGCTCACGTTCCCGACCTCCGGCGCGACCGAGGCGGCGCGGCAGGCGTTTCGCACCGGCGTCCTGGCGCTGCACAGCTTCTGGTACCCCGAGGCGCGCGACCGCTTCCGCAGGGCCCAGCGCCTCGATCCCGGCTTTGCGATGGCCTACTGGGGCGAGGCGATGACCCACGAGCACCCGCTCTGGGAGCAGCACGATGGCGAAGCCGGGCGCGCCGTCCTCACCCGGCTCGACTCGGTAAAGGCCGCGCGCGACGGCACGCTCGACGTGACTGCCCGCGAGCAGACCTACCTCGACGCGCTGCGCACGCTCTACGAGGGAGAAGGCGACATCGAGGAGCGCCGCGCGGCGTATGCCGAGCAGATGACGCGCCTCGCCGAGCGCTTTCCCGACGACGACGAGGCGACGCTCTTCGCCGCGCTCGCCCGCATGGGCGCCCCCCGCTTCGACCTCGAAGACGCCGACGAGGTGGTCGACGTGGCCGCGCCGCTGGAGGGGCTGTACCGCGATCATCCGCGCCACCCCGGCGTGCTGCACTACCTGATTCACGCCTACGACTCCGAGACGTTCGCCCCGATGGGCCGGCGCATGGCGCGCACCTACGCACAGGTGGCGCCCTCGTCGTCGCACGCGCTCCACATGCCCAGCCACATCTTCCGCGAGCTGGAGATGTGGGAAAAGATGGCCGCCTCGAACGTGGACGCCTACCGCGCCTCCGTCCAGTGGCAGCAGGAAACCGACCGCCCCCTGCGGATGCGCGACTTTCACGCCTACCGCTGGCTCTTCGACGCCTACATGGCGCAGGAAAAGTACGACCAGACGGCCCGGCTCATCGAACGGCTCAACGGGCTGATCGAAACGGCCCGCGAGCGCGGCGAAGACCCCGGCTACATGACCGATCTGCTCGACCGCCTGCGTAAGCACCAGGAGGCGCGCACGATGACGGAGTAACGGGTGTGCGGGAAAAAACCGGTTTCGGAAGCGCTGACGATTGCACGCGCGTCGGCCGTCCGTAAACAGCAGCATCACGCAACACGCATCACGTATCACGCATCACGTATCACGCATCACCCCTCCCGTTCCATCAACAAATCCAGCAGGTGCTCCAGTTCGTCCTTCAGGGCGCCGCGTTCGACGATGCGGTCGACGAACCCGTGCTCTTTGAGAAACTCCGCGCGCTGAAAGCCCTCCGGCAGGTCCGACCCAATCGTCTCGCGGATGACGCGCGGCCCGGCAAAGCCGATCAGTGCCTTCGGCTCGGCGAGGTTCACGTCGCCCAGCATGGCGAACGAAGCGGTGACGCCGCCGGTGGTGGGGTGCGTCATGAGCGAAAGGTAAGGCAATCCCTTCTCGGAGAGGCGCGCGAGGTGGGCGCTCGTCTTGGCCATTTGCATGAGGCTCAGCGCGCCCTCCATCATGCGCGCGCCTCCGCTCTGCGAGACGATGATGAGCGGGCATTCCTCGCGGCAGGCGCGCTTGATGGACCGCGTGACCATCTCTCCGACGACCGACCCCATCGAGCCGCCGATGAAGGAAAAATCCAGCGCGGCGACGGAGACGCGGTGCGCCCCCAGCGTGCCGGTGGCGGCGCGGGCGGCCTCGTGCTGGCCCGTCTCTTCGCGGGCGGAGGCGAGGCGCTCATCGTAGGGCTTGCGGTCGGAAAAGTCCAGCGGGTCGACCGAGCGCAGGTCCTCGTCGTGCAACTCGTACTGGCCTTCGCCCAGCAGCAGCTTGAAGTAGTCCTCGCTGCTGAGGCGAAAGTGGTGGTCGCACTTCGGGCACACCAGCAGGTGGTCTTTCAGCTCGCGCCGGTTGACGATCTCTTTGCATTCGGGGCACTTGACCCACTGGCCCTCCGGCACGCTGTTTTGCTCGCGGCGGGTCGTCTGGATGCCCGCTCTCTTTCGTTTGAACCAGCTCATGCGATTGGCGAAGGACGATTTTCGATTGGCGACTGGGGGCGGTGCAACACGAATTACGCAACACGAATTGCGCAACACGCCTCACTCGAAGACCGAACCCGGGCGCGGCGTGGCGTGGAAGTCCTTGAGGTAGCGCGGCTCGAACGCGGCGGCGTCCGCGACGGTCCCGGCGGCCCGGCGTGCGACCCCGAGGCGGGCGACGGCCGCGGCGGTCGGGAGGGCGTCCGCGCGCAGGCGAAACGCGTCTTCTTCGGGAAGCGCTCCGGCCACGCGCCCAGCGCCGGAGCCGAGCAGCCAGATCGCGCCGCTGGGGGCGTCGTCGTCGCGGCGCAACGCCTCGAAGCGCTGCGCTGCCTCGTCTGTTTCGAGCGCCTCCGCCTCGAAGACGGGCGTAAGCGCGTCGTCCGCCGGGCCGTCGGCCTGTAGGCGAAAGGCGGCGGCGTAGACTTCCCCGCGCCGCGAGCGCAACACGGCTCCGAGCACGTCGCCCGGCGCGACGCAGCCCGGTCGGCGCCCCGCTTCGGCCAGCGCTTCGAGCGTCGGGACGGGCGCCAGCGCGGCGTCCGTTGCGGCGCAGAGGCCCTTTGCCGTGCTCGCGCCGATGCGCAGGCCCGTGTACGAGCCGGGCCCCGCCGTCAGCGCGACGGCGTCGAGGTCCTGCGCGTCGAGGCCGCCGCTGTGCGCCAGCGCGTCCCGGATGAGCGGCGCGAGGCGCGCTCCATGCCGCCGGGGAAGGTGTACCGTCATCTCAGCCGCGAGTCCGCCATCATGCCAGAGGGCCACGCCGCAGGCGTCCGTTGCCGTCGTCAGCGCCAGCAGCAGCGGGGAAGAGGGCATCGTCGGGCGAGAGCGAGAGAACCAACACGCGCAACGGCGCTTCTAAAGCCGTGCTGCGCCGCGGCGTTCGAGCGGGCAGCGAGCGCGCGTTCGTATTGACGACTTCTTCAACGCAGGCGTTTCCCTCCGCTCGATCAACGTCTCCATCGCTCCCCTGCGGCCCATTTTCCAAAAAGCACGG
>PXTX01000059.1 GCA_003023275.1 Bacteroidetes bacterium SW_4_67_19
CATCGAAGTCGTAGCGACCATCACCGAGTTGCGGTCGAACACGTCCGAACTGGTCGAGCAAGCGAAAGAGTTGGAGCACGGCATTTTGATACAGAAAAACAACGAACCGTATGCCGTGTTACTTAGCTACGATCAGTACAAAGAAAAGGCGCACGACGAGGAGGAGGAAGCTGGGGAGTGATCCGTGATGCGTGATCCGTGAGGACGCTGGGCCGAATGTTCTGATTCTACGCTCCGTCGTCGCAGCTCCCTTCCCCATCGCAGACGGACCACCTCACGTTCTACGCGCTACGTTCTACGCCTTCAGGCACTGGAGGCGGCGGGCGGTCTCGCGGCGGTCCATCGCGCGGAAGCGCCCCGGCAGCATCGAGCGGCGCGTGCATTCGAGCGCGGCGGCCAGCTCTTGCAGTTCGATCTCTTCCGGATAGGTCGGCGGGGCAAAGTCGTCGGTGGCCGCCTGGAGGCTCGGCGGGGACCGCGGGGGCTTCGCCGGCGTCCGTCCCCGAGGCGGCGGCGCGAAACTTGGCGCGCGTGAGAAGGGCTTCGAGGTCGGCCCCGCTGAGCGTGCCGGTGTCGGGGTCGAGCAGCGCCTCGGGCACGCTTGCGGCCGGGAGATCCTCCAGCCCGGTGCGGCGCATCATCACGCGGAGCAGTTCCTCGCGGCCGTCGCGCATTTCGGGGTAGAAGAGCGCGAGGGGCTCTTCGGCGCGGCCCTGGCGCTTGAGGTCGACGGGCACGAGGTCGGGCCGGGCGGTGACGAGGAAAAACAGGATGCGCCCCCGGTGTTCCGGCCGGCTCATGAACGAGGCGATGCGCCCGAAGACGCGCTTCGAGGGGCCGGCGTCGCGCAGGGGGCGCCTGGCCTCGTGGTGGCCGGCGGCGGCTGGACCTCGCGCGGCGAACCACACGGCCTCCGCGCGGGTTCCGTTTGCACGCTGTCGCCGTTCTCCTTTCCGTCCCGACGCTCCGACATGCTGCTGGAAACCGTCAAGTCCGAAGGCCTGGCGCATCTGTCGTACGTGCTGGGTGACCCGCGCGCCGGCGCCTGCGCCGTGATCGACCCGCGCCGCGACGTCGACGCCTACCTCGATATCGCGCACCGGCGCCAGGTGCAGATCACCCACGTCATCGAGACGCACGTCCACGCCGACTTCGTCTCCGGCAGCCGCGCGCTGGCCGCCCGGACCGGCGCGCCCGTCTACGGCGGGGCCGCGGCCGACTACGAGTTCGACGTCGAACCGCTCGAAGACGGGGACGAGCTGACGGTCGGGTCGCTCACGCTGGAGGTGGTGCACACGCCCGGCCACTCGCCCGAACACCTCGCGCTGGTGGCCAGCGGGGGCGGGGCTGGGGCCGAGGACCGCTGGGGCGTCTTCACCGGCGACGCGCTCTTTGCCGGCGAGGTGGGCCGCCCCGACCTCGCCGACACGGCTCCAGAAGAGCAGGCCCACCGGCTCTACCATTCGCTGAACGACAAACTGCTGGCCCTCGACGACGGCCTGACCGTCTATCCGGCGCACGGAAAAGGCTCGCCCTGCGGCGGCAACATCGGCGCGCGCGACCAGACGACCATCGGCTACGAGCGCCGCCACAACGACGCGCTGCAAGCCGAAAGCGCCGAGGCCTTCGCCGAGCACGTCCTCGGCGGGCTGGAGCACGAGCCGTTCTACTACCGGCGACTCAAAAAAGGGAACGCGCGCAGGCTGGACGCGCTCGACGACCCGTCGCCCCCGCCCGCGCTGACGGCGGACGCCTTCGACGCCGAGCGGCAAAACGAAGAGACCCTCGTGGTCGACACGCGCGAGATCGACGCCTTCGCCGGCGCGCACATCGAGGGCGCGCTGAGCCTCCCGCTGCGCAAAAGCTTCCCCGTCTGGGCCGGCTGGATGCTGCGCCCCGAGCAGCGCCTCCTGCTCGTCACGGGCGGCCCCAGCGACGCGGCGACGGCGCAACGGCACCTGTGGCGCACCGGCTTCGACCGGGTCGCCGGGTTTTTGCAAAACGGAATGCGGAACTGGACCGAATCGGGACGCCCCTTCGACCGGCTCGGGGCGCTCAGCGTGCACGAACTGAAGGCGCGCATCGAAGACGACGCCCCGCTGCACGTGCTCGACGTGCGCTCCGAGGCCGAGTGGGAGCGGGGCCGCATTCCCATCGCCCGGCACGCCTGGGCGCCCTTCCTGCCCGAGCACCTGGACGGCCTGGACCGCGAGCTGCCCGTGGCCGTCTACTGCGGCAGCGGCTACCGCGCCAGCATTGCCGCGAGCGTGCTGCGCCGCACCGGCTTCGAGCGAGTCGCCAACGTGCCCGGCAGCATGGGCGCGTGGAAGGCGGCCGGCTACGACCTGGAGGGGTAGAGGGGGGTGGGGAATGGTTGTTATAGATGCGTGCACAATTCCGTTAACTTCGAGCAAGTGCGCGGGAGAGCGGGAGAGATCTCCCATGCTCCCGCGTTCCCGGCTTTTGTTTAGATACGTTCTCACGCATCAGTAGGAGCCGGCGGCCCGTCGTAGGCGGCGTCTTCGTAGAGGGTCTCGAGGAGGTCCTGCGCCTCGGGGGTGAGGCGCCCGCCGCCGGCAGCGACCCGGCGGAGCGCGCGCGTCGCGCCGGCCTTGTCGCCGAGCGCCAGGCGCGCCTTGCCCAGAAAGAAAAGCGCTTCCAGATGCAGGAAGGAACCGGCCTCCGCTTCCTCCGCGACCGCTTCGAGCTGGCGCTCGGCGCGGCGGAGGGCGGCCTCGTCGTAGCGAGGGAACAGCCCCAGCGTGGACGTGCGGGCCGCGCGCAGGCTGCGCAACCCGCGCAGATACCGCTGGTCGAGGCTCGCGGAGTCTACCGTCGCGGCCCCGGAAGACGCCCCCCCGCCGCGCAGGCGCAGGTTGCCGCTCGTGTACCCCTCCACGCGCAACTGCTCCCCCTCCACCGACGCCAGGCGTTCCATCTGCGACTGCGAAAGCCGGCTGGCGACCCGGAGCGCCCCGTAGAGCACCAGCACGGCCAGCACCGCCGCCGCCGCGTAGCGCACCGCCTTCGGCCACGCGGCGGGGCGCCAGAAGCGCGTGCTCGTCGCGCGGCGCTTCGCGTCGCGGTCCGCTTCGCGCCCGGGGGCCTCCGCCGCCGGGGAGCGGGACGGCTCTTCGACACGCCCGGGAGCGTCGGCATCATCGGGGGGCGCGTAGCCGTCGGCGTGGGAAGGGCCTTCGAGGGCGTGCCCCGTGAGGTTCTCGAAATGGGTCTGCGCGTCCGCGCTCTGCTCCTCGAGCGTGCGCAGCCGACGGGACAGCGCCGCGCATCGCTCGTGCAGCGCACTGCCTCGCTCGGCGTCGTCGAGCGCTTCGGCCACGCGGTCGAAGTCGCGCTGGAGCGCCGGCGGCAACGCCTCGCGCGGCGTCGCCAGGAAGAAGGCCAGCGCCTCCTCGCCCGCCGCGTCGTCGGAAGCATCTTCGCCCGAGGCGTCGGGAAGCGACCGAAGCGCGCGGGCGTGCTCGAACAGGCGTTCCAGCGCGTTGACGTGCGCCAGCAGCGCCGCCCGCTCGGGATGCTCGCTCGCGCGCTCGGCGACCGCCTCCTGCTGGGGAGGCGCCAGGTCCGGGTAACACAGAATGCGTGCTTCGAAGTCTTCCATAAGAGGAAATACTGCGGAATACATTTTTCTTTTAATAACATAGACGCCCCTTTGACAGAACGCATAACGTGCTTTTCATAACTTTCACGAAGCGTCCTCCTCCGGCAGCGGATCGACGAGCGCGCGCACTTCGGGATCTTCGCGCAACTGCTGCCGGGCGCGTCCGGCATAGGAGCGAGCGGTGGGGACGGAGGTTCCCGTTTCCCGCTGGATCTCGTTGTAGGAGCATCGTTCCAGCAAGCGCAGGCGAGCGACCGGGCGGAGGTACTCCGGCAGCCGCGCGACGGCCTCGGCGACGACCTCGCGCGCCAACCCGATGCTGTCGCTGGCCCGGCCCTCGGCGGGAAGCGGCGGGCTGTCGTCCTCGCTGATCGAGACGGAGGCCGGGCGGTGGCGGTGCAAATAGTTAATGAACGTGTTCTTGCAGACCACGCTCACCCAGTGCGGGTAGCGCTCGGGCTGGCGCACGTCGGCGCGTTTGTTCTCCACCTTCTGGTACGTTTGCGCGACCAGTTCGTCGAGGTCGGAGGCCGGCGCCTCCGGCTGCGCGGCAAACTTGACCAGAAAGTAGCGGCGCACGAAACAGTACGTCCACAGGTCGACCACGCGCTTCACGTCGGCAGCGCGCTTCGGGAGCCGGTCCTCGGCGTGGGTCTCGTCGTGGGGAGGGCGGGCCTCGTCGCCGTCCCGCCACCGCCGGAACGCCCGACCGGCCCGCGCCGTGTCGTCAAGGCCGAAGGGGAGTTGCTCGGCCAGCCGGCGAAGCGACTCGGGAACCGGGGCGAAGGTCATAGCGAGCACGCGCGAGCAAAAAAGCCGAGGGAGGCCGTGGAGTTCGATTTTCTGCCAACCGGCGTGCCCCCCTCCGTCAAGATTGATGGAATAATCCGCCGCCCCAAAACCCGGACCGACCGCTACACGTGGCAGGGGAATGGTGGAACAGAGCATCCCGCCCGATGAACCGCGGGACGCCTCTGTTTTGCCCTGCCGAGGGGAGCGTCCGCCCGGCCTCGGATAAGGCCTTGCCGAATGACTTGCCCATATCATAGCGATGAACACCGATAGCTTCAAGACCTTCAACGCCAAGCCCGACGAGGTGGAGCGCCAGTGGTACGTCGTAGATGCCGCTGGCGAGCCGGTCGGTCGGCTGGCCTCCCGCATCGCCCGGGTGTTGCGCGGCAAGCACAAGCCTACCTACACGCCGCACGTCGACACCGGCGACTTCGTGATCGTCACCAATGCCGAACAGGCGCGCTTCACCGGGCGCAAGGAGACGGACAAGGAATACTTCCAGTACAGCGGCTACCCCGGCGGCGGCAAGACGGCCAGCCCGTCGGAAATGCGCGCTCACCGGCCTACCTTCCTCGTCGAAAACGCCGTGCAGGGCATGATGCCGACCGGCTCGCTCGGAGAAAAGATGCTCAAAAAGCTCAACGTCTACGAAGGCCCCGACCACCCGCACGAGGCGCAGCAGCCCCAGCAGCTGCCCAACAAAAAGTAGCTGCGTCAGTTGGCGGTTTTCAGTTGTCAGTGGCCGTTCTCGGTCGTCTGTTTTCAGTTTTTTCTCCGAGAGCGGCCGCCCCCCTTCCAAACCTTCCATTTTCCACTTTCCACTTTTAACCGCCATGCCCACCCAGTACAACGCCATCGGCCGGCGCAAGACCTCCACGGCCCGCGTCTACCTCACCGCCGGCGACGGCGACATCACCATCAACGGTCGCGAGGCGCCCGACTACTTCCCGCAGGACGCTCGCCGGCGCACGCTCTTGATGCCCTTCGACGTGACCGACACGCTCGGCGAGTACGACGTGAAGGTCAATGCCGACGGCGGCGGCCTCACCGGGCAGGCCGAGGCCACGCGCCTCGGGATCGCCCGCGCGCTTGTCAAAGTCGATGAGGAAATGAAAAAGCCCCTCCGCGCGGCCGGCTTTCTGACCCGCGACGACCGCATGGTCGAGCGCAAAAAGTACGGCCAGCCCAAAGCGCGCAAGAAAGGCCAGTTCTCGAAGCGGTAAAGGCTTCGCCACCCCAGAGTACTTCCCCCGCGAGGGGATGACCTTTCGGCCCCTCGCTGCGCTCGGGGCGCACCCCAAAGAGTACTTCCTCGCTGCGCTCGGGGCGCGGGTTTGGAGTTCCGCGTTTGGAGTTCCTCGACCCGAAACCCTCGACTCGAAACCCGAAACCGGATTTCCACTCATGGCAGAAGAAGAACAGCAATCTCCCCCGGAAGACGCTTCTAACGAAGCGGATGCCCCGGCTGCGACGGCAGAGCAGCAGCCGGAAGAGGCCCCCTCGCCGGAAGAGGCCTCCGCCCAGGAAGAACCCGAACCTTCCGACGCTGGGGCCTCCTCTGGCGCCGACCAGCCGGAAGCCGACCAGTCCGAAGACGCCGAGAGCGACGCTTCGGCGGAGGCGGACGGCGAGGTTGCGGCGGAAGAACAAGACGCTTCCGACGAAGACGCTTCAGATGAAGAAGAGGCGAGCGCCGCCACCGTCGCCGCCGGCGAGGCGCCCGAGGAGGACCCGTCCGAAAGCGCCTCGTCCGAGACGCCCGCGAACGGCGAGGCCGCCGAGGCCGAGCAGGCCGCCCAGCAGCAGGAGGCCGACGCCCACCGCGCCACCGTCGAAGAGCTCCTCAAGGCCGGCGCGCACTACGGCCACCTGACCAGCCGGTGGCACCCGCGCATGGAGAAGTACATCTTCATGGAGCGGAGCAACATCCACATCCTCGACCTGATGCAGACGCAGGTCCTGCTGGACGAGGCGGCCGACGCGGCACGTCGCTTTGCCGAGCGCGGGAAGGACATTCTCTTCATCGGCACCAAGAAGCAGGCGCAGGACATTGTGCGCGAGGCGGCGCTGCGCACCGACCAGCCGCACATGGTCGAGCGCTGGCTCGGCGGCACGATGACCAACTTCCAGACGATCCGTCGCTCGATTCGCCGCATGGAGGAGATCGAAAAGATGGAAGCGGACGGCACGCTCGACAAGCTCAAGAAAAAGGAGAAGCTCATCCGCCTGCGCGAGCATGACAAGCTCGAGACCACCCTCGGCGGCATCCGCAAGATGCCCCGCCTGCCCGGCGCGGTTTTCGTCGTCGACATTCGCCGCGAGGAGATCGCCGTGCGCGAGGCCAACAAGCTGGGCATCCCCGTCATCGCCATGGTCGACACCAACGGCGACCCTGACCACGTGGAGTACCCCATCCCGGCCAACGACGACGCCCTCAGCAGCATCGACCTGATCACCACCGCCATCGCCGACGGCATCGAAGAAGGCGCCCGCGAGCGCCAGGCCAAGAAGGAAGAAGGATAGGCCTTTGTTCTTCGATCTTTGGGCTTTGGGGCCTCTCGATCAGGCGCTTCAAATAAGGTCAAGGGTCGGATCCAAGATCTCTTCTGAAAACGAAACCAAGACCCAAAACCCAAGTCCAAAATCCCAACCCATGAGCATTTCCGCCCAAGAAGTCAAACGCCTGCGCGACGCCACCGGCGTGGGCATGATGGACTGCAAAGACGCCCTCCAGCAGTCGGACGGCGACTTTGACGAGGCCGTCCAGATCCTGCGCAAAAAAGGCCAGAAGGTGGCCGCCAAGCGCTCCGACCGCGAAGCCGACGAAGGGCTCATCGTCACGCAGGTCGCCCCCGACGGGCAGGCCGCCGCCATCGCCGAGATCAACTGCGAGACCGACTTCGTGGCGCGCAACGACGACTTTCGCGCGTTCGCCAACGGGGTCGTCAATGTCATCCTGGAGCAGCGCCCCGACGACCTCGACGCGCTGATGGACCTCGGCTTCGACGGCGACGCCACCGTCGAGCGCGCCCTGACGGACCTGACGGGGCGCATCGGCGAGAAGCTGACCGTGCGCCGCTTTCAGATCGTCGAGGCCGAGGACGAGGGCAGCCGCATCGTCTCGTACGTGCACCCCGGCTCGCGCCTGGGCGTGCTCGTGGAGATGCGGGGCTCCGACGGCCAGCTCGAAGAAGACGCCCTGGAGGACGCCGGGCGCGACGTGGCCATGCAGGTCGCCGCGCTCGACCCCATTGCGGCCTTCCGCGAGGACGTGCCCCGGGAGGTGCAGGAAAAAGAGAAAGACATCGCCCGCGAGGCCGCCCTCGACAGCGGCAAGCCCGAGCACGTCATCGACCAGATCGTCGAAGGCAAGCTGCGCCGCTTTTTCGAAGACAACGTGCTCGTCGAGCAGGCCTTCGTCAAGGACGCCTCGAAGAGCGTGCAGGAACGCCTCGACGAAGCCGACGCCGCCGTCAAGCGCTTCGTGCGCTACGCGCTGGGGAACGACTGACGGCGGACGACTGACTGTCAGCCCCCACTCGTTTGCAACATGTGCGAGGGACGGCTGGCAAAGCGTGCGCAGAATGAGAGACCGCCGCCCGGACAAAGGCACGTTCCCGCCCGCGGGAGCCGTGCCCTTTGCTATGGCTTCCCACTTCGCGGCCTCCTGCGCCTCGACACATGCGCCGCGCCGCCTTACCTTGAACGCCAACGTCCTCTCTTTTTTCTTCTGCCTTTCCCCGAAGCGCCTCTCGATGTCTTCCGCCAGCGCTTCCCCAGACGACGAACCGCCCCGCCGCGTGCTGCTGAAGGTGAGCGGGCAGGCCCTGCTGGGGGACGAAAAGCCCTTCGGCATCAGCGAAGACGTGTTGCGCGACTTTGCCCGCGACATCAAGGAAGCCGACGAGACGGGCGTCGAGCTGGCCATCGTCATCGGAGGCGGCAACATCTTTCGCGGCGTCGAGAGCGCCATCGGCGGCATGGCCCGCGCCAACGCCGACTACATGGGCATGCTCGCCACCATCATCAACGCGCTGGCCCTCCAGGACATCCTCGAGCAGCACGGGCTGGAAGCGCGCCTGCTCAGCGGGCTGGACATGGACGAGGTCGCCGAGCCGTTCATCCGGCGGCGCGCCATTCGCCACCTCGAAAAAGGGCGCGTCGTGATCTTCGGGGCCGGCACGGGCAACCCCTACTTCACCACCGACACGGCGGCGGTCTTGCGCGCGCTCGAAATCGACGCCGACCGCATCTTCAAGGGCACGCGCGTGAACGGCGTCTTCACCGCCGACCCCGAGACGGACCCCACCGCCGAGCGCTTCGCGCGCATCCACGGGCGCGAGATCATCGACCGCGACCTCGGCGTGATGGACCTGACGGCCTTCACGCTCTGCCGCGAGTCGGGCCTCCCACTGACGGTCTTCGACATGCGCACGCGCGGCACCCTGCGGCGCGTGCTCGACGGCGAACCGCTCGGCACGCGTGTGCATTGGGACTCGGGAGACCCTCCGGTGGAAATGGCCGACGGCGATTCTCCCGCCGAACACGCTGCCGCGCGACAGGCGTAAGCATGATGCGTGATTCGTGAGGCGTGATTCGTGAGGCTGCTTTCTACGATCCCGGAAACAGGATGCGGGCGGAACCGTCCTCGGAGCGGCATCGCCAGTAGCAGTCCGACGCGAGCGAGTCGGCTTGGCTTCATCGCGCATCACGCCCCTCCCGAAGCCCCCGTCGCCTCGGTCCCAGAACCCCTTTTCCAAAAGGAACTTCCTTCACCGAAAAGATGGAACCCAACCTCATCGAGCTCGCCCTCGACGAAGCGCGCGAAGGCATGAAGCAGGCCGTCAAGCACCTGCGCACCGAGATCGGCACGATTCGCACGGGGCGCGCCTCCCCGGCCATGCTGCAAAACGTGACAGTGGAGTACTACGGCAGCCAGACCCCGCTCGAACAGGTTGCCTCCGTGAGCGCCCCGCAGGCGGACCTGCTCCTGGTGCAACCCTTCGACACGAACGCCCTTCACGACATCGAGCGCGGCATCATGCAGGCCAACCTGGGGCTGAACCCCTCCAACGACGGCCAGACGATCCGCGTCCCCGTCCCGCCGCTTTCGCAGGAGCGCCGCCAGGAGCTGGTCGAAAAGACGCGCACCCTCGGCGAGGAAACCAAGGTGTCGATCCGCAACGTGCGCCAGAACACCAAAAATGAAATTCAGGAGATCCAGCAGAGCGAAAACCTCTCGGAGGACGTGCGCTACGGCGCCGAGGAGGAGCTTCAGGAGATCACCGACGAGCACACCCAGAAGGTCGACGCCCTGCTGGAGCGAAAGCAGGAGGAACTGCTGGACGTGTAAAAAGCGCTTCGCGCTTTGACGACGGACCACGGACCACGGACGGCAGTAAAGAATCGCGCTCGTCCCAACGGCAACCGCGCCAGGGCGAGCGACCAATCGACATTCGCAAATCGACATTCGAATGTCCCCGGAGGGATGCCCGAGCGGCCGAAGGGGCTCGCCTGGAAAGCGAGTGTGCCCCCAGCGGGTACCGAGGGTTCGAATCCCTCTCCCTCCGCCTTGTTGTGAGCGGTCAGCGTTCGGCCGTCAGCCATCAGTGCGGTCGTATCAGAAGCGCAATGAATACAGAAACGGACCCGGACGAACAAGGCGACCCGTTCGACGGCGCGCAGCGGCGCGAACTCGACCACCTCGAACAACGGCTCAACCTGAAAATGCAAAATGTCGAGCAGAAGCAGGACACCGCCTACGAACGACTGATCGGAGAGGTCGAAAAGCTCCGCTCCGAGAACGAAAAGTTCCGCTCCGAGAGCCGCGCGGAGAACGCCGAACTGAAGGCATGGATCGCGCGCTGGCTCATGATTACTGCCGGGGCACTGGCGGCGCTGCTGCCGGTCTTTGAGTCCGCCATCGGCTGATGCGGCTTGCATAGAAGCGCAGCCTGTCCGAAAACGAGCGTTTTGACACCTCGCACCGCAAGCCGGAAAGCGCCTGAAAGAGGCGCTTTTTCTTTTTCAAAAGGCGTTCCGAAAGCCGAACCGTTCAGACGCTTCCGGAAAGACGCTGATAGCCGACCGCTGATAGCCGACCGCTGATAGCCGACCGCCGACGATGATCCACAGCATGACCGGCTTTGGCGAAGGCCGCGCCGAGGCCGGCGGCGTGGAGGCCACCGCCGAGCTGCGCTCCGTCAACGCGCGGCACCTGGACCTGAAGCTGCGCTTCCCCGACGCGCTCAAGGCCCGCGAAAGCGAGGCGCAAGCCCTGCTCAAGGAGCACTTCGCCCGTGGGCGCATCACCGCGCACGTCCAGCTCGAAGGGGCCGACGCCGACGACGCCCTCCCCGTCCGCGTCGACGACGAGGCCGCCGCCGCCTACGCGCGTCTGCTGCGCCGCCTCGCCGCCGCCGCCGAACTGGACGCGCCCGTCGGCCTGGAGCACCTGCTCGAGTTTTCCGACGTGCTGGAGCACCGCGAAGAGATGGACACTCCGGCGGGCGAAAACGCCTGGGAGGCTGCCGAGCAAGCCCTCGCCGACGCCGTCGACCACCTGCGCGCCACGCGCCGCCGCGAGGGAGAAAGCCTCCGCGCCGACCTCCAGGCGCGCACCGACGCCATCACCGAGCGCCTATCGCAGGCCGAAGCGCGCGCCCCCGAGCGCATCGACGAGCGCCGCGAGACGCTGCGCGAACGACTCGGCGAGCTGTTCGACGACGAGCGCGTCGCCGCCGACCGCCTCGAAGCCGAGCTGGCGATGACCGCCGACAAGCTCGACGTGACCGAAGAGTGCGTGCGCCTGCGCGCCCACCTGGAGCAGTTCCAGGGCGCCCTCGGTGACGACGAGCCGACCGGCCGGCGCCTCAAGTTTCTCACCCAGGAGCTGCACCGCGAGGCCAACACCATCGGCGCGAAGGCCAACGACGCGACCCTCTCTCACCACGCCGTCGCCATCAAGGAGGAGATCGAAAAGATCCGCGAGCAGATCCGCAACGTGGAGTAGAACCGCGGCGGACCGTCTTCCTATGTCTCGCTCCGGCGGGAGACGTCCTTTTCGCGCGGGTCGAGCACGTAGCGTTTCAGTTCCTCCGCCGCCGCCGTGTTTGGGAAGACGGCCTGCGCTTCCTCGACCAGCGGGGCGGGCGTATCGTAGCGCGCGCTGAAGTGGCCGAGCAGCAGCCGCCCGGCGCCGGCGTCCTTCGCCAGCCGGGCGGCCTGGCGCGCGGTGGAGTGGCCCGTGTCGGCGGCGCGCTCGGCCTGGTCGTCGCCGAAGGTGGCCTCGTGGTACAAGAGGTCCACGCCGTCGGCCAGCGTGCGGCCCGCCTCGCAGGGGCGCGTGTCCATCACGTAGGCGAAGGAAACGCCCGGGCGCTCCGGCCCCAGCACGTCCGCCGGGTCGACGGTACCGCCGTTTTCCAGCGCCACGCGCTCCCCGCGCTTGAGGGCGCGCAGGTGCTCGTGCTCGGTCGCTCCCAGGCGGCGCGCCTTCTCGGCGTCGAGGTGACCAGCGCGCGTCCGTTCTTCGAAGCGAAAACCCATGCACGGCACGCGGTGCTCGACCGGGCGCACGGTGACGGCAAACTCGCCGGTCTCGTAGACGGTCTGCGGCGAAAAGTCCTCCGGCAGCTCGCGGTAGTCCACCTCGTAGGGCAGCCAGTCATTGGCCAGGCCGGGCATGGCGCGCACCGCCTCCTCGGTGCCGGCCGGCCCCACGACCACCAGCGGCTCGTCGCGGTCCAGCAGGGCCAGCGTCGAGATCACGCCCATCGTGCCGTAGAAGTGGTCGCCGTGGTGGTGCGTGAGAAAGAGCGCGTCGAGGCGCGCGCGGTTGAGGCCGCTCTGCAAAAGGCGCATCTGCGTGCCCTCCCCGCAGTCGAAGAGCAGGAGCCGTCCCTTGCGCCAGAGCGCCGTCGCCGCGAGGTGGCGCTCCTTCGTGGGAATCGCCGAAGCGGTGCCGAGCGGGACGATTTCGGTTTGCATGAGTGCGGGAGTCCGGGAGGGCGGGGGTGTGGGGGTTTCGCTCTACTTCCGCGCTCGGCTTCGGAAATTGCAGATGGTTTCTGCGTGCCTCGGCATCGGATTTCGTTTTCGCTGCGAATGTTGCAAACGTCAGGAATTAGAAAAGAGTACGTTCCTCGTCTTTTGCCGCAAACCTTTTTTGCCGCAAACCTTTCACCCGCGTTCTCGCTTGGGGGAAAAGACCCTCCCCCACTCAAAGCGCCTCGATCTCTTCTTCGAGCATCTGCTTGCGATGCAGGCGCGCGTAGAGGCCGCCCTGCTCGATCAGGTCGTCGTGGGTGCCGCGCTCGGCGACGCGCCCCTCTTCGAGAACGAGAATCAGATCCGCGTCCTGCACCGCCGAGATGCGGTGGCTCACCAGGACGAGCGTCTGCTGTCCCTGCCGCCGGCGCAGGCGCTGGAGGATCTGCCGCTCCGTCGCGGTGTCGACGGCGGAGAGCGCGTCGTCGAAGACCAGAATCGGCGGCTCGTGCAAGAGCGCGCGCGCGATGGCGGTGCGCTGCGCGCTCGCCGACGGTCGTCTCGAAGCCGTCGGAGAAGCTCTGCACGTTGTCGAGCAGCTCCGCCTCGCGCGCGGCCTCGGTGATCTGTTCGTCGGAGGCCCCGAGCTGGCCGAAGGCGATGTTGCCGGCGACCGTGTCGCTGAAGAGAAACACGTCCTGCTGCACGTAGCCGACGCTCTTGCGCAGCGTCCCCAGCGGCACCTCGCGCGCGTCGCGCCCGTCGATGAGGACGCGCCCCTCCGACGGGTCCAGCAGGCGCGGGATCATCTCGACGAGCGTGGACTTGCCCGCCCCGGTGCGCCCCACCACGCCGAGCATCTGCCCCGCCTCCAGCGAAAAGCTCACCCCGTCGAGCACCAGCGGGGCCTCGCCGTCGCTGCCGCTGGAGCCGTTCGCCTGCTCGGCCGGTCGCTTCTCCGCCGGGCCGCCCTCGGCCTTGCTGCCGGCGGCGGTCGCGCGCCCGTTTCCCGAAACCGCCGCCGCGTCGCCGTTTTCACCCGGCCCGTCCGCTTCGTCGAGCGCATCGTCCTCCGTCGGCGCGCCCGTGGCCTGCGACGCCTCCGGCGCGCTATCCGCGGCCTCCCCCTTCGCCACCGCCTGCCCGTTGCTCTCTTCTCCGCTCCCACGCTCCCGCTCCCCCGCGCTCCCGTTCTCCGAAACCCCCACCACGTCTTCCAGCGAGCGCTGCCCGAACGTTTCCCGATCGTAGCGGAAGGAGACGTTCTCGAACGCAATCGCGCCCTCGACCTCTTCGATGGACGGGTCGGTGCGCTCCGTGTCGGCGATGTCGGGCACCTCGTCGAAGACGAAGCCGAGGCGCTTGATCGAGGCGCTGGCGCGCTGGATCATCGTCACCACGCGCCCCAGCGAGGCGACCGGCCACGTCATCAGCGCCACGTAGATGATGTACTCGGCGATGTTGCCGACGGTGATCGCGCCTTCGACCACCAGACGCCCGCCGACCCACACGACGATGATCGTCGAAAAGCCCACCAGCATCAAAAAGACGGGCCGCCAGCCGGCGTCCACGAAGGCCAGGTCGAGCGTGCGGTCGCGGTAGCGGTCGCTCTCTTGCTCGAAGGCGCGCTCCTCGCTTTTCTCGCGCGTGTAGGCTTTGAGGACGCGAATGCCCGCCAGCGCCTCCTGCACGCGGGAGGTGAGCCGCGCGTACTGCTTCTGCTGCGCCTCGGAGCGATGGTGCACCATGCGCGACATGAAGTACACCGACACCGCCAGCAGCGGCATCGGAAGAAGCGCCCAGAGCGTCAGCTCCGGCGAGATGATGAACATGACCGTCGCGGCAGTCGCGACGGTGACGACCGCGCGCGTGGCGTACATGATCGCCGGCCCGATGTAGCGGCGCACCTTCTCGATGTCGTCGGTCGAGCGGGTGATGACGTCGCCGGTCGAGAAGCGCTGGTAAAACGCCGGCGAGAGCGTCTGGAGGTGGTCGTAGAGCCGGTTGCGCAGGTCGTACTCGATGTGGCGGGAGGCGACCACCACCGTGCGCCGCATCAAAAACGAAAAGAGGCCGCTCGTGAGGCTGAGCGCGACGATGACGAGCGCGAACAGCACCAGTGCGACAAAGAAATAGGCGAAGAGGTAGCCGCCGGCAGCGGTGCCGTCGAACATCGCGTGCAGCGCCGTAAAGCGCGGAATGCTGTCGACGGCCTGCCGCACGATCACCGGCACGCCGATACGGAAGCCCGCCGAGATCATCGTGCACAGCAGCCCCGGCACGAAGAGGTACCAGTACCGCCGGAAAAAATAGTTCAGCCGGCCGAGCGCGCGCATCCGGGACGTCAGAGATGAGTATCAGAGCACACGTATGAAGCAACGGTGGAGCACCGAGTGCGGGTCCGCCGGCGGGGGCTTCTTTACCGCGAATGCGCGTATTTACCGCGAATGCGCGTAGCGCGTGGCGGGGAGCGCTGGGCGTTTTTCGCACCACAGAAGGCGGCAGCAGAGGCAACGCCATGCGCCCCGCGCCGATCGGGCGCGGTCGAAGGTTTCCTCCACGATCTGGCCGTCCTCCCATCTTTTTGAATGAAGGGACATCGCACCGGGATAACTTCTCTTTACATAAACGTGTTTCAACACTTAAACGAATGGTAAGATAAAACGCCTCCCGCCAAGCGCCCCGCGCCGTCACCGCCCCTCGAACTGCGGGTCGCGCTTTTGGAGGAAGGCTTCGACGCCCTCGCGGTGGTCGCGCGTGGCTGCCGCCTCGCGTTGCAGCTCGGCTTCGCGCTCGACGGCCTCGGGGAGCGTGCTGCCGAGAGCGTGGTGGAGCGCCCGCTTGGTGAGGCCCAGCGCGCGGGTCGGACGCGCGGCCAGCTCCTGCGCCCACTTCCCCCCTTCATCGGCCAGGTCGGCGCTTTCGACGACGCGGTTGGCCAGCCCCATCTCTTCGCAGCGCGCCGCGTCGAGCGGCTCGCCGGTGGCACACAGCTCGAAGGCGCGCCCGTAGCCGACGTGCCGCGCCAAGAGCCACGTCGTGCCCATGTCCGGCACCAGCCCGATGCTGCTGAAGGCCACGACCAGCGCGGCGTCGGCGGCCATCACGCGCAGATCGCAGGCCAGCGCCAGCGCGCACCCCGCCCCGGCGGCGGCTCCGTTGACGGCGGCGAGGACGGGCTTTTCGAGCGTAGTCAGCGCTTCGATGAGCGGGAGGTAGCGCTCCTTCAGATGCGCCTCCACCGCCTCGGGATCGGGCAGTTCCTCGAAGACCGAAAGGTCCGCGCCGCTGCAAAAGCCCTCGCCCGCCCCGGTGAGCACGACCGCGCGCACGTCGTCGTCGGTCGCCGCGCCCTCCGAGAAGACCGTGCGCAAGTCTTCGTCGAGTTGCGGGCCGAGCGCATTGCGGCGCTCGGGGCGGTCCATCGTGACGGTGAGGACCGCGTCGTCGCGCCGCGTACGGAGCGTGTCGTAGGGCATTTGGGGTGCAGGAGTGTAGGGGTGCGGGAGTCGTCTGCCCGATATGGTGTTGCCTTTTGCCGGGCGGGGATGGTGGATGGGCTTCCGGGGGCAGGCGACCGTAGTAGGGAAAAGCCCCCATCTACGATTCACCATTTACCACCCACCGCCTCGCGGTGAGCACAGCGAACGGAAAAAGCGAGCACGCCGTCCCCCCGGATAATCTCGCAAGTCTACATCGCCGTCCGCCGTCAGTCGTCCGCCGTCCTCCCCAGCCGGTCGCCCACGTCGAGCGCGTAGCCGTTGAGAAAGTCCGCCGCCGGAAGCACCGTCTTGCCCGGCTGCTGGAGTTCGACCAGCTCGACCGCGCCGTCCCCGCACGCCACGACGAGGCGTCCGTCCGCGCCGGACTTGGCTTCGAGCACCGTGCCGGGCGCGTCGCCGCCGGGCAGGGCGGCCGCGTCCTCGGGCAAGTGGCTGCGGTACAGCTTCAGGCGCGTGCCGTCATGTTTCGTCCAGGCGCCCGGCCACGGCGAGAGGCCGCGAATGTGATCGTGCACGGTCTGCGCGTCCAAGCTCCACGGCACCTCGCCGTCCTCGGCGCGCAGCTTGGGAGCGGGCGTGGCCTCGGCGTCGTCCTGCGGCGTAGCCTCGGCGGTGCCGTCCTCGATCCGGCGCACCGTCTCGACGACCGCCTCGGCGCCGATCTCCTTGAGGCGGTCGTGCACCGCGCCGGCCGTCTCGTCGGGGCCGATGGGCGTGGTGCGCTGGAGGATGACGTCGCCGGTGTCCACGCGTTCCTCCAGAAAAAAGGTCGTCACGCCCGTCTGCTGCGCCCCGTCCATCACGGCGCGGTGGATGGGCGCGGCGCCCCGGTACTTCGGCAACAGCGAGCTGTGCAGGTTGAACGCGCCCTTCGCGGCCGGGGTGAAAACGGCCGGCGGCAAAATCTTGTACGCCGCCACCGCGATCACGTCCGGCTCCAGCGCGGCGACTTCCTCGGCGAAGGCCTCCGCCCGCACCGCTTCCGGCTGGAGGATGCGCTCGACCCCCAGTTCGAGGGCCGCCTCCTTGACGGGCGTGGGCTGCATCTGTTGGCCGCGCCCGCGCTCGCGGTCCGGCCCCGTGGCGACGGCGACCGGCGCGTAGCCCTCTTCGCAAAGCCGCCGCAGCGACGGCACGGCGAACTCGGGGGTGCCCATGAAAATGATTCTCACGTTGCGTACGAGCGGTTTGGGGCGAAAAGTATGGCCTCGATGCAAACGTTTTCGTGGGTCGTCCGCACCGCAAGGGTATGACGCAAGGCCCCTCACCTGCGGCTCGCTGGTTCGTGAGTTCGTTGTTCGTGTTTCGGTCGGCGAACGTGTTTTTCAGCAAGCAACGCGTTGCCGGATGAGCAACGAAGAACGACCAACGACCCAATGAGCAACGCGAATGGACGACCCACGAGTCACGTCACCGTCCGCCCGCCGAAGAGCGCCTTCACGAAGGCCGAGCGGTCGAACACTTGCAGGTCGTCGAGTTCTTCCCCCACGCCGATGTACTGCACCGGCACGCCGAACTCGTGGGACACGCCGATCACGATGCCGCCCTTGGCCGTGCCGTCGAGCTTGGTCAAGGCCAGCCCCGTCACTTCCACGCTGTTGGTAAACTCCTCGGCCTGGCGAATGGCGTTCTGGCCCGTCGAGGCGTCGAGCACGAGCAACACCTCGTGCGGGGCGCCGTCCATCTGCTTGCCGATGGCGCGCTTGACCTTTTCGAGTTCGTCCATCAGGCCGCTGCGCGTGTGCAGGCGGCCCGCCGTGTCAATGATGGCCACGTCGGCGCCGCGCTGGCGGGCGGAGGCGACCGTGTCGAAGGCCACCGCCGCCGGGTCGGCGCCGCGCTTTTGCTTGACGACCGACGTGCCGGTGCGCTCGGCCCACACCTCGATCTGCTCGATGGCCGCGGCGCGGTAGGTGTCCGCCGCCCCCAGCAGGACGCTGCGGCCCGCCTGCTGGTAGTGGTGCGCCAGCTTGCCGATGGTGGTGGTCTTGCCGACCCCGTTGACGCCGACGACCATCACGACATACGGGTCGGCCGGTAGCTCGGCGTCGAAGCGCGCGGGGCGCTCCGGCTCGCCTTCGAGCATGAGGCCGGCGATCTCTTCCTGAATCATGCGCTCCAGCTCCTCGGCCCCGACGTACGGGTCGCGCTCGGCGCGCGCCTCCACCCGGTCGATCACGTCGAGGGTCGTGTTGACGCCCACGTCGCTGGTGACGAGCACCTCTTCGAGCCGGTCGAGCACCTCGGCGTCGACGGTGTCTTTGCCGCTGACCATGCGCCCGATCTTGCCGAAGAGGCTGTCGCGCGTCTTCTCGGTCGCCTCGTCGAGCTTTTCCTGCTCCTCGTCGGTGGTCTGCGGCTCGGGGACCTCCTCCCGGGCGGGCGTGTCCGCCTCATCGGAAGAATCGCCGAACAGGTCGTCGAAGAATCCCATGCTGGGTGCGGGCGTGTGGAGGTTCTACGACGGGCGAGGAGCGCCGTTTTCGGGCACCGGCTGCTTTTCCGAATGGGCTTCGCCGGGCGTTTCATTCGCGGGCGAGCGAGACTCATTCGCGGGCGAGCGAGCAGCCCCGTTCGCAGGAGACGTCGGCGTTTCCTCGCTCCCACGCCCCCGCTCTCCCGCTCCCCCGCGCTCGCGAAGCGGTTCGCTCTCGCGCTGGGCCTGCTCGGGGAGGTCGCCGGTCTGCTCGAGCCAGACGTAGCGGCCGACGTAGATCAGGAAGGAGCCGACCAAAAGCGCCGTCGAGATCCAGACGCAGTAGTCGAGCACCTGCGGGTCGGCGCCGAGGACGGCGTAGAGCACCGTCAGCGCCAGCGACGCGACAGCGCCCTTGCCCAGCGCGCCGCTCATGACGACCTGCCCGGTGCGCCGCGCGATCAGGGATCCCCCGGCCAGGATGCAGGCCTCGCGCCCGACGATCAGCAGGAAAAACCACAGCGGCAGCGTCGGCTCCGCGCCGCGAAACGTGAGCGCCGAGATGGTCATGACGGCGGCGAACTTGTCGGCCAGCGGGTCGAGCACCTTGCCCCAGCCGCTGACCGCGTGCGACCAGCGCGCCACGCGCCCGTCCAGGAAGTCCGTCAATGCCCCGAAGACGATTAGCCCGAAGAGCCATTGCAGCGACCCGGCCGTCCAGATGAGGTACGTGATGGGCACGACCACCGCCAGACGCGCGAGGCTCAGGGCGTTCGGCAGCGTCCAGAAGCGCCCCAGCGCCTCGGAGAGGTTCTTCTCGCGCGGGGGGGCCATCCGGCGGCTCGGGGCGGTCGGGTCGGACATGGGCAAGGGCGGGCGAAAAAGAAGACGGAGCACGGTCCGCACGAGCGACCCTGGCAAAAGCCACTACATAGAATCCCACTGCACATCAAGGGGCTACGCGCGAACGCCCGTCGAGTTTGGCCCGGCGTCACGCCGCGCAAGGGCTTTCGATGAGCTTCGCTCTTCATTTTCCAGAGATTCAAACCTGATGCATGTTGAAGCCAGACCGTATCGCCTCAGACAGCGATCGCTCGGCGGAAACCATTCAGAAAGGACGGCCCCCGAAGCTTCTTTCAACCCCCCTCTCAGCAGCATCACGCGTCAGGTTTTACGCATCACGCCCCCTGTGCACAACCTGTGGATAACATGAGGGAAACTTCTTGATAACTTCCGTTTCCTCGCCTCTCGACGGGAGGCGTGTGGAAACCTGTGGATAATGGTCATCGTCGCAAACACGTTTTCCCCAGCTTTCCACATTGTGGATCCCTGTGGAAAACCAGTGCGCGCAGACTCCGCTCTCGATGTGGAAACCTGTGGAAAGGTGGATAACCGCTCGCATTTCGGGCTGCACCCGGCGTTACCCGCTTTTTCGGGCAGCGCTGGTGTGGAAAACTTCGGGGAAAGCCCGCGCTTTTTTGCACAATGCCCTCCTTCCGATGTGGAGCACTGAGCTTTCCACATTTCCACAGCCCCAATAACAACAACTCCAACTTTCAAAAATCCCTTTCCAGACTTTTACAGGGCATGTGGAAAAAAAGCGCTCGTACGCCGATCTTCCCTTTTCCCAAGCCTTCGACGCTGCTTTTCTTCTTTTGCGCATCCCGCCCGTCCCCGGGCTTTCCCATGACCAGGCGCATTCTCGTCGCTCTCGACCCCGACGCCGACACGCCGGTGGCCACCCGGCACGCCATCGACATCGCCCACCGACACGATGCCACGGTCACGGGACTGGTCATCGTCGAGGCGAGGCACGTCGAGACGAAATCGCGCGGAGAGTCCCTCAGGGGCGTGTACCACACCACGGCTCTTCTGGAACACCTGACCTCCGAGGCGGAGAAGCGCGCCAAGATGCTCCTGGAGGCGTTCGAGGAAGCAGCCGAAGAAGCCGGCATCGCCTACGAAAAGCGCGTGCGTCAGGGCATGCCTTCCCGTCGCATCCTCGACGAAATGACGTACCAGGACCTGCTGGTGATGGGCGAAACGCCGCACTACCTCTACGGCCAGCCGGACCAGCAAACCAAGACGCTCGCGCGTGTGGTGCGCGATGCCCTCGCGCCGACCTTCGTGGTACGCGAAGACGACGAGCCGCCCATCGAACGCATCGTGATCGCCTTCGACGGCGGTCCCTCGGCGGCGCGCACCCTGCACGCCTTCGCCCAGCTGCGCCCCTTCGGGACCAACGCGGCCGTCACGCTCCTCCACGTTCACGACGACCTGCCGGACGCCTCGGGGCGCCTGCTGGAGAACGCGCGCCAGTACCTCCGGGCGCACGGCTTCTCCCCAGAGACGACCAGCGTCGAAGGCGCGACCCCGCACGAAGTAATCACTGCCCGCGTCGAGGACGCTGGCACCGACGCCGTCGTGGCCGGCGCGCGGTCGGTTTCGCAACTGCACTGGCTCACGTTCGGCTCCAACACGGCCCCGCTGCTGGAGGACTGCCCCACCGCGCTCTTTCTGCACCACTGAAGCGCAGCGGCTCGGAGGCTACGCTGCCCGCGCATCGGCATGCAGCACGGTGAAGCCTATAATCTCGTCCCCGTCGTAGCGAATGGTGATGTCGTCGTCGGTCAATTCGCTGTCCGTGGCGACCGTGTGCTCGCGGAAGTTGATGTAGAGCACGTCCGCCTCCTCGTCGTAGGACATTCGGATGTTCTGCTTCGGCACGTTGCGCACCTCGGGAATGAGGCGAAGGTACGGCTCGACGTGGTCACGCATGTTCGACGGAGCGGATCTTCATGGCCTTGGCCTCGCCCGTCTCGGCGTCGATCTCGAAGCGCTTGTAGCGACGC
>PXTX01000060.1 GCA_003023275.1 Bacteroidetes bacterium SW_4_67_19
GAAAATGTAAGCGCCGCCGCGCGGAATGTCCACATGCCGCGCGGGAACGGTTCCCGGGAGGGCGCGAGCACAGCAAGGTAACTCACTTTTTCTTAACATCGTAAATTTGATTTTCCGGCGGGGCCGGCCTCATCTACCTCGTGCAACGCTCGGCCGTGCTCGACCGGAATGCGGTGCTTCCCCTGGTCGAACTGGGCATGCACTACTACTTTTGATGAGGCGACGGCGTGCAGGCGAGCAGCCGCCTCACGCGCGTTCTTCGGCGGGAGGCGTCGTGTCGAGCTCGGGCTGCTCGTCGCCGACCGGCAGCAGGCGGTTGTCGTCGAAGCGCGGCAGGAGCGGGAGGGCGTCGACGCGCATGCAGTACTGCACGTCTTCCTGGGCGTCGAGGCCGGCGAGGCGGCGGGCGTTGTCCGAGCGGCGCAGCGCCTGAGCCACGTCGTCGCGGTCGCGCCGGTACTGCGAAAAGGCCACGTGCGCCGTGTCGGTGGTCACGTCCGGCTCCTCGCCGTCCCACAGGCGATGAAGCAAGAGCCCGGCGCAGAGGGTGTCTTCCAGCGAGATGCGATTGGACTGTCCCGCGCAGACGATGGTCACGTCGCGCCCGGCCGCCTCGATGCGTTCGATCACGCGCTCGACGTTGAGGAAGCAGCCGACCAGCAACTCCTCGGCAGCGCTCGCGCGGGTGAGCGCGACGGTGCCGTTGGTGGTGTTGAGAATCACGTCGCGGCCCTCGACGGCCTCGCGGGTATAGGCGCGCGGCGAGTTGCCCAGGTCGTAGCCGTCGATCTTCGTTCCCTCGCGTTCCCCGCCCAGGCGGTAGACCGAACGGTTGAGGTTGGAGGCGATGCGCCCGGCCTCGGCCATGTCGGCGACCGGCAGCACAGCGCGCGCGCCATTGGCCAGCGCCGTCACGATGGTCGAGCAGGCGCGCAGCACGTCGATGACGACCACGGTACGGCCTTTGACGTCGTCGTCTTCGACCGTCGCGCTGGTGAGGAATACTTCTACGTCCATGTCTGGGGGCGTGGGAGTGCGGGGGTACGGGAGTGCGGGAGGACGGGTGTTTCCAGAGGCATAAGGGCTACGCCAGACTGTGGCGGGGGCGCAGGAAGTGGAGGATGGATAGATAGTAGGTTGTCTTCTCGGAGAGCAGCCCCTTCGCCGGTCGAGAACTCCTTTGCCAGATGACATCCCCCACGCTCCCACGCCCCCATGCTCCCACGCTCACTTGTGAAACGGCGTCTTGCGCACTTCGGCCTGGCGTGCGCGGCGGCGCCCCTGCACCTGGATCAGGCTGCCCTCGTCGGTGAAGCGGTCTTTGTTTGGCACGTAGCCGAGGCCGATGCCGCGCTCTAAGACGGGCGACTGCGAGCCGCTGGTGACGGCGCCGATCTCGTCACCGTTGGCGTCGAGCAGGGCGTAGCCGTGACGGGGGATCCCGCGCTCGGTCATCACGAAACCGACGAGGGAGCGTTCGGGGCCGCGTTCTTTGATGTCCGCCAGCGCGTCGCGCCCGATGAAGTCGCCGTCCTCAGGCTTGACGACCCAGCCGAGACCCGCCTCGTAGGGGTTGGTGTCCTCGGTGAGGTCTTGGCCGTAGAGGCAGAGGCCGGCTTCCAGGCGAAGCGTGTCGCGCGCGCCGAGGCCGGCGGGCTGGAGGCCGTGCGCCGCGCCGCTTTCGAGAAGGGCGTCCCACACGTCGGGGGCGGAGTCGGCATCGCAGTAGATTTCCACGCCCTTCTCGCCGGTATAGCCCGTGTAGGAGATCAGCGTGCGTTCGGAGTCGAAGAACGCGCCGGCGGGCATTTCCAGAAAATGGTAAAACTGGAGGTCGCCCACGGGGGCGTCGGTAATCTGCGCGACGATCTCGAAGGCGTGCGGCCCCTGAAGCGCCAGCAGGGCCACGTCGTCGGAGGCGTTTTCCAGCTCGGCGCCCGCCTCGTTGCAAGACTGCATCCAGGCAAAGTCCTTCTCGACGTTGGCCGCGTTGACGACCAGCAGGTACTCGTCTTCGGAGCGGCGGTAGACGACGAGGTCGTCGAGGATGCCGCCTTCTTCGTTGCACATCGCCGTGTACATCGCGCGCCCGTCGTAGAGGGTGCCGGCGTCGTTGGTGACGAGGTGCTGCACGAAGTCGAAGGCCTGGGGGCCGCGCGCGAAGACCTCGCCCATGTGGCTGATGTCGAAGAGTCCAGCGCGCTCGCGCACGGCGTGGTGCTCTTCGATGATCGAGTCGTACTGCACGGGCATGTCGAAGCCGCCGAAGTCGGTCATCTTGGCGCCGAGGGCCTCGTGGCGGTCGTGCAGCGGGGTTTGTTTGAGCACGTCGGGCAGGGGGTGTGGGGAAGCGGGAGCGTCCGTAAAGGGTAGTGCGGCGGGAGCGGAAGGTCAACGCCGCGCGTTTGAGGAATGTGTTCGTCCACCGGTTCGCCCGCTCGCGTTGCTCGCCCGATGGTAGATAGTCCGCTCGCTTGCGGCTCGCTTGATGGTGGATGGTTTTCGTCCCGCTGTCGCGTTGCCAAGTGAAAACCATCCTCCATCTACGATCCACCATCTCCCAAGCTGAGCGCCGCGTCGAGGTCGCCGGTGGCGAGGTGGCGGCGCGTCTGCTGGAGGGCGCGCACGTAGCGGCCCAGCGCGTCGAGGAGGGAGCCTTCACCGGCGACGAGTTCTTCGCGGCGTTCGGCGGAGGGCGCCTGGCGACCCCAGACGAGCGGGCGCAGCGCCGGATCGGTCAGCGCGAGGAGCGTTTCGTGGTCGCCGGCGTCTTCGGCGGCCTCGGAGATCACGTCGGTGAGGGGGGCGGCGAGCAGCTCCGGCAGGTCGCGCGCGGCGGCGCAGAGGCGGTCGTGGTGGGCCGGGGAGCGCACCTGCACGCGCGCCCCCGTCGCTTCGGCGAGGGCCAGGAAGCCGGGGTGGTGCTCGCGTAGCTGCCGAGTCGCGAGAGCGGCTTCGCGGGACGCCTCTTCGCCGGGGCAGAGCAGGTACGTGCCGCCGTCGAAGCGGGTGGCATCCGGTTCCGTCTCGCCGCGGCGCTCGGAGGAGGCGATGGGGTGTCCACCGACGAAAGAGGCACGCTCGGGCAGCACCTCGGCGGCGTGGCGGGCGATGGGCTGTTTGGCCGCGCCGGTGTCGGTGACGAGCGCCCCGTCGGGGAGATGGGGGGCCAGCGCTTCGAGGCGGCGCGCCACGCGGCTCCCCACTTCTCCGCATCCGACGACCGCCGCGGTCTTCCCTCGCAGCGCTTCCTCCCGACGCGCGGCCACCGCCAGGAGCGCAGCGACGACGTAATCGGCCACCGAGGGGGCGTTGCTGCCGGGCGCATGGGCGAAGGCGATGCCGCGCCGGCGCAGGAAGGCACGGTCCACGTGGTCGGTCCCCGCCGTGGCCGAGCCGACGAACTGGAGGCGCCGCGCATCCTCCAGCAGCTCAGGGCCGACGGGTGTGACGCTACGCACCCAGAGCACGTCGGCTCTGGCTACATCGGCGGGCGTGAGCCCCCCCCTCGGGGCACAGCGCACCTCTGCCGCGACCGTGCCGAGCGCCTCGCAGGCGAACGGGATGTTTTCATCGGCGAGCGCGCGGAACAGCATCGAGCGGCGCGGGGGCGAGCAGAGCGTGCAGCCGAGTAGACGCCGCGCGCACCGCATCGTTTCGGCCCACGCCCCCAGT
>PXTX01000061.1 GCA_003023275.1 Bacteroidetes bacterium SW_4_67_19
GCCCGCCGACAGGTGCTGGTCGAGGACGCGATCCATCAGCGCGGTCATGTATACGTCGGAGGCGTGCACTTCGTCCACCACCAGGAAGTGGCGCAAGAGCGCGGCGGCTCGCAGATGCGCGTGGCTGGCCTGGAGCGCCGAGAGCAGCGCCTGATCCACCGTACCCACCACGATGGGGCCGGCCAAGAACCGCTTCGGGTGCTCCGCCGCCCAGCCCCGGTAGCGCATTGCCGTGTCGCCCTCGTCCCAACGCACCTCGAAGTCCGGCAGCGCGGTGGCCTCCGCGTCGTCGGCCTTGATGTAACCGGGCACCGCCTGCACCACTGGCGGGCGTGCGTCTTCGGGAAAGAGGCGCGCGGCGGTTTCCCGAACGCGCTCGTGGAGCTGCGTGGCGGCCGAGCGCGTGGGCACGGCGAAGTACATCCCGTCCACCTGCCCGCGCCGGTAAAGCCGGGCGAACCGTGCGAGCGCCGCCTCCGTCTTGCCCGAACCGGTGTCCGACTCCAGCACGGTGAGGCTACCGTCCGCGTGGAGCGGCAGGTCGAGGGTTTCCTGCTGGATGTCGTGTGGCGTCCACGACGCCTCTTCCAGCACGCCGTCGAAGCCAACGGGCACGTCCCCCAGCCCCGCCCGCGCCGCCGCCGGATCGAGAAAGAGCGCCTCGACCGCCTCGACCGCCCCGCGCCGCGCCGCCGGCATCGGTTCGCCATTCTCCTCCGCAAAGGCGAAGAAGCGCCGGTCCGAGCCGATCCAGTCGGCCAGCGTGAGGATCCCGTTGAAGGCGTGCTGAAACGGCGGGTCAGGCGGAAAAGCGTCGGCTTCTTCGCCGAAGGCCTCGGGAAACCACTGCCGGACGAAGGCAGCCAGCCGCTCCATCTCTTCGGCGGGGGTGCGACGGTCGTTCTCTTCCCACAGCTTCGACGAAAAACCATGCGCCGGCTGCACCGGGCGGCCATGATGGCCGAAAGTCGCAAGCAAGAAATGAAAGAAATGATCTTCGGACTCGAACCATTCCAGCATCGAAACGGCACCGAACTTCTGGAGCCACTTCGCCGATTGCTCGGAGCCGAGGACCTCGACCATCGGCCCGACGTGCCCTTTGCGCGGCCCTGGCGCGTCGTGCCCCCGATTCTGAAACCCGTGGTTCACCTTCCCCGCATCGTGGAGCGCCGCCAGTACGCAGAGCCGCTGGACGTGCACGGGCGAAAGCTTATCCCAGCCGACCAGCGCCGCCATCCGTTCGCCCAAGATCGTGCGCTCCAGCAGCGCCTCCGTCACCGCCGCGACCTCTGCGCTGTGTGCCGCCAGCGGGTGCCATTCCTCAACGTCGGGCCAGTCGGGGTGAAGTTTGGCCCAGAAATCGGAGGGATCAGGCGATCCGTTCATGGCGTGAGGGGGTTGAAGTTGTGATGCGTTGCTGCTCGAGTAACCTCGAGCGAAAAGTTAGGAATGAGCGGAAACGTTTCCCATCTCAACACACGCCTGGATGACCGAAAGACCGCCGTCCGCAACACCACGGGGGGATGACCTTCGGCCTTTCCGCGGTCCGCCGTCGAATCCACTTACGGCGCGGCCCAGGTGAGCGGCTTGACCCCGGCGTCGGCGAGGGTCTGGATGTCGCCCTTTTCCACGAGATGCCAGAAGAGCGCGCGAGTGGCCTTCGCGTCCACCAGTGCCGTGTGGAGCGGGCCGTCGGGCGCGAGGTCGAAGCGGTCGAGAAGCGCGCCGAGGCGGGCGTCGTCGGGCGCGGGCGTCATCACGCGGCGCGCCAGGCCGAGCGTGTCGATGAACTGGAGGCGCGGGATGGACAGACGGTGGCGGCGCGCTTCGTAGGCGACGAACCGGAAGTCGAACGAGAGGTGGTGCCCCACGACGACGCGGTTCCGCAGCCGTTCCAGCAGGCGCGGCAGCCGGTCGGGGAGCGGCTGGGCCCCCTCCGCGTCGCGCTGCCAGTCGAGCAGCACGCCGTCGCGGCCCACGACGGCAATCTCGGCGATCCTGGCCCCGCGATCCGGGCGCAGGCCCGTCGTTTCGAGGTCGAAGAAGGCGTAGGCTGCCAGGCGCAATGGCCCCTCGGCCCAGTTGAGGGCGCCCGGCTCCTCCGGGGGCGAACGTCGTGCGTCGTTCATGGCCTCCTCACTCCCCCGTCGAACCGTCGGGGCGGGCCTCGGGGATCGTCCAGCGGAACACCGTGTCTCCATTGAGCTGCACGGTGCGGTCCGGCTCCCAGTCGTCCATGTCGAAGTCGTGAGACACGACGGGCGTGCCCGGCTCCAGCTCCCGCATCAGCTTGGGGCGCAGCTTCATGTTGACCGACGGCAGCAGGTAGAGCGTCACCGCCGTGGCTCCGCTCAGGTCGGCGTTGAAGAGATCGCCCTGGCGGAACGTCACGAGATCGGCCACGCCCGCCTCCTTCGCATTCTTGCGGGCCTTTTTGACGAGTTCGGCGTCGATTTCGATGCCCACGCCGTGCGCGCCGTACTGCTGGGCGGCGGCGATGACGATGCGCCCGTCGCCGCTGCCCAGGTCGTAGACCGTATCCTGCGAGGTCACCTCCGCCATCTCGAGCATCCGGGCGACGGTTTTGGGGCTGGTGGGCACGTAGGGCACGTCCGACCCCGGCGCATCGCTTTCGGGCGCGGTGGAGGCGGTGTCGGACGAGGCGGAGGCCGTGTCGATGGACGGCGCCTGGACGGTGCTCTGCGGCGCCGGGTCCGTTTGCACCGGGTCGCCCCCCTCCTGGGCGCATCCGGCGATCAGGGCGGCGGCGGCCAGCGCCAGGAGGACGGCCGGCCGGGAGCGTCTTTTCTGAAAAAACGACATGAGGGGAACGGAATGAGTGAGAAAGGGAGCGTTACGAGGAATCGGCGGCAGCGCGGGGTGTTCGTTTTTGCACGACGAGCAAGGCTCCCCCCACCAGCAGAACGGCCACCCCCACCAGCGCGCCGACGCCCGTGTAGGTGAGGCTCGACCAGAGCATGTAGAGCGAGGCGGCGCAGAAGGCGAGCGGAGTCAGCGGGTAGAGCGGCACCGCGAAGGGGCGGGAGCGGTCGGGATCGCGCCGGCGAAGCACCAGCAGGGCCACCCCCGTCAGGAAGAAGAACAACCAGAACACCGGCGCGGTGTAATCGACCATGGACGAGAAGCCGTCGCGCGTGAGCGCCCCCAGCCCGACGAGCAACCCCACCACCGCGCCCTGCACCCAGAGCGCACGGGCCGGGGTGCCGGAGCGCTCGCGCCAGCGCCCCAGGAAGGCGAAGAGCGAGAAGTCCTCGCCGAGGGCGTAGCTGGTGCGCGCCCCAGTGAAGATGGTGGCGCTGGCGGAGCTGAGCGCGGCGGCGACCACCAGCAGGCTCAGCAGGTGCGCGCCCACCGGCCCCACGGTCGCTCGCATCAGCTTCGCGGCGACGGCCTCGGAGCCGCTCATGCCCGCCACGCCCAGTCCGCGCAGGTAGGCTGCGTTTACCAGCACGTAGAGCACAGCGATGAGGCCGATGCTCAGAAGCAGCGCGCGCACCATGTTACGCCCCACGTCGCGCAGCTCGGCGGAGACGTAGGCCGCCTCGTTCCAGCCCCCGTAGGTCAGCAGCACGAAGACCATCGCCATAGCACGCCGACCACCGTGGCGGCCGTCAGGCCGCGCTGCACGCCCTTGCCCAGGCGGATGCCCGCCGCGTGCAGGCCCGTCAAGCCGGCGACGGCCCCCGCCGCGTAGAGCGGCGAGGAGTAGGGGCCCAGCGACCACAGCTCGGACGCATAGTCGCCGACCACGAACGCCAGCAGCGCGATGGAGCCGGTCTGCACCACCGCCAGGCGCGCCCACGCGAACAGGAAGGCGAGCGAATCGCCGAAGGCCCGGTGCAGGTAATGGTAGGCGCCGCCGGCGTGCGGGTAGGTCGAGGCCAGTTCCGCGTAGCAGAGCGCCCCGATCAGCGAGACGCCGCCGCCCAGCAGCCAGGCCCCCAGCACGCCCCCCCGGCTTCCCACGTGCCCCGCCACGAGAGCCGGCGTCTCGAACACACTTGCCCCGACGACGACGCCCACCGTCAGCATGACTACGTCGGTGACCGACAGGGCGTCCCGAGGACTCGCCTGCGTCGATTGGCTCACAGTGGAGGGGGAAAACGAAAACAGCGCTGGCTAACCTTTTACCGGTCCTTTCGGCACGTCCCGATGGGGGTGCGAGAAGCAACCCCTCCAGGTTTCGGAAACCGGAAGGGCTTTCTTCCCAAATCAGAAATATGCCCATTTAGCGAGAAGACCACCAACCTACTCGCTTACAAACCCACGCTTCGTCGGAACGTTCGGTCGCAAAGGCCGGTCTGCCGAAACCGTCTCGACCGGCGACCGCGTTCGTGTGGAGTTTTCGCGGATTTGCTTCTCGGGGGGTGCTTTTTCGAACGCGCTTTTTTAGAATGATTCTAAATTGACACTCCCCCCATCCCCCTTCCCGCTATGCGACGGTTTTCTCTGCCTTCTTTTTTCCCGCCCCTTCTTCTGCTTGCGTGCGCGGCCGTTCTGCTGGGGGGCTGTGGCGGAGGCGAGCAGCAGCAACAGCCCGCCCCGCTCACCGTCTACTCCGGGCGCAGCCAGCCGCTCGTGGACGGCCTCGTGGAGCGCTTCGAGGAGCGGGCCGACTTCGAGGTGGAGGTGCGCTACGGCACCGACGCGCAACTGCTTTCCACGATTCAGGAGGAAGGCGCCCAGAGCCCAGCAGACCTGTTCTGGGCCAACACGACCGGCGCGCTCGTCGAGGCGCAGCAGGCCGGCCTGTTCACCGACTTGCCCGATTCGCTGACGACGCGCGCGGCGGCGTTTCGCCCAGAGAGCGGACGCTGGACGCCCGTCACCACGCGCTTTCGCACGCTCGCCTACAACACCGACGCGGTCGACACGACGGCGCTGCCGTCCTCGGTCATGGAGCTGCCGCAGCTCGCGGAGGAGTTCGAGGGGCGCGTCGGGTGGACACCGACGTATTCGAGCTTTCAGGACTTCATCACGGCGATGCGCGCGGGGCACGGGGAGGACGTAACCAGTACGTGGCTCTCCGAAATGCAGGACCTGAACCCGAAGAGCTATTCCTCGAACACGCCGATGATCCAGGCGCTGGCCGACGGGGAGATCGACGTGGCGCTGACGAACCACTACTACGTGCTGCGCCTCAAGCACGGCGGCGCGGAGGGCGAGTACGAAGGCGAAGAGCATGAGGAAGGCGAGGAGCACGAAGAAGAAGAGTCGGCGAACCCGAACGCGCCGGTGGCGATGCACCGCTTCGCGCCGGGCAACACGGGCAACCTGGCGCTGGTCACGGGCGCGGGCGTCATGCAACGCAGCGACCAGCAGCAGCGGGCGCAGCAGTTCCTCCAGTTCCTGCTCTCGCCCGAGGCGCAGCAGTTCGCCGCGCAGCAGGTCAACGAGTACCCCGTCACCGAAGGCGTGCAGGTGCCGCCCTACATGATGCCGGTCGAGGAGGCCCTCGCGCTGAGTCCCGACGTGGCTTTCCGGAAGCTCCAGAACCTCGACGCCACGCTCGCGCTGATGCGGGAGACCGGGTTGCTGTGATGCGTAATTCGTGATTCGTGAGGAAGCTTGCCGACTGGGTTTGCCCGATGTGAGCGCCGGCGACGCGGGAACGGAGCAACGCGAAGACGCGGAGACGGAGCAGCGCGACGGCCCGCTCGCGCGCTTTTCCCCGAACCGCTCTCGCACTCCCGCACTCCCGCCCCCCCGCACCCTCCTCCTCTGGCTTCCCGTCGTGGCGGTGGCGGTCGGCGTGGGGTTGCCGGTCGTCTACCTGGTGCTTCGCGCGCTCGAGGCCGACCCGGCGCGCCTCTGGCGGCTGGTGGTGCGCGCGAGAACGGGGCGGCTTCTGGCCAACACGGTGCTGCTGACCGGCGGGGTGCTGGCGCTCACCACGGCCATCAGCCTGCCGCTGGCGTGGCTCACGGCGCGGACGAACGTGCCGGGGCGGCGCTTCTTTTCGCTGCTGGGCGTGTTGCCGCTGGCGGTGCCCGGCTACGTCATGGCCTACGCGCTGCTGGCGGCCACGGGGCGCTCGGGCATGCTCGCTGCGCTGACGGGCGGGGCCGTGGTGGGGCCGTCCCTGAGCGGCTATTCCGGCGCGCTCCTGGCGCTGAGCCTGGCGACGTTTCCGTACCTCTTTTTGAACCTGCGCGCGGCGCTGCGCGGCCTCGACCCCGCCCTCGAGGAGCAGGCCCAGGCGCTGGGGATGCGACGGATCGAGGTCTTCCGGCGCGTGGTGCTGCCGCAGCTGCGGCCCGCCTTCCTGTCCGGCAGCCTCTTGATCGCGCTGCACGTCCTCGGCGACTTCGGCGTCGTTTCGCTGATGCGCTACGACACGTTCAGCTACGCGCTCTACGTGCAATACTCCGCCTCCTTCGACCGCGTCTACGCCGCCTGCCTGGCGCTGCTGCTGCTGGCGCTGACGGCGGCGGCGCTCGCGCTGGAGGCGCGCCTCTTACGCGGGCTGCTCTACCACCGTGCCGGGGCGGGGACCTCCACTCCCCCGGCGCGGCGCGCCAAGCTGGGACGCTGGGGCCGGTGGCTCGCGTGCGGGCTGCCGCTCGGGGTGGCCCTCGTCGGCGTGGGGGTGCCGCTGGCGGCGACGGGCTTCTGGTGGCTGGAGGGCTCCTACTTGGCCGCTGCCACCGTCAGCGCGGGCGACGTGCTCGCAGCGCTGGCGGACTCGGCCGCGGCGGCGGCCCCGGCGGCGGGCCTCGCAGCGCTCTTGGCCGTGCCGGTGGCCTACCTTTCGGTGCGCCGCCCCTCGCCCTTGGCGCGCGCGGCGGAGCGCACGGCCTACTTCGGCTACGCCA
>PXTX01000062.1 GCA_003023275.1 Bacteroidetes bacterium SW_4_67_19
CCGAATCGCAACCGCGAGCTGGTGCGCCTGCGGGGCGTGCTGGGCACCAAAAAGTTCCGCGACGCCGACATGGACCTGCCCATCGCGATGGGCAAATCCATCGAGGGCGAGGTGTTTATCGAGGACCTCGCCACGATGCCGCACCTCTTGATCGCCGGGGCCACCGGCTCGGGCAAGTCCGTCGGCCTCAACGCCATGCTGACGGGCCTGCTCTACAGCCGTCACCCCGATGACCTGAAGTTCGTCCTCATCGACCCGAAGAAAATCGAGCTGCGCCAGTACGCCCTTCTGGCCGACCACTACATCGCCCTGCCGGAAGACGAGGACGACCCGGTCATCACCGACTTCGAGAAGGCCCAGGAGGTCTTCCAGAGCTGCGAGAAGGAGATGGAAGAGCGCTACGACCTGCTGGCGAAGGCGGGCGTGCGTTCGATCAGCGGCTACAACGAGAAGTTCGACGCCGGCGAGCTGCCCGACGGCGACGGGCACCGCCGCATGCCCTTCCTCGTCGTCATCGTCGACGAACTGGCGGACCTGATGATGACCGCCGGCAAGGAAATCGAAGGCCCCATCGCGCGGCTGGCGCAGATGGCGCGTGCGGTGGGCATTCACCTCGTGCTGGCCACCCAGCGCCCCTCCGTGGACGTGATTACCGGCATCATCAAGGCCAACTTTCCCTCGCGCATAGCCTACCAGGTGGCCTCGCGCGTGGACTCGCGCACCATCCTCGACCAGGGCGGGGCCGAAGGACTCGTGGGCAACGGCGACCTGCTGTACATGCACGGCTCGGCCCTGAAGCGCCTGCAGGGCCCGTTCGTCTCGGTCGATGAGGTGGACCGCGTGACCGAATCCATCGCCGAGCAGGACCCGCGCGAGGCCTACCGCCTCCCGTCGCTCGAAGACGAGGGCGAACTCGACACGCTGCTGGGCGTCGACGAGACGGACGAGTTGTTCGAAGAGGCTGCGCGCATCATCGTGCGGCGCCAGCGCGGGAGCGTCTCGCTGCTTCAGCGCAAGCTCTCGGTGGGCTACACGCGCGCGGCGCGCATCGTCGACCAGCTCGAAGAAGCCGGCATCGTCGGCTCCTTCGCCGGCACCAAAGCGCGCGAGGTGATGGTCGACGACGAGGAAGAGCTGGAGCGCCTGCTGGCGGGGGAGGATCTTTCGGAGTCTGGCGAGGATGCGGATGACGACGACGGCGCGGATGACGGCGAAGCGGCGGAGGGCGACTCGTAGATGGTGAGCAAGCGCACCGCCGCCCTTTTCGTGTCGGCCCTGGCTTCGGGTTGACGTTGCGCTTCGAAGGGACCAGAACATGTGCGTTCTCGCCTGGCCCTGCTGCTCGCATCCGGGCCTCCCCCGAAACGCAGAAGGGCGCGGCTATCCGTTCGAGGTCGCGCTCCCCGACGCGCTCGAAACGAGCGGCGTCGTGCTGGCCGACCAAGTGCGATGCCTGGACTGGCGCAAGCGTCGCGCTAAACACATCGAACCGGCTCCGTCTACCGTCGTCGGTGAAGTCGTCGGCAAAGTTCGGGCGCTTCTCGAATGAGCATCTCCCGCGCTGTGAACGAAGCGACCAAGTGCTTTTAGCGGGCTCTCCCACGCCCCAGCCGTGGACTTCTTCGAGCGCCAGGAGGACGCGCGCCGCGCCAGCGCCGGACTGGCGGTGCTCTTCGGCGGCTCCACGAGGCACGCACTGTGCCGCCTCCGAGAAGCAGGACGGCTCCCTTTAGTCCCCTTTACCCCCCACGATCCACAAGCGCACGCAGAAAGCAGCATGGCCTCTCCCCAGCCCCAGCCCGCTCTCGACGCCGACGGCGGGCCGACCGCCCCCTTTCCTACGCTCGGCATCCTCGGTGGCGGGCAACTCGGCAAGATGATGGCGCAGGAAGCGCTCCGCATGGGAATCGGCGTGAGGCTGCTCTCGCCGAAGGAGGCCGGCCCGATGCAGGGCTTCGCCGGCGCCCAAACGGGCGACTGGCGCGACGCGGGCGTGTTGAAAAATTTCGCCGACGGCTGCGACGCGGTGACCGTCGAGAGCGAGTGGGCGCCCGCCGCCGAAGCGCGCGACGCCTTGTCCGAAGAGGTCGCCGTTTGGCCCTCGCCGCACACGCTGCGCCTCATCGGTCACAAAGGGCGGCAGAAGGCGCACCTCCGCGAGGCGGGCCTGCCGGTGCCCGATTTTCGGAACTGCGCCTCGCTCGACGAAGCGAAGGCCGCCGCGGAGGAGCTGGGCTACCCGGTCGTCGCCAAGCAGTACGAAGGCTCCTACGATGGCTACGGCAACGCCACCTGCCGTGACGCGGGCGACGTGGAAGACGCTTGGGAAAATCTTTCTGCCGAGGACGGGCTGATGATCGAGCAGTTCGTGGACTTCAGCGCCGAACTTTCGATCATCGTTGCCCGCCGCCCAAACGGAATGAACAGGTCCTACGCTCCCGTCCACACCGTACAGCACGCCGACACTCACCGTTGTCATCGTGTCGAAGCTCCAGCCAGCCGCTTTCTCTCTCTCTCCGATACGCAGGTTACCGAAGCCTACGACTTGGGGGAAGCCGCTGCCGAGGCTGTTGAAAGTGTCGGGGTTCTCGCCGCCGAACTTTTTCTACACAAAGATGGAAGCCTGTCAATCAACGAGTTGGCGCCCCGCCCGCACAACACGGGTCACGTTACCATTGAGGCGTGTGAAACGTCGCAATTCGAGAATCATGTTCGTGCCGTACTGGGTCTTCCGCTCGGCGATGCCGGCCTGCGCGTGCCCTGCGCGGTGATGGTGAATGTGCTGGGGCAGCGCGACGGGCGTCCTCCTCGAGCCGGAGAAGCCTTCTACAAAACGCTGATCGTTCCCGGTGCCTCGGTGCACATCTATGGCAAACCCGAAGTGCGTCCCGGACGTAAGATGGGGCACGTCACCGTCACCGGAGCAAACCGTGAAGACTACTTTGGGAATGAAGCGGACCTGCTGTGTGACGACGTGCGTCGCCGCGCAGAGAAAGCCGCCGACCTCATCCAGTTGTAAAGCTCCCAGTCGTAAAGCCCTTTTCTTTCCCCGGACGCCCCGATGCCCGACGAAAAACCCCAAACCCCGAACCCCGAACCCCAAACCGAAACGCTCACCGTCGGCGTAGCGATGGGCAGCGAGTCGGACCTGCCGACCATGCAGGACGCCGCCGACGTGCTCGACGACTTCGACGTGTCCTACGAGCTGCGCGTCCTTTCGGCGCACCGCACGCCCGATGCGATGCACGAGTACGCCCGCACCGCCGAGGAGCGCGGCCTGAAGGTCGTCATCGCCGGGGCGGGCAAGGCCGCCCACCTGCCCGGCATGATCGCTGCTTCCACCCCGCTGCCAGTGCTGGGCGTACCGGTGTCCACTACCGACCTCGGCGGGACCGACTCGCTCCTCTCGGTCGTGCAGATGCCCGGCGGCGTGCCCGTCGGCACCCTCGCCATCGGCGGGGCGCAAAACGCGGGCCTGCTGGCCGTGCAGATCCTCGCCACCGGAAGCCGCCCGGCGCTCATGGACGAGCTGCACGAGTACAAGCAGCACCTCCGCGAAAAGGCCGAAGCGATGGACCGCGAACCGCTGACGACTGGGGGGCGTTTTGCTCATGCCGATTCGCCCCCTTTCCCATCTCGACCTGCGTCAACTCGTGGAATCGTCTTCGCCTGCCGAACAGCAACGCGCCCCCGACGAGGCGCCGCCCTCTTCCATAGGCGCGGCCTTCCGTCCGCCAGGCCCCCGCGACGACGAAACGCGGCGGCGCGAGCGGCTGGATCGCTTTGCCTTCCTCCTGGACGACGCCTTCCGCATCCCCGGCACCGAGCGGCGCGTGGGCCTCGACGCGCTCATCGGGCTGGTGCCCGGCATTGGGGACGCGGCCGGGGCGCTGCTGTCGAGCTATTTTCTCTACGAAGGCGCGCGCCTCGGCGTGAGCGTCGCCACGCTCCTGCGCATGACGCTCAACATCGGCATCGAGACGGGCGTGGGACTCGTGCCCGTCCTGGGCGATCTCTTCGACTTCGCCTTCAAGGCCAACGACCGCAACGCCCGCCTCATCGAGCGCTTCCTCGACGATCCCGAGTCCACGCATCGCTCCAGCCGAACGGTCCTCGCGACCGTCGCCGTCGTGCTCTTGCTGCTCATGTTGGCGCTGGTCGTCGGCATCGCGTGGCTCGTGAGCGCCCTCGTCGGCGCGCTGAGCGGAGCGGTGTGAGCGCGGCGAGCGTGGGAGGGCGGGGGAAAAGAGCAGGCGCGTTGCTCATTGCCGCACGCTTGCGGGTTGAAGAATCTTCAACATTCAACGCGAAACCAGTGCACTACGTCTACATCCTGCGCTGCGCCGACGACACGCTCTACACCGGCTACACGACCGACCCGCAGCGCCGCGTGGCCGAGCACAACGCCGGCGAGGGCGCGAAGTACACGCGGGGGCGCACGCCCGTCGAGCAAGTGCACCTGGAGACGTTCGACTCGCGGGGCGCGGCGATGCGGCGCGAGCACGCCATCAAGCAGTTCCCGCGCGCGAAAAAAGAGAAGCTGGCGGGGCTGTGAGGACCGCGGTCCGCCGTCGTGAACCCATACGGATTCATCCCCCGACCACGCGCACGTAGCGGCGCTTGCCCACCTTCAAAACGAACGGCGCCTCCTGGGCCAGGTCGATGTAGCGGCCCGTGTCCTCCACCGCCTCGCCGTCGATGGAGACGGCGCCCTGCTCGATGAGGCGGCGGCCCTCGCTGTTGGACGTGGTGAACTCGGCTTCCTTCATCAGGTTGAGCAGGCCGACGGTCGCGCCGCCATCGGTGGAGAGGCGAAGCTCGGGCATCTCGTCGGGCGTGTCGCCGGCGCGCACGGTGCGGTTAAAGTGCTCGGCGCCTCGCTCGGCGGCGGCTTCGTCGTGGTAGAGCGCAGTGACGTGGCGCGCGAGCTGCTCCTTGGCCGCCATCGGGTCCTTTTCGATCTCCGCCTGCACGCGCGAGAGCTCGTCGGTCGGGATGCCGCTGACCAGTTCGGCGTAGCGGTAGATCAGGTCGTCGGGGATGGACATGAGCTTGCCGAACATCTCCTCCGGCGCTTCGCTAATGCCGATGAAGTTGTCGAGCGACTTGCTCATCTTCTCTCCCCCGCCGATGCCTTCGAGGATCGGCAGTGTGATGCAGACCTGCGCTCCCTGGCCGGCCTGCTCCTGGACGCGGCGGCCCACCAGCAGGTTGAACTTCTGATCGGTGCCGCCCAGCTCCACGTCCGCCTCGATGTGAACCGAGTCCTGCGCCTGCGCCAGCGGGTAGAGGAATTCGTGCACGCCGATGGGCGCGCCTTCGGAGTAGCGCTCCTCGAAGTCGTCGCGTTCGAGCATGCGCGCGACGGTGTACTTCGAGGCGAGGCGGATTACGCCGTCGAAGCCCATTTCGCCGAGCCAGTCGCTGTTGTAGCGGATGTCGGCCTGCTCGGAGTCGAGCACCTTCGAGGCCTGGTCGAAGTAGCTCTGGCCGTTGCGGCGCGTTTCCTCCATCGTCAGCGGCGGGCGCGTCTTCGAGCGCCCCGAGGGATCGCCGATCATGCCGGTAAAGTCGCCGACGATCAACACCGCGCGGTGACCGAGGTCCTGAAACTGACGCAGCTTGCGCAGCACGACGGTGTGGCCGAGGTGCAGGTCGGGCCGGCTCGGGTCACAGCCGAGCTTGACGGTCAGCGGCTCGCCTTCCTCGCGCGAGCGCTCCAGTTTTTTCTCGAGCGCGTCGAGCGGCAAAATCTCATCGGTCCCGCGCCGGATGGTTTCCAGTTGCTCGTCGACGGGGGGAAAGGTAGGCATTGGCGATTTTCGATTGTTGGTTTTTCTTCTACTTTTGGGCACGACCTGTCGCGCCCTACGACTACTACGATTACGACCTACCAGCAAACGTTCGAGCCGGGCTGAAAGCGACGCGGCCCGAAAAACCTCGCCCCGAAACC
>PXTX01000063.1 GCA_003023275.1 Bacteroidetes bacterium SW_4_67_19
CACGACCGGCGTCTTCGGGGCCTCGACGCGCCCGTTTCAGGTGCCCTACGGCGTGATGCTGCCGCAGCAGTTGAACGGCCTGCTTGTGCCGGTGGCCGTGTCGTCGAGCCACCTCGGTTTTCAGCCGATTCGCCTGGAGCCGACGTGGACGGCGCTCGGGCAGGCGGCGGGCTTGGCCGCGGCGCAGGCCCTTCAGACCGGCGAAGAGGTGCGCGACGTGGACGTAACACGCCTTCAGCACCGGCTTCACGAGCGCGGGGCCAAGACGTTCTACGCCAGCGACGTGCCGCCGTCTTCGCCGTACTTCGCGGCGGTACAGTACTTCGGCAACCGGGGCTACTTCCAGAAAGGCCGATCCGCGCAGGTGTGGCCGTGGGACCAGTGGGGCGGGGAGGCCGAGGAGGTGCCCGGCGTGCCCGTGCCGCACCAGTGGCGCACGGCCTTGCCGCGCCATGACGTCGCGCCGGAGGAGCCCATCACGGAGAAGCGCGCCCGGACGTGGCTGGAAAAGGCGGGCGTCAGCGCCGAGGCGTTCGGCTCCTACGACGGCATGACGCGCGGAGCGTTTCTCAACCGGCTCTACGAGCGAGTCGGGCCCTGAGAGTCCGTCTATGAAGATTTCTGAGGGCTGCGCCTGCGTCCGTTTGGGCGCATCAGGGCTTCGATTTTCAACCCGTAGCGCTGCTACGCGCCTCAAATCCGCGCCCTGCTGCACGCAAAATGCCTTTGGCTCGCCTTCTCGCCAACTTCATAGACGGACTCTACGGTTCTCCGCCCCTGGCGCTGCGTCGTTGCGCGTGCCCCCGCGCCACGACCGGGAGCGTGTCAACGAGCTCTTCGCCCTCGACCAGCTGCAGCGCCGGCTGCGTGGAGGCGGTGACGCAGGCGTGATTGGGCACCACGCGCACGCGGTCGCCGGTGGTGAAGGGCGCGCCGCCGGGCACCTGCACCCAGGCGTGCTCCTCGCTGAGGCGCTCGACCCGGGCGTGCGGCCACGGGCGCATCGCGGCAGCGTTGTACAGGAGGGTGCCGTAGCCGTCCAGCCCGTAGCCGGTGTCGGTGGTGAGGACTTTCTTGCCGGCGTCGAGGTAGAGCCGCTCGGTGCCGCCTTTGGAGCGGCGCTTGCTGGTGACCGTCGCCAGCGCGGTGAGCGCGCAGTCTTCGAGCTGGGCTGCGCCGAGGGCCACCTGCATGGCGTCGTAGAAGACGTAGTTGCCGGGTCGTACCTCGGTGATCGAAAAGCCCGCGCGGGTGTCGTTCTCGAAATGCGTCATCGACGGCGTCGAACCGATGCTGATCTCGAAGTCGCCCGGCACGGCCAGGTCCGCGTCGCGCAGGTCCTCGGCGACGGTCAGGATGCGCTCGCGCTCCTCGCGGGCCACGCGCTGGAGCGCCTCGTCGGGCGTTTCGCCTTCGCGCGGGCCGTGGTAGCTCTGCCCGGCGTGCGTGAGCAGGCCCACGAGGCGTAGCGCCGGGGCCTCGGCCACCCGGCGCGCCAGCGCCTCGGCGCGCTTCGGATGATCCCAGGGAATGCCGCAGCGGCCATGCCCCACGTCGATTTCGAGCAGCGCGCGCGCGGGAGCGCTTTGGCCCTCGTAGAACTGCGCAGCCTGGACTATACCGGCTTCGGTATCGACGCAGAAAGACACGTCGGCGCCCTGGTTCATCAAACGCGCCAGGCGAGCGTGCTTGCGCTGCCCGACGACGGCGTAGGCCAGGCGCAGGTCGTCGAAACCTTCTTTGAAGAACGCCTCCGCCTCGCCGGGCGTGGCGACGGTGAGCCCCTCGGCTCCGACCTCCTGCTGGCGGCGTGCGATGCTGGGCGACTTGTGCGTCTTGACGTGCGGGCGCAGCCGTACGCCGCCGGCCTCGGCGGTGGACTGCATCCGCCGGATGTTGCGTTCCAGCCGCTCCTTTTCGACCAGCAGGGCGGGCGTGTCGAGGTCGTCGATGATCATGTCAATTGGCGATTGGCGAGTTACGATTGCTGGCGGCTCCCCAACCGGCATTCGAAATCAGCGCTGCATGTGCCAGCGGGCGGTGTAGGCGTTGCAAACAGCCTCGATCATCCCCCCGACGACGGCGAGTTCGCCCGCTTCACTCTTGTGCCCCCGGTGTGCCTCACCAGCAAAAGACGGTCCTTCGACGGTATGCGCCGAGAGCATGTGAGAGTGAAATCCTGCACGGAGAGGTCAGCGTTGCGCGGCCACGTCCCCCATCGCGAGACGCAGGCGGTTCCGCGCACGTTCCAGTGCCGCCTCGTAGCGCTCGCGCTCTTCGGCATCGAGGTCGCTTTCTTCGAGACGCCGCTGGGCGCGTTCTTCGGCCTCGCGGGCGCGGTCTTCGTCGATCTCGTCGGCCGGCTCGGCGGTTTCGGCCAGGACGGTCACCTCGTCGTCGAGGACTTCCACGAAGCCGCCGCTGGTGGCGAAGGCGATGCGGCCGGATCCCTCCGGTTCCACAAACAGCGGCCCCGTCTCGATGGCGGCGATCATGGGCGCGTGGCCGGTGAGCACCTGAAACGACCCCTCCAGCCCGGGGGCGCGCAGGCTCTCGGCTGCTCCGCTAAAGACTTCGCGGTCGGGCGCGACGATACGGACGTTGATCATAGAAATGTGACGTGCGAAGCATGAAGCGATTGGCAAGTGAAGCAAAAAAGCTAAAGCACGCGCAGCGGAATTGCTTCCCGCCGGCATGGCGCGGCCCCCGCCCGGGGCGCAAAAAATCGAGGAAATCCGCGCCGAGTGGGGCGAAATGGATTGTCTGGGACCCCCAGCTATTCATAAGGTCAACCTCGTTCGCAAACGGTTTCGCTATACCGCTTTGCTGTCACTGCCTTGCCATTGACCGCAGACGACCGTCGTCCCCATGAGCACCGCTTCGCGCACCAAAGGGCAAGTCGAGGCGGCCGTCACCGAGGCGATCACGCAGTACGAGCGGGATTACCTGGGGCGGGGGCCGAAGGAGGCGAAAACCTTTATCGTAGAGAACCTCGTCGTCATTCGCCTGCAGGGCATTTTGAGCCCGGCCGAGCGGCAACTGAGCCAGGAAGACGACGGCGTCGAACTCATCAAACAGATGCGAACGCGCATCATCGAAAGCTCCAGCGATGACCTCCACACGCTCGTAACGAAAGAGACCGGCGCGGAAGTGGAAAGCATGCACGCCGACATCAGCGCGCGAACCGGCGAGCGCCTCTTCGTGTTCAGCCTCGCCGACGACCTGGAGGCGCAACTCGCGGGCTGACCCCCGTACCGATCGTCCGTGAACTTTCGGTGAGCGGCGGCGAGACGCTTGACAGAATCGGAAGACACGCCTATACTTTGCCGTCCCTGGTTGTACGGAGCGCCCCGTGCGCGCCAATCCACCAGCCACATACTCGAACGGCAAGCAAGCCGCGCGCACGCCTTCCTTCAAAGGGCGGGCGCAACGATTGTCGGCCGGCACGCGATGCTCCCGACGGCATCGGTGTCGGCCTTTCGCATGTTTGCCCGCTTCGTATTCATTGCACTCGGTACTTCTCGACGGCTTTTCCAACCGCCCCATGGCGTCTCGCTCTTCTTCCCGGTGGCCGCGCTTTTTCACGCGCCTCACGTGGGCGCTTTTCGCCGTCGTGCTGGCGGCGGTCGCGTGGCGCCCGGGGGGCGAATGGACATGGGGGACGGTGCTTCACGTCGACGGCTTCACGCAGGGGATGGCGCTCGTCACCACGCTTGTGAGCGGGGTCGTCCACAGCTTCGCGCGTCGCTACATGGCCGGCGCCCGGCGCCTGGACCGCTTCTACGGGCGCCTCTTCGGCCTCACGCTCATCGTGCTCGGCCTCGTGGCCGCCAATCACCTGGCGCTGTTCGCCGCGTTCTGGGCGGCGATGGGCGGGGTGCTGGCCGGCCTCATCGGGCACGTCCGGGGCTGGCCGCAGGCGCAGGCGGCCGCCCGGTACGCCCGGCGCGTCTTCCTGGGCGGCAGCGCGCTCCTGGCCGGGGCACTCGCGCTGCTGGGGTGGGCCGCCGGCACGACGACGCTGACCGGCGTGGCCGCGGCAGCCGGAACGCTTTCGACGCCCGTCGTCTACGGCGCCGCGTGCCTGTTGCTGCTGGCGGCGATGGTGCAGTCTGCGCTCGTGCCGTTTCACCGGTGGCTCCTTTCCTCGATGACGGCCCCGACGCCCGTGTCGGCCTTCATGCACGCGGGGCTCGTCAACGCCGGCGGCATCCTGATCGCCCGGTTTGCGCCGGTGTTGTTCGCCGATGCGAGCGTCATGCTCGTCGTGGCGGGGGTCGGTGGGGTCAGCGCGCTCGTGGGCCAGGCCTGGATGCTGGTGCAGACCGACGTGAAGCGGCAGCTGGGCTGCTCGACCGTCGCGCAGATGGGCTTCATGGTGCTTCAGGGCGGGCTCGGTTTCGTCGCGGCGGCCGTCACGCACCTGCTGCTCCACGGCTTCTACAAGGCGTACCTCTTTCTGGCCTCTGGCTCGGTGGTGGAGCACACGCAGCCCACCTCGCCTTCGGACGAAGACGCGGGGCCGAGCATGCGTTCGGGCGTCGTCGCGCTGGTCACGGCGCTCGCCGGGGGCGCGCTCTTCGCCGCGCTGACGCACAAGTCGATCACGGCGCTCGACAGCGGCACGCTCCTCGTCGGCTTCGTGGTGCTGGCGGTGCTTCACGCCACGCGGTCGGTGGTGCGGCGGGCCGACCTGGCGCCGACGACCCGGCTGTGGATGGTGCCCGCGGTGCTGCTGCCCACGGTGGGGGGGTACGCCTTGGTCTACAATGGCGTGAGCGGCCTGCTCCACGACCTCCCCGCCGCGACCGCGCCGGTCGAGCTGTCGGCGGGGCACTGGATCCTGGCGGCGGTCTTTCTGGGGGCGTACGCGGCGCTGGAGTGGGGCGCGCCCTACGCGAGCACCCGCCTGTACGTGACGCTCCGGAACACCTCGCACCCCGTTTCGGCAACGCTGCTCACGCAACGCGACCAGTACCAGGCGCATTAGGCTGCTTTCTACTGCCGGAAAACGAACGAAGGGGCGAAGGGGCGAGGATTTTTCAGTAGCGTTGCCGGTAGAACGTCGCACGAAACGACGCGGAATGTACGTCATCACGCTCACGTACCGCAATCACGTTCGCACTACGCACGAAAACTATTTACGCAAGCGCTCATGGCTATCAAACGGTCGGTCCTGCGGGCCCGCATCGAGAACGCGGCCGAGGTGATCGGCCCGCTCTGGCCCCTGACTCATTTCAACGCTGCGAACCCGCTTTCGGGATTCGAGGACCAGCCTTTTCACGAAGCGGTGCAGCGCGCCCGGCAGCTCTTCGGCGGGCGGGCGTATCCGCGCCCCGCCGCGTTCCGGCAGGCCTGGGAGCAGGGCGAAATTATCCCCTCGGTGCTGGCGCGCCGGCTGGAGCAGCACGGCATTTCCGAGACGCCCGCCGCGCTGCTCGACCGCATGGCCGCCGACGAGGCGACCAGCAGCAACACCGACGCCGCGTCCGACGACCCGCTCGACCGCGTGATGACGAAGTGGCTGGCGGCCTTTCTCGACCAGGGCCAGGCCGCCTGGCCGATGCCGCACCGCGCCGACGGCTTCTACGCCGCCTGGCGCGCCGTGGCGCCCTACGACGACGCCGTGCCCGGCGTGCAGGAGCCCGCCGACCTGCCGGACGCGTTGCTGGCCGCCTTTCGCGACGTGCTGGGCGCCTACCCGGAAGCGCAGTGGGAGCGGATCTTCATCCATCACTTCACCGCCCTGCCCGGCTGGACGGGCTTCATCAAGTGGCGCGCCCGGCAGCAGGACGACCCGTGGCAGCAGGCCCACCCCATCTCGCTGGCCGACTACCTGGCCGTGCGCCTCGTCCTCGCCAAGCAGCTGGGGCGCACCATCGCGCCGGAGCGCATCGACGACCTACCGACCAACGGCGTGGACGCGACGAGTCTGCCGGCCCTCTGGCTCGAAGCCTGGGAAGAAAGCTACCGGCAACACCTGCTCGACGCCCTGCGGGCCGACCGCGAGGAGGAGGCGCCTTCCGGCCCTGAAATCGGCGGCGAAACCGGCGAGCGCCCGGCGGCCCAGCTCGCCTTCTGCATCGACGTGCGGTCGGAGATCATCCGCCGCCACATCGAGCGGGCGGGACCGTACGAGACGCACGGCTACGCCGGCTTCTTCGGCATTCCCATGCAGCACGAGCGCTACGACGGCGTGCGGGTCAAGTCGTGCCCGCCCATCGTGAACCCGCGCCACCGCATCGCCGAGCGCCCTGCCCCGGGCCGGCAGGACGAGGCCGAGCGCTACGACGGCTGGCGGCGGCTCGCAAACGCCGGCCGCGATCTGGTGAAGACGCTCAAAAACAACGTGGCGGCGGCCTTCGGCTTCGTGGAAGGGAGCGGCGGCTTCTTCGGGGCGGCGCTGGCGGGGCGCACGCTGGCGCCGTCGGCGACGCCGAGGGGCGCCTGCCGGTGGGCCTCTCCCACGAGGCGAAGGTGACGTACGCCGAGGCCGCCTTCCGCCTCATGGGCTGGGTGGACACCTTCGCGCCGCTCGTCGTGTTCACCGGGCACGGCAGCCAGACGCCGAACAACCCGTACAAGTCGAGCCTCGACTGCGGCGCCTGTGCCGGCAACCCCGGCGGGCCGAACGCGAAGGTCCTCGCTACCCTCTGCAACGACCCCGACGTGCGAACGACGCTGCGCGAGCGCGGCATCGCCCTTCCCGACGATACGACCTTCGTCGCCGCCCGGCACAACACCACGACCGACGCCGTCACGCTCTTCGTGGACGAAGACGACCCGCCCGCGCCGCCCGAACAGCTCCGACGCCTGCGCGAAGACCTGGCCGAGGCGCAAAAAAACGCGGCCGCCGAACGAGTGGGCGCCCTGAACGCCGACCGCCCCGACGCGCCCGTGCAGGAAACGCGCCGCCGCGCCGCCGACTGGGCCCTGGCGCACCGACGAGGACGGCACGGCCCTGGAGAACATCATGACCGGCCCGGTGGTCGTCGGCGAGTGGATCAACATGCAGTACTACTTCTCGACTATCGACAACGGCGTCTACGGCAGCGGGTCGAAGGTGACCCACAACGTCGTGGGCAAGATCGGCGTGGTGCAGGGCAACGGCGGCGACCTGATGAGCGGGCTTCCGCTCCAGTCGCTCCGCGCCGACGACGTGCGCGTGCAGCACCGCCCGCTGCGCCTGTTTACCGTCATTCAGGCGCCGGTGGGGCGCGTCGAGGCCATTCTCGACCGGCAAGACACCCTTGCCCAGCTGCTCGACCACGAATGGATCGCGCTCGCAGTCATGGACCCGGAGCAAGACGACCGCTTCCTCCGCTACCAACCCGGCGGCACGTGGGCGGAAACGGGGTCCGGAGAAGAAGCTCCGCCCCAAATGACAGCCGCAGCAGCATAGCGAGAACGCCCGTAAGAACGACCTACAGACCCACGCACCTACACACCCCGATCCCCAACACCAGCCATGAGCAATGACGCCCCTACCGACACGTCCACCCAGCACACGCTTCACCCGCTCAAGAAAGTCGAGATCATCGTCCGAGGCGAGAAAGAGGACTTCGTGCGCGACCTCCTGGACGACGTCGGCGTGAGCGGCTACACGATCCACCGCGAGGTGGCCGGGCGCGGAGAGCACGGCTTCCACGAAGGCCGCCTGCTCTTTAACGACCGCACCGGGCTGGTCATGTTTTTCGCCGTCGGACAGGAGTCGGTCATTCAGACCATCGTCGACGGCCTGACGCCCCTCTTCGAGAAAAGCTCCGGCGTCATGTTCGTCTCCGACACCCAGGTGGTCCGCCTCGACAAGTTCTTGGGGGAGGACCGAAAAGAGACGTAGCGGCGCGTTCTCCAGATGGAGGACATCATCCGCGCGCATCTCCTCGCCGGCCTCGATGACCTCGTCGATGGTGCCTTTCAAGAGGAACGCCTGCTCGGGCAGGTGGTCCAGCTCGCCGTCGAGGATCTGGCGGAAGCCGTCGATGGTCTCCTCGATGCTGACGTACTTGCCGGGCTGGCCGGTGAACTGCTCGGCCACGAAGAACGGCTGGCTGAGGAAGCGTTGCACGCGACGCGCGCGGTTGACGGCCGTCTTGTCCTCTTCGCTGAGCTCGTCCATCCCCAGAATGGCGATGATGTCCTGCAGCTCCTTGTAGCGCTGGATGATCTGAATCACGTCCTGGGCGGTGCGGTAGTGCTCCTCGCCGAGGATGCGCTCGTTCAGGATCGTCGAGTTGGAGTCGAGCGGGTCGATGGCCGGGTAGATGCCCTGCGCGGTGAGGTCGCGCGAGAGGACCGTCGTGGCGTCGAGGTGCGCGAAGGTCGTCGCCGGCGCCGGGTCGGTCAGGTCGTCGGCGGGGACGTAGACGGCCTGAAAGCTCGTGACCGAGCCTTTCTTGGTGGAGGTAATGCGCTCCTGAAGCTCGCCCATCTCGGTGGCGAGCGTCGGCTGGTAGCCCACGGCGCTGGGCATGCGCCCCAGCAGGGCGCTCACTTCCGAGCCGGCCTGCACGAAGCGGAAGATGTTGTCGATGAACATCAGCACGTCGCGCCCGCCGAGGTCGCGGAAGTATTCGGCGATGGTCAGGCCCGTCAGGCCGACGCGAGCGCGGGCGCCCGGCGGCTCGTTCATCTGGCCGAAGACGAGCGTGGCCTGGCTGTCCTTGATCGCCTCCATGTCCACCTTGCCCAGGTCCCAGGAGCCGTCCTCCATCGACTCGTCGAACTCCTCGCCGTAGGTCATCACGCCGGCTTCGATCATCTCGCGGAGCAGGTCGTTGCCTTCGCGCGTGCGCTCCCCTACGCCCGCGAAGACCGACAGGCCCTCGTGCGCCTCGGCGATGTTGTTGATCAGTTCCTGGATGAGCACCGTCTTGCCGACGCCCGCCCCGCCAAAGAGGCCGACCTTGCCGCCGCGCGGGACCGGCTGGATCAGGTCGATCACCTTGATGCCGGTCTCCAGCATCTCGACTTCGGTGGCGAGCTGGTCGAACTCCGGCGGCTCCTGGTGAATCGAGCGCTCCTCGCCGGTCTCCGGCTGGGGAAGGCCGTCGATGGCCGTTCCCGTCACGTCGAAGAGGCGCCCTCGGATTTCCTCCCCGATGGGCACGGTCATCGGCTGGCCCGTCGCCTCGATCTCTTGCCCGCGCGTGATCCCGTCGGTGGAGTCCATCGCAATGGCGCGCACGCGGTTTTCGCCCAGGTGCTGTTGCACCTCCAGGACGAGCGTGATGGCATCTCCCGAACGCTCGATTTCGAGCGCGTCGAGGATGTCGGGCACGTCTTCTTTGTCGAACTTCGCGTCGATGACGGGGCCGATCACCTGAACGACCTCGCCGGTCGCGGCAGCGGTTGTTTCCTGAACGGCGGTCTGCGGGTCGGAGGCTTCCATTTTCTGGTTGAAAGGGAAAAAGAGAGAACGTTGGAAGGCGCAGGGGAAGCAGAACGGACGGGCGTAAACTAAAGCGCGCGCCGCGAAATTGCTTCCTTGCGCTTCGGCCAGCGCCTGCTTACGCCGCAAAGAATCGGGGAAATCCCGCTTCGAGACACGGCACAGGTCCACCGTCAGTCCCCTCGCCCAGGGAGCAGGTACAGCAGCGCCGCCCTACGAACCCGAAATCACCGTCCATAGAAAAGCGCGGCGAGGAAAGCCAGCACGGCCGTGTAGAGCGACGCCCCCAGCCAGTCGGCCGTGACGAGCGAGAGGCTGCGGCTGCTCGTCTCCAGCGCCACGATGAGCACTTCGAGGCCGTTATGCAGCAGCGCCGTTACCAGCGCGACGACGAACGTCCGCCCGGGCCGCAGGATGAGCAGCTCGCGCTGGCTGGCGGAAAACCAGCTCCCGAAAAAGCCCACCAGCGTCTTGAGAAACATGTTCAGCCCCATCCACGGCCCGTAGGCCACGTCCGCCAGAACGCCGGCGGCAAACCCGGCCAGCGAGCCGGTCTGGCGTCCGTACTGGAGGCTCATCCACAGCACCCAGAGCAGCACGGCGTCGGGGGCGGCGCCGTAGATGACGAGCCGCTCCAGGACGAACCACTGCACGAGGACGACGCCGGCTCCGATGAGCGCGTGGCGGGCGAGGGAAGGCACGGTCGGGCGTGGGGGGGTGGGAGTGGGGGAGCATTTCCCAACTTACGGGACGGCCGACTCAAGCGAAAGAGGCAAGGGGGGTTGTCGTGTTGTGATGTTGTCGTGTTGTAGAGGCCGCACTGCACCACAGCATCACAACACTCCAACACTGCAACCCCCTCAAGACGTCATCGCGCGTACGACGCGGTCGAAGGTCTGGGTGACCTGATAGGAGGCGACGGCGTAGTTGTTGACCAGCAGAGCGAAGGCGACCCGGCGCCCGCCGGGGAGGGGGGTGTATCCGCTGAGGGCGCGCGCGAACTCCAGCGAGCCGGTCTTGGCCCGCACCGGCTGCCCCTTGAGGCGGTACTGGAGGGTGGTCTGCGGCTCGCCCCCGCGCGCAAGTGACGCTTCGAACGACTCGCTCGCGGAGGGGCTGGTCATGAAATCCAGTAACTTCGTGATCGCAGCGGGCGTCACCAGGTCCTTGCGCGAGAGGCCCGACCCGTCGCGGATCGAAATGGCATCGGTCGCGGCGCCGGCTTTCTCCAGGAGTTTCTTGACGCGCCGCTCGCTGGCGTTGGCCGTCCCGCTGTCGCTGATCGAGCGAAAGATCTGGTCGGCGTAAAAGTTGTTGCTCTCTTTGTTGACTACGCGCAGGATTTTGGCCAGCGTCGGCGAAAAGTGCCGAAAGAGCACGCGCGCCCCTTCGGTCGAGGGTTTTTCGCCGAGGTGGTCAATGTCGGCCGCCTTCAGGTTGTTCACCCCGATCCCGGCCTGGCGCAGGTCCGCCTGGAAGCTCTGAAGGGCGAAGCGCGTGGGATTGCTGATCGGCATGTGGAGCGTTCCCGAGTAGGTGGACGGCACCGAGCCGGTGAGCGTGATTTCCTCGTCGCCAAAGGAGCGCCGAATGTCGAACGCCCGCCCGCGCTCTCGCTCGCTCGTGGTCGCGCGATTGACGACGTCGAGGTAGCCGGCGGGGGCGGTCGTCACCTGCGGCGGCGCGCCGTCCTCGCCGGCCTGGAGATTGACGCGGATGAGGTTGTCGCGGTAGGCAAGCCCGCCGACCGACACGCCAATCAGGCGGCTCGACTGCCGGGTGATGTAGTCCACGTCCCAGCCTTCGGAGTAGAAGCGGTCGCTCAAGGCGTCGTCATCGCCGATGAGGCGGCCCTCGATGCGGGTCACGCCCATCTTGGCGAGCGCTTGGGCCCAGCGCCCCAGCGGGTCGCCCGTGCCAGCCATCTCGCTGCTGCCGAAGGTCGGGTCGCCGGTGCCTTTCAAGATGAGGTCGCCGCGCATGACCGAGCCGTCGATCTCGCCGTCGAAGTAGAGGGTCGTTTTGTAACGGTGCTCCGGCCCGAGGGCGTCGAGGGCGGTGGCGCTGGTCAAGAGCTTCATGTTGGAGGCCGGCAAAAAGGCCTGCTGCGGGTTATGCTCGTAGAGCACCTCGCCGGTGTCGAGGGCGCGGACTTGCACTCCCCAGAAGGCGTTCGCGGCCTTGCCGTCTTTGATGATTTGATCGATCTCGTCGGCGAGCGCGGGGCGCGCTTCGTCGTCGGCAGTTGCGAAGGCCCCCGGCGGCAGGGCCATCCCGATGGCGAGAAGCAGCGCCAGGAGCGCCCCGACCGCCAGGGAGGAAGTAGTCTTGGGCTGCGCCCCGACCATCAGGGAGCGCCGCGGCTGGGGGGCGGAGGGGCTGCCGGAGGGCGAAGCGACGAAGCGGCGCGACGAAGCGAAACGCATAGACGGGACGATAAGCCAGGAAAAAATGTAACGCCAAGCCGACGAAGAGCGGCGACGCCGGCCCGGAAAAACACGTCTTCGCGCGCCGATAGATCCCTCCACCGGGTCATAGACGCGCGCCTGCCCCGCTGCTGGCGGAACTGCCCACGAAGCGGAACTGTCCACGAAAGGGTGCGGTTGAGGAGGAGGCCGTTCTCCCACGCCTCCACGCTCCCCCGCCCACTTATGGCCCACCGCTCTTCGTCGAAGCGAAGCGCGCGCACGTCGACGGTCTTTGCGCAGCGCAACTACGTGCTCCTGCTCATTGGGATTGCGCTCGTGGTGGTCGGCTTCGCGGCGATGCGCATCGACAATCAGCTCGAAAGCTTCGTGTCGCTCTACCTGGCCCCACTTTTGATTCTGGGCGGCTATCTGGAGGTCATCTACGCCATCCTCTGGCGGCCGTCCTCCGGCGAGGAGGAATGAGCGGGGGCGTGCGTTCCGCCGGCCGCCGCGCGGGGCTGAGGCGTTGCTTCTTCGCGGGGCGGAGCCGGGCGTTGCTTCGGGCGGTCTTGCTTGCCTTCGCTTTGCACGAGCGCCACGCCCGCCAGCGTCACGAAGCCGCCGACTACGGCGGTGAGCGCGGGCACCTCGCCGTGCCACCACCACGCGGTAGGGAGCGCGGCCAGGGGCACGAGGTAGAGCAAGCTCGTCGTTTGCGCCACCGGCAGCTCGGAGAGCACGTAGGCGTAGGTCACGTAGGCCAGCGCCCCCGGCAGCACGCCGATGTAGGCGACCGCCAGCGTCGCGCTTAGCGGGGCGGCGGCCACCTGCTCCGGCAGCGCCGGCGCCCAGACGCCCATCAGGAGCGTGCCGGCCCACATCGCGTAGGCGGTAATCTCCAGGGGCGAGTAGCGGCGCAGAAAGGGCTTCTGAAGCGTAAAGTAGCCCGCGCCCGCCGCCGCTGCCAGAAGCACCGCGAGCGCGCCGAGGTCCAGCGTCAGGCCCGCGCCGCCGCTCTGGGACTCCCTGAAGGCAATGAGCGCCGCCCCGCCGAAGCTCATCAGCACGCCCGCCCAGCCGCGCGCCGAGAGCCGCTCGCCCAGGAAGACCGCTGCCAGCAGCGTGGCGAAGACCGGCGCCGTCTCGACGAGAAAGCTGGCGCTGCCGGCGGTCACCGTCACCTGCCCGTAATTGAGCGCGGTGTGGTAGACGGCAAAGCCCAGCGCGCCGAGCGCGAAGATGCCCGGCGCGTCACGCCAGCGGGGCCGGCGCAGCGGGCGCCCGCCGGCGCGTACGTCTCCAGCCCGGCCCGAATGCCGGGAAACGCCGACCCCCAGAGCACGACGGTGAAAAGCGCGGCAGCGACGACATTGCGACGAATCGACATGGAAGGCGTTACGGAGAAGGCGGGAGAAGAACGGCTGGTAATATTTTATTTTTGAATTGCCGCCTCCGTTCCCGTTTATGGTTGTCAATCGCCTTAAATAACTGTTATATTTGGCATCAATCGAAGGCTTTTTTGCTTTTTTACCCCCTGAATCAAAATGTCATCTGATGGTTCTCATCCGCTCGACGCACTCGACTGGTCGATCCTGAGGGAGCTTCAGGAAAATGCGCGTCTGTCGTACGCCGAAATCGGGCGGCGCGTCGGGCTTTCGGCGCCGGCGGTGACCGAGCGCGTGCGCAGCCTCGAAGAGAGCGGCGTCATTGCCGGCTACGGGGCGCGCGTGCGACCCGAGCGGGTGGGGCGCCCCGTCTCGGCGTTCATCCGCCTCCGGCTGCGCGCCGGCAACCTCGAAGAAGTCGTCGAGCTGGCGCGCTCGCACGAGGCCGTCAGCGCGTGCCACCGCGTGACCGGCGACGACGATCTCATCATGCGTGTGCGCGCCACTTCGGTGAACCGGCTGGAGGAGCACCTCGACGAGTTTCTCGGCTACGGGCAGATCACCACCTCCATCGTGCTCTCCACGGTCGTTGAGGAACGGCCCCTCCGCGAGCCGCCGGATGCGGGACCGTAGGCGGGGCCGTAGCGTTCGTGAGCGAGGCAGCGCCCGGCTTCCACAGCTCGTTGCTACAACGCTCGTTGCTACAATCGGAGCCATCGCCGCGTGGCTCCGGCGCACTGCTTCCCTGGGCGCCGGAAGAGTCGGCGTCGGTCTGGGGCATGGCTGGGGGCGAGCGCGGCGGAAGACGAGCGCCAGTACAGAAGCGACGAAACGAAAGGTCGATCTGCCAGTTGGCGCGCCGCCCTCGCGAAGTCCGCAATCGCTAATCGAACATCGACATTCACCGATCGCTCACCGTCGGAAAAAGTTCTTCAGCACGAACCAGACGTTCTCCTTGCGCTCGGTGAGGCGGCGGGTGAAGTACGGCAGCCACTCGGTGCCGTAGGGCACGTAGACAAGCGTGTTGTAGCCGTCGTCGGCGAGGGCCTGCTGCGTCTGGGGGCGCATCCCGTAGAGCATCTGAAACTCGAAGGCGCTCGGGGGAATGTCGTTTTCGGCGGCGAAGAGCTTGGTGCGCGCGATCAAGAGGTCGTCGTGCGTGGCGATGCCGGGGTAAGTGGCGCCTCCGCCCAGCAGCCGCTTCATGTAGGCGGTGAAGCGCTCGCGGATCTGGTCCATGTTCTGATAGGCAATGGCGCGCGGCTCCTTGTAGGCGCCCTTGCACAGGCGCACGCTCGCCCCCATCTCGCAGACGCGCTCCACGTCGTGCGCGGTGCGCTTGAGCATGGCCTGAAGGACCGGCCCCACGCGGCCCGGGTACTGCTCCCACGCCCGTTCGAAGAGGCGCAGCGTCGAGGCGGTCGTGTCGGAGCCTTCCATGTCGAGGCGCACGTAGACGTCCTCGTCTTCGGCCACCGCCAGCAGGCGCAGCAGGTGCTCCAGGCAAAGGTCCTCGTCGATCTGCTGCCCCATCATCGAGAGCTTGATCGAGATGTTGACGTGCTGAAGGGTGCCCGCTTCGCGCTCGCGGGCCAGGCGGCGCACGAGCTGGACGTACGCCTCGGTGGCCGCCTCGGCGCGGTCGGGGTCGTCTTCGTGCTCCCCCAGCAGGTCGAGCGCCACGCGCAGGCCCTTGCGGTTCAGCTCGCGGACGGCCGGGAGCGCGCCGTCGAGCGTTTCGCCGGCGACGAAGCGGCGGGCGAGAATGTACGGCGCTCGCGATTCGCATGAGTGGAAGGCGCGGCGTGCGCGATTGTGCCGCGTGGCGGCGGGCGCCCGGCGTTGCTTCACAGCGCGAGCGGATGATCGGTGAAAAACGCCCCGCGCTCTGCGCCCCAGGCTGCCGCTTGCACCTTATAGAATACACACCCTATCTTGAAGACCCGCCGGCTTTCTTCTCGTCTTGTCCCGCGCCCGCCGCCGTGCCTGCCACCGACACGCTCGCCCCGCCCGACGACCTGACGGCCGAACAGCAGGACGCCTTTACCGCCGTCTACGACCGGCTGGCGCGCGGGGAGCGCTTCACGGCGCTGGGCGGCTACGCGGGCACCGGCAAGACGTACCTCGCGGGCCGCCTCGTCGCGCAACTCCAGGACGAAGACTGCCCCATCGCCGCCTGCGCGCCCACCCACAAGGCTGCCCAGGTCCTGCGCGAGAAGCTCATCTCCGCCGGCTGCGACGCCGACGAGATCGAGACGCACACCATTCACGCGCTGCTGGGCCTGCGCCTCGTGCCCGACGGGGAGGGCGGCTACGAACTGGAGCAGGAGCCGCACCGCGTGCGCGCTGAGGAGGGCGTGGTCATCGTGGACGAGGCCTCGATGGTCGGCGCGGCGCTCTGGGAGCACGTCGACAACGCGCCGGGCTTGCAGTGGGTCTTCGCCGGCGACCCTGCCCAGCTCCCGCCGGTCAACGAAGACCCCTCCCCCGCGCTCGACCTGGACGGCCCCACGCTTTCCGAGATCGTCCGCCAGCAGGAGGGCAGCCCCATTCTGCGTCTGGCCGAGCGCGTGCGTCAGGGCGAGCCGTGGGGCCAGGCGGTGCGCTTTTCCGACGAGGCGGGCGGGGTGGCAGCCACCGGCGACGCCGAGACGTTCGTCGAGAGCGCCATCCGCAACTTCGAAAAGGACGCCTTCGACGAGGACGCGGCCTTTGCGCGGCTGCTCTGCTACCGCAACCGCACGGTGCGCCGCTATAACGACCGGATCCGCGCGGCCCTGCACGGCGAGGATGCCCCGCGCTTTCAGAAAGGCGAGTGGCTGGTAGGGCGCGAGACGTGGAGCGGCGACGCCCCCGGCGAGCACCTCATCAGCAGCGAGGAGGTGCGCGTCTGCAACGTCTCCGAGACGCACTACGAAGCGCCCAACCTCTCGACCTGGAAGGTGTGGGAACTGAAGGTGCGCGGCACGCGCGACACCGCTGCGCGCCGCCTGGTGGTGCTGCACGAAGAGGAAGAGGAGCGCTACGAGAACGAACTCCAGAAGCGCCTCGACATCGCCAAGTCCAAGTCGGGCAAGTGGAAACAGTACTATCGCCTGCGCGAACGCTTCGCCGAGGTCGACTACGCCTACGCCATGACCGTCCACCGCGCACAGGGCTCGACCTTCGACACCGCCTTCGTCGACGGGCGCGACGTGCAGGCCTGCCGCGGCCCCGAGCGGCAGGCGCTCCTCTACGTCGCCGTGACGCGCCCGGTGCGGCGGCTGGCGCTGCTGGTGTGAGATTGGGGGATGGTAGATGGTGGATGGTAGATGGTGGATGGTTCTCGACCCAACCAAGAGTTGAGCAAAAACGTCATTTGATACCAACTGAGAAAGTTGGGTAACGCACATCTACCGCTTCATCCCCCGATTCGCATTCACCGTTGCAGAATCCTGCTGATGCGCACCGACGTACAAACGCATGTGTGCTTCCGGACCAACCGCCCCGACCTAATGGAATTGCGCCGCATCGTTTCGCAAAACCCGAACGTGCATTCTGGCGACCTCGTCTTCGCGGGCACGCGAGTCCCGGTGCGTCACCTCGTAGCGTACCTGAAGGGCGGCGACTCGCTCGACGTCTTTCTGGAGCACTTTCCTACCGTCGAGCGGCGTCAAGCGGAAGCTTTCTTGGAGGAGACGGAGCATGACATGGAAAAGCGACTAAATCAAGAGGGGCCCCGTGCCGATTCAGCTTCTGCTCGATGAAGACGTGCCCGTCCCGTTGCGGCACGACTTCGACAGCGCCTTCGACGTCGAAACGGTCGAATATAGGGGCTGGAAAAGCGCAGAAAACGGCGATCTTCTGCGCAGAGCCGAGGCGGAGTACGACGTGTTCGTCACGCTGGACAAGAATTTGCCGTCTCAGCAAAACATCGGCACGTTCGATATCGGTGTCGTTGTGCTCTGCGGAAACGACGTGCGCCTGCCCGCGCTGCGCGAACTGATGCCCGAGGCCAACGAGATGATTCGTTCGGTCGAGCGCGGAACGCTCGCGCGGGTGTTTCCCCCCAACGAAGCCACGCCATGAGCACCTCCGTTCAGCACGGCGACACCGTCACGCTCGACATCGAGAAGTTCGCCGACGAGGGCAAGGGACTGGCGCGCGTGCGTGGCGGCCTGGTCGTCTTCGTCCCGAAGGCCGTCCCCGGCGACCGCGTCCGCGCAACCGTCACGAAGCGCGCCAAAAGCCACGCCGAGGCGCAGACCACCGAGCTGCTGGAGCCGAGCGCGAAGCGCACCGAGCCGCGCTGCCGCTACTTCGGCGCGTGCGGGGGGTGCGACTGGCAGCACGTGCGTTACCGCGAGCAGGCGCGCATGAAGCAGCAGAGCGTGCGCGAGGCCCTGGTGCACCGGGGCGGCTTCGACGAAGACACGGTGCGCGGCGCGATGCGCCCCATCATCGAAGCGGAGCAGCCCTACTTGTACCGCAACACGATGCGCTTCGACTTCAGCGACGCGCGCTGGCTGACCCGTGACGAGATCGACAGCGGCGAGGACTTCGACACCGGCTTCGCGCTGGGGCTGCACGCACCCGCCCAGCCGCGTAAGGTGCTCGACCTGAAGGAATGCCACCTCCAGTCGGCCCTGAGCCGCCGCCTCGTCAACCGGGTGCGCAGCTTCGTGAAGAAACGCGGCTGGGCGCCGCAGGACCCGCGCCGCGATCCTTCACGGGGGGGCGGCTTTCTGCGTCGGCTCGTCATTCGTCAGTCCGAGCGCACCGGCAGCGTGCTGGTCGCGCTCGTCACCGGACGCCGCGACGAGGAGCGCATGGACGCGCTGGCGGCCTTCCTCCAGCGCGAATTCCCGGATGTGACGACGTTCGTCAACGTCACACCGGGCGACGAAGCGGCGGGCGCGCAGCACGTCCACTTCGGCGACGGCCGCTTTCGCGAGCGCCTCGGCGGCTTTACCTTCGCCGTCGGCCCCGAGACGTTTTTCCAGCCCAACACGCAACAGGCCGAGCGTCTCTTCGAGGCGGCCCGCGAGCTGGCCGACCTCGCGCCGACCGTCCGCTGCTACGACCTGTACTGCGGCGCGGGCGCGCTCTCGCTCGTCGCGGCCGAAGCGGCGGGCGAAGTCGTCGGGATCGAGGGGCGGGAAGCATCCGTCGAGGAAGCGCGGGCGAACGCGGCGGCGCACGACGTGGCGAACGCGCGCTTCTTTTCCGGCGCGGTCGAGGAGCGCTTCACCGAGGCGTTTGCCGAAAAGCACGGGCGCCCCGACGTGCTCCTGGCCGATCCGCCGCGGGCAGGCATGGACGAGCGCGTACCGGAGCGCATCGCCGCGCTGCGCCCCGAGCGCGTCGTCTACGTCAGCTGCGACCCGCAGACGCAGGCGCGCGACCTGAAGCGCCTGCGCGAAGCCGCGGGGGGCGGCGCGTACCGGCTCGCGGCGGTGCAGCCGGTGGACCAGTTCCCCCAGACGGCGCACGTGGAGAACGTCGTGGCGTTGCGAGAAGCGTGAGGCGTACCACGTAGAACGTGACGTGCCACGCGGCCCGTTCTACGCGGCCCGTTCCAAGTACTGCACACTGAAGAGGTCGTCCGCGTCGGTCCAGACCGCATCGACGCGGAAGCCGGCGCGGCGGGCCAGACGCGCAAAGCCCGAGCGCGTGAACTTGTGCGAGCGCTCGGTGCGGATCGTCTCGCCCTGGGGGAAGGAAAAGGCCTCGTCGCCGATGACGATGGCCTGGGCGGTCTGGCTGACGAGGTGCATCTCCATGCAGCCGCGGCCGGGGTTGTAGCGGCCCTCGTGCGCGAAGTCGTCGACGGAAAGCTCCGCGTCCAGCTCGCGCTTCATGCGGCGCAGGAGGTTTTTGTTGAAGGCCGCCGTGACGCCCGCCTCGTCGTTGTAGGCCGCGCGCAGGGTCTGCTCGTCCTTCATCAGGTCCACCCCCAGCAGCAGGCCGCCGCCGGCCCCGACCGTCTCGGCGATCCGCGCGAGGAAGTCCTGCGCGTCTTCGGGGTCGAAGTTGCCAATGGTCGAGCCGGGAAAGTAGGCCACGCGGCGTCGCGCGTCGCCGTTTACGTCCGGCAACTCGAAGTCCTCGGTGTAGTCCGCGCAGAGCGGTTCGACGCGCAACTCCGGGTGCTCGTCTCGGATCTGTTCGGCAGCTTCCTGGACGTGCAGGCACGCGATGTCGATGGGCACGTAGCCGGCCAGCGACGGGTGCGCCGCCAGGAGCAGGCGCGTTTTCTCGCTCGTGCCGCTGCCGTACTCGATCAAGAGCGCCTGCGCGCCGATCTTGTCGACGATCTCACCGAGGTGGTCGCGCGTGATGGCGATTTCGGTGCGTGTCGGGTAGTACTCCGGCTGCTCGCAGATTTGGTCGAAGAGTTGCGAGCCGCGTTCGTCGTAGAGGTGTTTGCAGGGAATGGCCTTCTCGCGGGCGCGGAGGCCTTCGAGCACGTCGCGGCGAAAATCCGATGTCTCGACGGAGGTTTCTCGATCCGTCGCGTGCTCGGTCGCTTCTTCAGCAGAAACAGGCATGTGGAAATGCTTTAGAAAGTGATTCGTGATGCGTGACTCGTGAGGACGCCGGCCCTCATCGTTTCGAGTGAGAGGCCACGGCAATACCGTTCAAAGAGCGTCGACGCTGGAACGTGCCCTCAACGCACGAAAGATAGCAACCTCACGCAACACGCGCCCTGACCGCAGGGAAGGGCCCCCTGCGGGTCATGCCCTTGTGGTAGAAGTGCACTGCGGGCCAGCACTATAAGCCTTCAGGTTGCATTACGCATCACGCTTTTGCTGTCCAGCAAGCTCGTCGAGAATTGCCGTCTCCTCTTTCCCACGGGCTTGGGCGTCGCGGGAAAACTCAAGCATCACGAGCCAGGCGCAGGCCGGTGAACTGCCAGCACTCGTCGGGGTGAAAGAAATTGCGATAGGTGGGGCGCACGTGGTTTTGGCTGGTCGCGCACGAGCCGCCGCGCAGGACGTACTGGCCGCTCATGAACTTGCCGTTGTACTCGCCGATGGCGCCGGGGAGCGGTTCGTAGCCGGGGTACGGGCCGTAGGCCGAGCGTGTCCACTCCCACACGTCGCCGAAGAGTTGATGAAGCCCGTCGCTGGAACCGCCGGCGCTCGCGTCGGTGGCCGGGACGGGCTGGAAACGCTCCTCGCCCACGAAATGGCCCTCGACGGGGTGCGAGCGGGCCGCGAGTTCCCACTCCGCCTCACTCGGCAGGCGCGCCCCGGCCCAGCGGGCGAAGGCGTCGGCCTCGTAGTAGCTGAGGTGAACCGCGGGCGCATCGGGGTTCACTGGGCGCTCGCCGCCGAGGGTGTAGTAGACGTATCCGCCGCCTTTCTCTTCCCAGTAGAACGGCTCGCTCCACTCGCGCTCCTGCACCGTCGCCCAGCCGGGGGAGAGCCAGAGGGCGGGCGTCTCGTACCCGCCGTCTTCGATGAAGGCGATAAACTCGCCGTTGGTGACGGGGCGGTTGGCCAACTCGAACGCCTCGACGAAGGCGCGGTGGCGCGGCTCTTCGTTGTCGTAGCAAAAGCCGTCCCCGTCGTAGCCGATTTCATAGAGGCCCTCGTCGAAGGCGTGCCACGCGAGCGGCGGCGCGTCTCCCTCCGGGGGCGCCAGCCCCGAGCGGTAGGCGGGCCGCAGCGGGTTGACGCTCAGCACGTGCTTCAGGTCCGTCACCATAAGCTCCTGGTGCTGCTGCTCGTGCTGGAGGCCGATCTCGATGAGCGGCGCGAGCTGCTGGCGCGTCGCGTCGTCGGCCTCGTCCCAGAGGGCGTGCATCGCCTCGTCGACGTGGCGGCGGAAGCCGAGCACCTGCTCGACCGTGGGCCGGCTGATGTAGCCGCGCTGGTCGCGGCAGTGGCGCTCGCCGGCCTGAATGTAGTAGGAGTTGAACAGGTAGGCGTACGTGTCGTCGATGGGCTCGTAGCCCGGCGCATGTTCGCGCAGCACGAACGTTTCCCAGAACCAGGTCGTGTGCGCCAGGTGCCACTTCGTGGGGCTGACGTTCTCCCTGGTCTGCACGACCATGTCCTCGGGCGCGAGGGGGGCGCAGAAGTCGACGGTGAACTGCCGCACGCGCCGGTAGCGTTCGATCATCGAGGTGCCGGCGCAGTCGGTGGCGCGCAGGCGCGGGCTCACCAGCGACGGGTTTTCCTCGACGGACGAGGCGTCGCCAGGCGCGCCGTCGTCGCGAGCCTTGGGGAGATCCTCAGGTCCCGAGTGCGGTTCGTGTGCGGGCGAGTCGGACGGAGATACGCCGACGGTAGCGGCGCCGGCAGCGGCAGGCCCTTCGGAGGACATGGGTACTTCGGAGGTGGGCAAAGCGGTGCGCGCAGGGGCGTCGGCTCGTTGGCGCTCTACCGGCAGGCGGCCCGTTTGTTGCTCGTTTGCCGAGGCAGATTGTAACGGTTGAAGAACGCAAGCGAGATGCGTAAGACGTGATGCGTAAAACGTGATGCGTGTTGCAACCTGAAGGCTATAGTGCTGGCCCCAGTGCACTTTCCCCCGGAGCGTACTTCTACCACAAGGGCATGACCCGCAGGGGGCCCTTCACTCCGTTCGGGGCGCGTGAGGCTGCTATTCTGCATGTGTTGAAAGCGAGTTCCAGCGTCGCGCTTTTTGAACGGCGTTGCCGGTAGCGTCTCGCCCGGAGCGACGAGGATTGGCCTCATCGCGAATCACGCGTCACGAATCACGCGTCACGAATCACGCCAACGGGTCGGGGTGGCGAAATTCGTAGCCCAGTTGCTCTTTCACCTTCGCGTTGGAGACCACTTTGAACGCGCCCTTTTCGTCGTCGGAGAAGGTGGGCGGTTCCAGCCCGGCGGCTTCGGCTTTTTGCTGGAAAAAGTCGCGCCGCGTGGGGTGCGCGTCGGCGCAGGCGTTGAAGACCGTGTTCCAGGCGTTTTGCTCGATCACGGCGCGCAGCACACCGACGGCGTCGTCCTGGTGCACGAAGTTGATGGGCCGCCTGCCCTCGGAGAGGTCCGCCCGCCCGGCCAGAAAGCGTCCGGGGTCGCGCCCCGGCCCGTAGAGGCCGGCCAGGCGCACGACGGTGTGGTTGAAATTCGCCTCGGACGCCTGCTCCGCAAGCACCCGTTCGGCGGCGAGGACGGCGCGGCTGCTCTCGCGCTTGAGCGCGGCGATCTCGGCGTCGGTAGAGGCGGCGTCGCTCTCGGTCACGACGCGCCCGCGCGGCGGGTAGACGCCGGTCGAGCTGGTGTAGAGGACGTGCTGCACGCTGCTTTCGCCGGCGCGGGCCGCATCGAGGGCGGCGCGCATTTGCTTTTTGTAGAAGGCAATGCGGTCGTCTACGTCGCGGGGCGGCGGTACGGTGAACACGAGCACGTCGGCGCCGGCGAAGAAATCGGCGGCGCGTTCGCGGTCGTCGAAGCCGGGGGCGAGGCGCAGGACGTACGGGGCAACGCCTGCCTCCTCCAGCGCTGGTTGCTTGCTGGGCGTGGTCGTCGCGCCGTTGACGCGGTGGCCGCCGTCGGCGAGCGCCCGCCCCAGCGGCAGGCCCACCCAGCCGCAGCCGAGTATGCTGATGGTGCGAGGCATGGAAGGGTGGGGGAAGGGGGAAGGATGAGAAGGGGGGTCGAGAGACCGCCGTCCGCAGGCTACGGCGCGAGGCGCTGGAGCGTCCAGCCGGCCCCGGCGTCGTCGTCCTCGGAGCGGCGGTAGCGCAGGCGGTCGTGCAGGCGGCCGGGGCGGCCCTGCCAGAACTCGACCTGCACCGGCGCGATGCGGTAGCCGCCCCAGTGCCCGGGACGTGGCACGTCCTCCTGCCCGTCGAAGCGGGCGCGGGCCTCTTCGAAGCGCTCTTCGAGCTGCGCGCGGCCGCCGGAGATGGGCTGGCTCTGCGGCGAGGCGTGCGCGCCCAGCCGGCTCGGGCGCGGGCGCTGGCGGAAGTAGTCGTCGGAGGCCTCGGGCGGGAGGCGTTCGGCGCGGCCTTCGACGCGCACCTGCCGCTCCAGGGCCGGCCACCAGAACGTGAGCGCGGCGCAGGGGTTGTCGGCCAGCTCGCGGCCCTTGCGGCTGCGGTAGTTGGTGTAAAAGATGAATCCCTCGTCGTCGAAGCCCTTTAGCAGCACGATCCGCGCGGAGGGGCGCCCGCTCGCGTCGGCGGTGGCGAGGGTCATGGCGTTGGCATCGGCAATGCCGTCGTCGGCCTGCGCTTCGGCAAACCAGGCGGCAAACTGCGTCACGGGATCCGGCGCGGCGGTCTCCTCGATGAGCGCGTCCTGCGCGTACTCGCGGCGCAACGCGCTGAGGTCGGCGTTCATCTGGGTGCGGGAGCGTGGGAGTGCGGGAGCGTGGGAGTGATCGTACGCAGTGCGTCTTCGTTCTTTCCCGGAGCGCTTCGTACCTTCGTACCACCGACGACCTTCCACCTCCCCCCTTCCACGTTCAACTGTGAACCTCCACCCCGAAACGCGCCTCGCCCACGGCGGCTCGGGCGGCCCCGACGCGGCCACCGGCGCCGTGACGCCGCCCGTGCACGTCTCCACCACCTTCGCCCGCGACGCGGAGGGCGCGCTGCACGGCGACCCCCTCTATGCCCGCGTCGGCAACCCCACGCGCGGGCGCTTCGAGCGGGCTCTGGCTGACCTGGAAGCAGGCGCCGGCGAGCATGACCTGGCGTGCGCGGCGTTCGCCTCGGGCATGGCCGCCGTGAACGCCATTTTTCAGAGCCTCGAACGCGGCGCGCACGTGGTGCTGGCCGACGACGTGTACTACAACACGCGCGTGCTTCTGGCCGAGGTCTTCGAGCGGTGGGGCCTGACCTTCTCCGAGGCCGACCTGACCGACCCGGCGGCCCTGCGCGCAGCACTGCGCCCCGAGACGCGCCTCGTCTGGGCCGAGACGCCTTCGAACCCGCTTCTCAAGATCACCGACCTCCGCGCCGCCGCCGACGCGGCCCACGAGGCCGGCGCGCTCCTCGTCGTCGACGCCACGTGGACGACGCCGCTCGTGCAGCGCCCCCTCACGCTGGGGGCCGATGCCGTCGTGCACTCCGCGACCAAGTACCTCGGCGGCCATTCCGACCTTCTCGGCGGAGCCGTCGTCGCGCCGGGCGAGAGCACGCTGTTCGGACGCGTGCGCCGCGTGCAGCAGACCGCCGGGGCCGTGCTGGGGGCGCGCGATGCGCACCTGGCCCTGCGTGGGATGCGCACTCTCGCCGTCCGCCTGCGCACCCAGCAGCAGAACGCCGCTCGCCTGGCCGACTTCCTCGCGGGCCACGCCGCCGTGAAGCAGGTGCACTTCCCCGGCCTCGACGGGCATCCCGGCCACGCCGTCGCGCGCGAGCAGATGAACGGCTTCGGCGCGATGCTCTCCTTCGAAGTTTCGGGCGGCGCGGAGCGCGCCAACGCAGTGGCCGGCGGTTGCGAGGTGTTCGTCCGCGCCACCAGCCTCGGCGGCACCGAGAGCCTGATCGAGCACCGCGCGCCCGTCGAGCCGCCCTCCTCGGCGACGCCGCCGGGCCTGCTGCGCCTCTCGGCGGGCCTGGAGCACCCCGACGACCTCGTCGCCGACCTGGAGCAGGCGTTGGATGGGTAGCCGTCAGCGCTCAGCCGTCAGGGCGCGTGATGAAAGTAGCCCGAATCGGTTGCGCTTCGGTTCTACTGGCTATGCCATTCGGCCTTCATTGCCATTTGAATGGTTTTTCGTCCTTCGTAGACCGGAAGCGTCACGAATCACGCATCACGAATCACGCATCACGAATCACGCGTCACGTTTGCGCCGGCGCATGAGCCCTTCCTGCGCGACGGAGGCGACGAGCCGCCCCTCGCGGGTGAAGAGCTGCCCCCGGCTGAGGCCGCGCCCCCCGCCAGCGCTGGGGCCGTCGGTGTCGTAGAGAAGCCATTCGTCGAGGCGGAAGCGGCGACGGTGCAGCCAGAGCGCGTGGTCGAGGCTGGCGGCCAGGAAGTCCGGCTGGATGAACGAGAGGCCGTGCGGGCGCATCGCTGCGCGCAGGAGGCCAAAGTCCGACGCGAAGGCCAGCAGCGCGCGGTGGAGTGCCGGGTCGTCCGGCAGGGGGCCGGCGGCGCGCATCCAGACGCGGCGTTCGGGCGGCCCCTCGTCGGGGCGCAGCGGGTCCTGTGGGTCGACCGGGCGAAACGTGACCGGCCACGCCCGCTCGGCCCGGGCGTGCAGGCCCCGAAGTGTCTTGTCGGAGAGGGCGTCGCGTTCCTTTTCGTTCATCTGCCGGAGCACGTCGCGGTGCCGCGTGCGCTCGTCGTCGAGTTTTTCCGGCGGCGGGACGTCCGGCATCTCGACCTGGTGCTCGAAGCCGTCCTCGGCGACCTGGAAGGAGGCCGATAGGTTGAAGATGGCTTCGCCCTTCTGGATCGCCACGACGCGGCGCGTGGTAAAGCTGCCGCCGTTGCGAATGCGGTCCACGTCGTAGACGATGGGCGCGCCGGGATCGCCGGGGAGGATGAAGTAGGCGTGGAGCGAGTGCGCGGCGCGCTCCGGCGGCACCGTCCGCGCGGCAGCGGTGAGCGCCTGCGCGACGACCTGCCCGCCGAAGACCACTTTTTCGGAGCTGATCGGTGCGCTCTGGCCGCGAAAGATGTTCTCTTCGATCTTTTCCAGCTCCAGCAGGGCGAGAAGTCCGTCGAGCGCCTGACGAGCGGCGTCGGTGTCGGGAGAGACGTTCATGCGGCGGGCGGGGCGTAGCGAGGCAAGGGCGATTCGATTATCGTGCTTGACGATTATCGTGCTCGAGAGGAGGCCGCGTCATTAGCGAACGCCTCGGCGCGACGCACGGCGCGCAGGAAGCGCTCGCGCACGGCCTCGGGCGCGTCGTCGGTGGACTGCGGCCGGGCCGCGCCCAGCGTGAGCGGGACCTGCGGCTCGGTCAGCCGCGCGTAGACGACGCCGGGGCGTTGCACCTGCGTGCTCGACGGGTGCGCCACGGCCACCCCCAGCCCGGCGGCCACCAGCCCGCGCAGGCTCTCCCCGTAGCGAATTTCCTGCACCACGTGCGGGGCGAAGCCGGCGTCGTGGCAGGCGCGCAGGTAGTCGTCGTAGAGGCTGGGGGTGGCGTCGCGCGCCCACATGACGTGCGGCTCTTCTTCGAGTTCGCGCAGCGGCACCGCATCACGTCCGGCCAGGCGGTGTTCTTCCGGCAGCGCCACGACGGCGGGCGCCTCGATGAGCGGCTCGACGCGGAGGCCGCGCTCGTCGACCGGCAGGAAGACGAAGCCCACGTCGAGGTCGCCGTTGCGCAGCGCCTCGGCCTGCGCGCGGCTGCCCTCTTCGTCGAGGTCGAGGGTGACGCCGGGGGCCTCTGTGCGGAAGGCTTTGATGGCCTCCGGCAGGCCGCTGCGCATGGCCGTCGCTTCGTAGCCGATGCGCAGGAGACCCGCCTTGCCGCTTTCGGCGGCGTGGGCGACGCGCTCGGCGCGCTCGGCTTCGCGGAGTACGCGCTGGGCGTAGGGCAGGAGCGTCTCGCCCGCCTCCGTCAGCGCCACGCCGCGCCGCGAGCGCTCGAAGAGCTGCGTGCCCAGCTCGGCCTCGAAGGTCTGAATCTGCTGGCTCAGGGTGGACTGCGCGACGAAGGCGCGCTCGGCGGCGCGCCCGAAGTGCAATTCCTCGGCCAGGGCGGCGAAGTAGCGGAGGTGGCGCAGTTCCATTACGCGATAGCTTCCATGTATGGACGCATGACACTACGCACCCGGCAGATCCCCGCGAAGCACCACAGTTCGTCCATTGATCCGGTGTCTGCGCCGCCGGGAGAAGAGGGCCGCCGGAAGGCCCGCAGCGCCTCCAGCGCTACATCGAGGCCGACCGCGCTTCTGAATTTGAAACAGTCCGCGACCGTCTTGGCCGGGCTGTAAACCTTTACCGGCACCTTCCAAGCGACCTGCTCCTCCACGCCAGCCGAGTGCGAAGCCTCCGACATGTGCACCGTGCGGAGCGGAACGGAATCCGACTTCGGCTCCCAGCGCCCCTCCTCCAGCGCCATCCACACCTCGAAGGGGGCCTGCGTAGTCAGCTCGTGAAAGCGGAGCGCGGAGAGCAGGCACACGACTGCGCCTTTGCCTACGCGCTTGGCGACGACGGCCAGGTCATGGTGCTCGGTGATCTCCCGATTCGGGAGCGCGTAGATTCCGCGCGCGACGCGCTCC
>PXTX01000064.1 GCA_003023275.1 Bacteroidetes bacterium SW_4_67_19
ACCCAGCCGAGCTCGTTGAGCGAGGCGCTTACCGTGAGTTGCTGCTCGGCGAGGTGGTAGAGGAGGCCCAGGTCGGTCGCCAGGGCCGTCGCGCTGGGGGGCCCGATTGATCCATAGAGAGCATGCACGTTGGCCCCGACGTGGATGCGTTCCGTCAGCGCGCGCGAGAGGCCCAGCGTCAGCGCCACGTCCGAAGCGCCGAAGCCGCTCGTCTCGTAGCCCTGCTCGTCGCGCCCCTCCAGTTCGCCGTAGCTGAAGAAGCGCAGTCCCGCGCTGGCGGTGCCGACGCCCTCAAAGTGGCGGCTGTAAGCCATAAAGCCTGCGTTGATGCCCTTCAGGTGATTCAGGTAGTTGACAGAAAGGGCGTTGTGAGACTGCTCGTTCGGCAGGGCCGGATGGTAAAAGGAGGCCCCCGCATCGCCGTCGGGCACCGCCGAGAAAGCCCCTCTCATCGCCGCCGCGCGCGTGGAGGCTTCCATCTTGAGCACGTTGAAGGAACTGAGCGTCCCGCTGCGCTGGGCGCGAGCGGGCGAGGCCGTGAGCGCCGCTGCGAGAACGGCTGGCAGCAGCAGCAGTGAGCACACCGAACGAAAGCGGGCCATGACGGCGGAAGACAGCCTGGAAGACAGTCCGGGAAAAGACGACGCCGCTTCAAGAAGAGCGGAAGCGACAGTGGACAAGATCGCACCCGGCGGCCAAAAATGAAAGGGTCACGGGCGACGCCGCTCGCGCGCTCCGTCCGCGCGCCCATTCCGCAGCGCGGCCCACCAGACGACGGCGAGGAGCACGAACTGCAGCGGCAGGCGCGCCAGCGTCGCCAGCGTGTAGGGCGCCGCCCACCCCCGCGACGCGACGGCCTCGTGCGTCATGTGCACGTTGGCCGGGAAAACCGCCAGCAGGAGCACGATCAGCCCGAGGCCCGCCCAGCGGCGCACCGGCGGCGGCAGCAAAAGCCCCAGCCCGCCGGCGATCTCGGCGGCTCCGCTGATGTAGACGAGCGCGCGCGGTTGCGGCAGGTACGGCGGCATGATCGCCAGGTAGAAGCCCGGCGCCGCAAAGTGCAAGACGCCGGCCACGACGAAAAGACCGCCCAGCACGTAGCGCGTGAACCGTTGCGCGCGATGCATAGCAGGAAGCACGTTGCAGAACGGCAGTTACGGGTGCTTTTTTCACGTTCGGCAACGAACGACGGTCCGCCCGTGCAAGTACGTTGCGGAGAACGCTCACTCCCACCCCCCCGCACTCCCATCCCCGTGACCACCCTCGGCATCGAGACCTCGTGCGACGACACGTGCGCGGCGGTGATGACCGGCGGCGTCCTGCAGTCGAGCGTCACCAGCGCGCAGGCGGAGCACGCGGAGTTCGGCGGCGTGGTGCCGGAGGTCGCCTCGCGCGCGCACCAGCGGCTCATCGCGCCCGTCGTGGCCGAGGCGCTCGACCGGGCCGGGGCGGGGTTTGCCGACCTCGACGCGGTCGCCGTCACGCGCGGGCCGGGCCTGAGCGGGGCGCTCCTGGTGGGGCTGAGCTACGCCAAGGCGCTGGCGCTGGGCCTCAGCGCGGAGCTGATCGGGGTCAACCACCTCGAAGGGCACCTCGCGTCCGTCTTTCTGGAAGAAATGGCGGAAGAGGAGACGCCGCAGCCGCCGCTGCTCTGCCTCATCGCCAGCGGCGGGCACACGCGGCTTCTGCTGGTCGACGAGGCTGACGCGCCACCGCAGTTGCTGGGCCGGACGCGCGACGACGCCGCCGGCGAAGCCTTCGACAAGACCGCCCAGCTGCTGGGGCTTTCCTATCCCGGCGGCCCCGAGATCGGCCGCCTCGCCGACGAAGGCGACCCGGCGTTCCACGACTTTCCCCGCTCGCGGCCCGGCGGTAGCGATTACGACTTTTCGTTCAGCGGCCTCAAGACGGCGGTGCTCTACCACCTGCGTGACGTCGGCGATGAGGAGGAGCGCGCCGCCTACCTCGACCGCCACCGCGCCGACCTGTGCGCCGCCGTCCAGGAAGCCATCGTCGAGGTGCTGGCAGACGTGCTCTTCGAGGCCGCCGACGACGTCGGCGCCTCCGACCTCGCCCTCGTCGGCGGCGTGGCGGCCAACCGGCGCCTGCGCGCGATAGTTCGCGAGCGCGCCGAGACGGCAGGCCGGCGCCTCTTCATTCCCGAGATGGAATACTGTACCGACAACGCCGCCATGATCTGCGCCGCCGCCCACCGCCGCCTCCGGCACGATCCTCCCAGCAGCAAGGAAGCGCCCCTCGCTCTCGACGTAGACCCCGGCCTGGAACTGGCTTGAGGACGGAGGCCCGTGGACAGCGAACCGTCGTTCCTTCGCGGTGGCGAGCCGAACATTTTCCGCCGCAGGCGTTTCTGCTCAACGTCATTTGCTCCCGCGCTACCCGCTCTCCCGCGCTCCTTTCCCCCTTCTCTATCGTGAAAAAGAAACTGCTGATCGCCGGCGCGGTGCTCGTGCTGCTGGGTCTCGTGGCGGCCGGGGCCGGTTACTGGGTCGCCTTCAGCGACAACACGACCGGCTACGAAGGCGAGCGCGGCGTCAAGATCCCACGCGGGGCGAGCTTCTCGACGCTGCTCGACTCGCTGGAGCAGAACGGCATCCTCGAATCGCGGCGCACGATGCGCTGGTTCGGCCAAGTGACCGGCTGGGGCGGGCAGGTCAAGGCCGGGTACTACCGTATCGCCGACGGGGCTTCCAACTGGTCGATGCTCGACGACATCCGCAAGGGGCTCCAGTCGCAGGTGCGCATCGCCATTCCGCCCGGCACGCGCCCCGAGGTGGCCGCCGCCGTGGCTGCGCGCAACATGGCGTTCGACGAAAAAGACTTTCTCGACGCCCTGAACAGCGACTCGCTCGCACAGGCGCTGGGCACCGACACGACGCACCTCTTCGGTTACTTGATGCCCAACACGTACAGTGCCTACTGGCTCAACGCCCCTGAGCGCATTATCAAAAAGGCCAGAGAGCAGTTCGGCACATTCTGGACCGAGGCCCGCGCCCGGCGCGCCGACAGCCTCGGCCTCACCCAGGACGAGGTCGTCACACTCGCCTCCATCATTCAGTGGGAAACAGGGCTTGGAGGCGAGTTGCCCACGATGGCAGGGGTTTACCTGAACCGCCTCGACCAGGGGATGCCCCTTCAGGCCGACCCGACCGTGCAGTACGCCATCATCCAGGAGGAGGGCCGGAAGCGCCGCCTTCTCTACGAAGACTACCAGATCCAGCATCCGTACAATACGTACCAGATCGCCGGCCTGCCGCCGGGGCCGGTCACGAATCCGTCCGCCAAAGCCCTCAAGGCCGTCCTGGGGCGCGAGGAGCACGACTACCTCTACGCGGTGGCCACGGGGCGCGGCGGGCACTACTTCAACGAGACGCTCGCCGAGCACAATCGCGACGTGCGACGCTTTCGCCAGACCCGCGACAGCCTCCAGCGTGCCTCGAAGGCCGACACGGCGCGGTAGTTTTGGGTTTTGGGTCTTCGGTTTTGGGTTTTCGGTTGTCGGGGCGAGTGGCTAAAGGCCGATGGCTAAAGCGAGTACG
>PXTX01000065.1 GCA_003023275.1 Bacteroidetes bacterium SW_4_67_19
CGCCGGGAAGCACGAGGCGGCTGTCGGCATTGAGATGGACCTGCGTGCCGTCCGTCAGATCGACGACGGCGCGCTGGCCGCGCTCGGTGGTAAAGACTTTTCCGTCCGGCCCCGCCTTGCTGCCAAGCCATCCGCTCGCCCAAAGCAGTGCGCCCGCCAGCACGAGCACGAGCGCTACGGCCGCTGCTGCTCCAGCGCGGAGCCGGCGCTGCGGGACGTAATGACGTTCGCCGCCGCGCTGTTGCGCCGGTCGATCACCGGCGGGAACGGGCGCCTGCGGTTGCGGCGGCGAATCACGACCCGCTTCCTGCATTTTGCGGCTCAACTCGTCCCAGGCCGCATCCACGTCCACCGGCGAATCGCCTTCCTCTCGGCCGACGGCCTCCCAGGCGCGCCGCAGATCCTCCAGTATCTCCCGGCCCCGGGGGTCCGACGCCGCCCACGCTTCCACGACGACGCGCTCCTCGCCCGAGCACTCCCCCGCCACGTACCGCGTCAGCAGCTTCCAGTCGACGGGCCGGTCGGTACCGCTTTCCATGGGCGAAGGCGCTCCGCGCAGTGAACTATTTCTCGAACGATCGTTCGTCGGTCGTTCACCGGCTGGGGACCTTCGCTCCCCCGGCTACCCTGACAGCCTTCTTTCAAGAAAAGATGAATTGGTCGCATTGCGTAAAGCGTATTGCGTAATAACGTCCGACCGGTCCGCTTGCGCCTCGATTCTGCCGGCGACGCTACCCGTACGTCGGCGATGCTGCCCGCATCTTCTTTCTACGACCGTAGCAAGCATTCTCACGCATCAATTCTCACGCATCACGCCCCCCTCACGGCGTCGTCGCGTCTTCGAGGCGCTCGCGCAGGAACCGCAGCGCGCGGCTCATCTGCGTCTCGACGGTTTTGACGGAAAGGTCGAGCGCCCCGGCGATTTCGGCGTAGGTCAGCTCGTGGCGGCGCGAGAGCAGGAAGATCTGGCGTCGGCGCTCGGGAAGCGCGTCGACGGCCTCCTGGGCCTGTTGCTCCAGTTCTTCGTGGTGGAGCGCGTCGTCGGCCTCGTCGGGCACGGCGGCCGGGACGGCTCGGCGCAGGTCGCCGCGCGCGGCCCACTCCGCTCGCACGCGCTCGCTCCGCAGGTGCTTGAGCGCGCGGTGGCGCGTCATGCCATAGAGGTAGGCCCTCAGCGAGCGCTCCACGTCGTCGAGGTCGCGGCGCTCCGTCCAGACCTCCAGAAAGACCTCCTGGACGAGGTCTTCGGCCACGCCGAGGCGGTCGACGTAGCCGCGCGCGAAGCGGCAGAGCGCTTCGTAGTGCGCGCGAAAGCACCGCTCGAACGCCCGGCGATCGCCCCGGCGGATGCGCTCGACCAGTGGGTCGGGTCGATGGGAGTCGGCGTGCGCCATCGGTTCGTCTTCGCAGGGAAAAGCCGATCGCTTAACAAAAGGATAATACAAAGGACGCCCGTTTGTCAAGCGAGTGCGAAGAAGGGCGTTTCGCAAGGGGGCCCCCGCAGCTTCCTCCTCCTGGCGCCGGGCCTCTACGCTTCACCGCCACTCGTACCGATTCGCATTCTCATCTCGAACGACCGCCGTCCACCGTCCGCCGTCGGTCGGTAAACGCGTTTCGCCGACCTGCTCACCGTGCGCCGACGGCGGCAGTCGGTTCTCCGAAGTGGAAGTAGAGCGTGCCGGTGTACGGGTCGCGCCAGTCGAGGTCGTTTTTGCGCCCGGACGGGCCGGTACCGGGGGGCGGGCGAAACTTCGTCCCGATGGGCGCGATGCCGTGCAGGAACGAAAGGTCGCCGGCGGGAAACGCCACGTCCGTGAACTTCGGATTCGGCCCCCAGTCCGGCGTAAAGAGGCGCAGGAACAGGTCTTCGGTGTCGGTGGCGACGGTGATCGGCCCTTCGCGCGTGTCGAGACGCGCCCAGCGGACGTCGGCGTGGTGGCCCTTGAACTCCGGCTGGGTCCACTCCAGCCCCGTGCGCGTGTCGTTGTAGTCCTTCTGCCAGACGCTGAAGCGCATCCCCGCGCGGCGGTTTTTCCAGACGCGGTACGGGCCACGCCCCAGCCACGTGACGCCCTCGACCTGCTCTTCGGGATAGTCGAAGGTGACGCCGGCGTGGTTCAGCTTGCCGCCGTGGCGGTAGGCGTAATCGAGGCGCAGCCAGCCGCTCGGCAGCAGGCGCCAGCGCACCCGGTTCAGGCCGCCGTCGTAGGTCGCCTCGACGACGTAGCCGTCGCCCTCGGCGTAGTGATCCAGCGACGTGAGGCTGTCGGGATAGATGCCGACCGGGCGCGGGCCGTTCGAGAGCGAAAAGGCCTCCCCGCCCTGCCGAACGCTCGCCAGCCGCCCCGTCGACGCATCGACCTCGACAGTCGTCTCGCCGGCCTGCATCCGGATGCGCCCGTCGCCGGCCCGCCCGCTCACATCCTCCGTGTCGCCGCTCTCCGCCTCGCCGATCTGCTCGCGCGTCTGCTGCGGGGAAGCGATCATCCACGTCCACGTGTAGATCTCGCGCCCGTCGGGATCGGTGGCGGTGAGGGCGAGCGCGTCGCGGGATTGCCAGTCCGACGGCAGCCCCAGCGGCAGAGCAGCGTCCAGGTCCGGCGGCGTGCTCGGGGCCTCGGCCTCGCCGCGCTGGGCGACCGTCTGCGCGCGTCGGCTGGCGCCGGGACCGTCGGTGAGCGCGCCTTCCCTCGCGGCGGCGGGGCCGGGGAAGTCGAGCAGCTTCCACGTGAAGTCGATCTGATCGAGATTGGTAAACTCGTAGCGGTTTTCGAGATGGATCGTGCCGTCGAAGGTCGGCGGCAGGCGGTCCATTTCGCTCTCGCGCACGTAGACGGGCGACCAGATCTGCTTGATGGCGTAGAAGCTGGCCTCCTTGCTCTCGCGGTAGGGCCCGATGAGCCCGTCGGGCGCCCAGTTGCCGCGCGTGTCGAGCGTGTCGCCGCCGGCCTCATTGGTGAGGTCGGTGCGCACGACGGCTTCATCGAGAAGCGCCCAGAGGAAGCCGCCCGCCGAGCGCGGCTTCTGGAGCATCAGGTTCCACCAGTCCTGCAAGCCGGCCGCGTGGCCGCCGTCGTAGAGGCCGTGCAGAAACTCGGTCGGCATGAAGACGTCGCGACCGTGAAAGAAGCTGCCCGCGCAGCAACCGTAGTTGCGGTAGTGGTCGGTGTTGATGCCGTCGTGCGTGGCCCACGGGTGAACGACAGGCCGATTTTGCGGATCGTACTGGGCGAAGTCGTCGTCGAGCGCCTCGTTCCAGCCGCCTTCGTTGCCGTTGGCCCAGAGCACGACCGAGGGGTGGTTCACGTCGCGCACGACCATCGCCCGCACGAGCCGTTCGCCCACGTCGGTGTCGTAGGCCTCCTGCCAGCCGGCCAGTTCGTCGATGACGAAGAGGCCCAGCGAGTCGGCCACGGTCAGGAAGTGCTCGCCCGGCGGGTAGTGGCTCATCACGACGGCGTTCATGTTCATCTCCTTGATGAGCTTCGCGTCGCGCACGCTCAGGGAGCGGCTGGTCGCGCGCCCGGACTCGGGCCAGAACTCGTGCCGGTTGACGCCTTTGAAGCGCACCTTCTCGCCATTGACGTAGACGCCGTCCTGCTCGCGCAGCTCGACGGTGCGAAAGCCGAAGCGCTCGTGCGTCTCGTGGAGCGTCTCACCGTCGGTGCTTTTCAGCCGCACGCGCACCTGGTAGCGGTCCGGGTCCTCCGGCGTCCACGTCTCGGGGTCGTCGATCTGCGTGCGGAGGGTCGCCACCGTGTCGCCGGCCGCGATCTTTTCAGAAAAGGCCGCGCCGACGGCTTCTCCGGAAAGCGTCTGCACCTGTGCGACGGCGCGGCTGCCGGCGGGGGCGTCGTCGAGGTGGGCATCGAGTTGCATTCGGCCGTCGGCGCGCGCCTCCATCGCCACGCGCTCGACGTGTTGCGGGGGCCTGGCTTCGAGGTAGACCGGGCGAAAGATGCCGCCGAACGTCCAGTAGTCCGCAAAGCGCTCCGCCCGGTTGACCGAGGCATTGCTCGACCGCTTGCTGACGCGCACGCGAATCTTATTTTCTTCCCCGTACTGGAGCCGGTCGCCCACCTCGTAGCTGAACGGGTAGAACGCGCCCCGGTGCACCGGCCCGGCCCGCTCGCCGTTGACCCAGACGCGCGCATCCGTCATGACGCCGCGAAAGACGAGGCGCACGTCCTGGCCCTCCCACGCCTCGGGCACGGTGAAGCGGTGGCGGTAGATGCCTTCCTCGTCGGTGCGGGGCTGGTCGTTTTTGAGGCTGTCGCGCCCGTAGGAGTAGCTGCCGAAGCCCTCCAGCTCCCATTGCGAGGGAACGGGAATCGTCGCCCATTCGCCCGCGCGCCGCCCGCCGGTGACTTTGAAGTCCCACGTTTCGGTGTCGTCTTTGTCTTTGCCGCTGAGGTACTGGCGCTCGGTGTGGGGCTGCGCCCGGGTGGTGGACGGACCCGCCAGTAGCGCGGCGGCGAGCGCGAGGGCGAACGGGGCGGCGTAGAATGAAACGGGTTTCATCGGTTGAGGGGGGTTGCTGGAGGAGCGTGGAATCGTTTTCGTGGGCGGTCGATGCCCTCGGGCCGGACACGCCGGGCGTGTCCCTGCGTTTTTTGCGCGGCGAGTTTCGCGAAATCAGTTCGAGGCGACGGGCGGCCTTACTCCCAGCCCCCCGCCCCCCACGCTCAACCCTCACCGCTCGACGCGGCCGGAGCCGGGGCCTTCGGCGAGCGATTCGACCTCCTCGACTGTGGCGAGGTTCTGGTCGCCGGGGATGGTCTGCTTGAGGCACGAGGCGGCCACGGCAAATTCGAGGGCGTCTTTCGTGTTTTCCTTTTCCAGAAGGCCGTAGATGAGACCGCCAGCGAAGGAGTCGCCCCCGCCCACGCGGTCCACCAGGTCGATCTCGTAGCGATCCGACCGCTGCGGGGGGGTGCAGTCTTCGTCGTCGTAGAGCATGGCGCTCCAGCCGTTTTTCGAGGCGGAGTAGCTCTCGCGCAGCGTGATCGCGACGGTGTCGAAGTCCATTTCGTCTTTGAGCGTTTCGGCGAGGCGGGCGTAGCCTTCCTCGTCGAGTTCGCCGGCCTCCACGTCGGTGCCTTCGGCCTTGAGGCCGAGGCAGCGGTCGGCGTCCTCTTCGTTGGCGATGCAGACGTCGACGTGCTCCATCAGCGGGCGCATCGTCTCGCGCGCCTCTTCGACGCTCCACAGCTTGCCGCGGTAGTTGAGATCGCAGCTGACGGTGACGCCGGCGTCCGAAGCCGCGTCGAGGGCGGCCCGGAGGGCGCGGCGCGGGCCGTCGCTGAGGGCCGGCGTGATGCCCGTCCAGTGGAACCAGTCGGCGTCCTCGAAGGCCTCGGCCCAGTCGATTTCGTCGGGCGCGAGGTCGTTGACGGCTGAATGGGCGCGGTCGTAGACGACTTTCGCCCCGCGTTGCGAGGCGCCGTATTCGAGAAAGTAGATCCCGAGGCGCTCCCCGCCGCGCGCGAGATAGTCGGTCTCGACGCCGTAGCGGCGCAGGTGGTTCAGGCACGCCTGGCCGATGGGGTTCTCCGGAAGCTTCGAGGCGAAGTAGCTTTCCAGGCCGAAGTTGGCGAGCGAGACGGCGACGTTGGCCTCGCCGCCGCCGTAGATGGCATCGAAGCGGTCGGCTTGCACGAAGCGGCGCTTGCGCGGAGGCGAGAGGCGAAGCATGACTTCGCCGAAGGTAACGGTTTTGGGCATGGCAGTTTCGGGGTTGGAGTTTGGGGTTCGGGGTTCTTTCGGGTGAGAAGGTGACCGTCGTTTCGAGGTCGGGTCGTCAGTTTTCGGTCGGACCGTCTCCTCCACCGTCATGCGCCCCAGCAGGTCACGTGCGCGCTCCGCGATGGGAAGCGCCGGATTTTCGTACGGGTCGCGCCGGCCGTTTCCGTTGTGGTCGCTCCCGCTGTGTTCGCCCTCGCGGTGCGCCGCGTCGCCGGAGGTCTTCTGGGTGAACTGGTCCTGGGTGGGTCATCGGTATTACCCCCGTGCCGCGTCGATGCTGTCGCGCAGGCGCCGGGCGTTGTCGGTAAGCGTGGCGTAGTCGCCGGCGGCGATGGCGTCCTGGTCCAGGAGCGCGCTGCCGACGCCGACCATCGCGGCGCCCGCGTCGATCCAGTCGCCCGCGTCGTCGAGTGAGACGCCGCCGGTGGGCACGAGCTTCAGGTGCGGCAGTGGGGCGCGCACGGCCTTGATGAACTTGGGGCCGTGGATGCTGGCGGGGAAGACCTTCACGAAGTCGGCCCCGGCCTCGTGGGCGCGCTGGATCTCGGTCGGCGTGAAGCCGGCGGGCATGGCGACGGCGCTCGTGTCGAGCGTGGCCTCGACGACCTCTTCTTTGAAGACGGGACTGACGACGAAGCGCGCGCCGGCGTCGACGGCCTCGCGCGCCTGCCTGGGCGTGGTGACGGAGCCGACTCCCAGCAGCACGTCGTCGCCCATCTCGCGGTGTGCCGCTTCGATCATCTCGACGGCGCCGGGCACGGTCATGGTGATCTCGATGGCCTCGACGCCGCCCTCGGCGAGGGCCTCGCTCACGCGGAGCAGGCGGTCCGTCTCGGTCATGCGAATGACGGCAGCGGCGCCGATGGATTCGAGTCGTTCGGCGATATTCTGACGATCGGGCATGTTTGGTGGTTGGGTGGTGTTTAAACATGAGCCGACGGCTTGACTTTTACAATGTCAAGCTTGCGCCCCGGTTTTTTACCCGCCCTCCCGCCCCTACGCACGCTCCCACAGCCCCAGCAGGTAATTGGCGCCGAGGGCGCGGTCGTAGAGGCCGTAGCCGGGGCGCACGTTTTCGCGGTGCTCCTCACCCCAGATCATGCGTCCGTGGTCGGGGCGCATCGGGCCGTCGAAGTCGTTCTCGCGCAGGGCCGTACAGACGGCGGCAAGGTCGACGTCGCCGTCGGGGTGGCGCGTTTCGCGGAATTGCTTCTCGCCGGTGGTCGTCACGTTGCGCAGGTGCGCGAAGTGGACGCGGTCGCCGAGGCGGCGCGCCGTCTCCGGCAACGCCGGTGCTTCGTCGGGGTTCGCGCCGAGGGAGCCGGTGCAGAGGCAGACCCCGTTGGCAGGCGTGTCGGCCAGCCCGGTGACGCGCTCCAGCGCCGCCCCGCTGGTGACGATGCGCGGCAGGCCGAAGACGGGCCACGGCGGGTCGTCGGGGTGAATGGCGAGCTTGACGCCGGCCTCGTCGGCGACGGGCGCGACGCGCTCGAGGAAGTACGCGAGGTGCTCCCAGAGGTCGTCTTCGCCGACGTCTTCGTATGCTGCCAGGAGCGCCTCCAGCTCGGCGCGCGAGTAGCTGGCCCAGGCGGGCAGGTCGCCGGTGCCGCCGGAGAGGTCGAGGGAATTCAGGTCGGCGTGGTCGTAGCGAAGCGCCGTCGAGCCGTCGGGCAGGCGGTAGGCCAGGTCGGTGCGCGTCCAGTCGAAGACGGGCATGAAGTTGTAGCAGACGACCTCGACGCCCAGCGCCCCGGCGCGCTCGATGCTCGTGGCGTAATTCTCGATGTAGCGCTCGCGCTCGGGCCGCCCCAGCTTGATGTCTTCGTGGACGGGAATGCTCTCGATGGTCGAAAAGTGCAGGCCGGCTTCTTCAATCGTTTCTTTGAGCGCGGCCAGTTCCTTCTGGGGCCACGCCTGGCCGGGCGGTACGTCGTAGAGCGCGCTCACGACGCCTTCGACGCCGGGAATTTGCCGGATGGGGTCCAGCGTCACCGGGTCGTCGGCACCGTACCAGCGAAATGCGAGTCGCACGGGGTCGTGATGCGTGTTGCGTGATGAGGCTTGCGCGCGCCGCTCGCTCTCCTCGGCTGCCGGTTGCATTATCCAAACCCCAAACTTGAAATCCCAAACTCCGGAGCCCAAGCCGCAACGCTAAAACTCCACGACCACGTCAGCGCTGTGCCCTTCGAGGCGGTCGACGTACTCTTGCGAAGAAAAGCAGACGATGGCCACGCCGGGGTAGGCTTCCACGCGGTCGAAAAAGTAGTCGCTCAGCGCCGCGTCTTCCTCGCCGGCTTTTTCCGCATACGACGGGTCGAACAACACATCGGCCTCGTCGAAGAAGAGCACGGCCGCGCCCTCATCGGCGTGGTCGAAGGCCTCGCGCAGATGTCCCTGCGTCTCCACGAGGCGCTCGCCGAGGAGATTGGGCACGCGGAAGCGGTGCAGGTTCAGTTCCTGCGGGGTCGACAGCCTCATCAACCCTTCCTGCTTTTCCTCCTGCGAGGCCCCGACGAAGAAAAAGGCCGCTCCCTCGCCGCTGCGAATCGCCTCGTCGATCCCGTCCACAGCCTGTTGGAATGCTTCGGATTCGTAAGCGATGGCAGAAGAAACGTCCTTCGAAGAGGCGTCCTGCGAAGAGGAAAGCAGACTCATGTGGAATAGGTGGGGGGCTGGGTGAACGTTGTCCCCGTCTTTTACTTCACCCCGTCCGTGCTGATCCGAGCGAGCGGAAGGAACCTCTTCCTGCCGTCTTTGCCGGCTCGATGGTGCGAATTTTGGCCCTCGACGTGCAACAAAGCGACCGCTCACCGTTTAGCAAAGCAGCCCCGAACCGGACGCGCTCGCCGCGCAGATCCGTTCTCTTTTCTCTTCCGTTTCCTTTCGTTCTATTTGTTCTATGAAGCGTTTCATGAAACGCCCGTCCGTGAAGTACGCGCTGCCGGCGCTGGTCATGCTGGTGGTGGGCACGCTGCTGGGCATGAAAATCGAGCGGTCCCTCAACGACCAGGACACGCTCGACCAGCTCAAGAAGCTCCGAAACGCCTTTATGATGGTCAACCAGCGCTATGTCGAGGAGGTCGACGCCGAGAAGGCCGCCCGGCACGCCATCGAGGGGATGCTCGACGGACTCGACCCGCACTCGACGTTCATCCCGGCCCAGAAGGCCGAGGAGGTCAAGCAAAACTACAAAGGCTCCTTCGGCGGCGTGGGCATCTGGTACGACGTGGTGCGCGACACCGCGCAGGTCATCCGCCCCATCGCCGGCGGGCCGAGCGAGAAGGAGGGCGTCATGTCTGGCGACCGCATCATCAAGATCAACGACTCGACGGCCATCGGGCTTTCGCGCCAGGGCGTGCAGGACAAGCTCAAAGGGCCGAAGGGCACCACGGTTGACGTGACGATCGAGCGCCCGGGGATCGAGAAGCGCTACCACTTCACCATCGAGCGCGACGAAATTCCGCTGCGCTCCGTCCACAGCGCCTTCATGGTGGACGAGAAAACGGGCTACGTTGAGATCGGGCGCTTTTCGATGAAGACCTACGAGGAGTTCATGAAGGCGATGAAAAAACTCGAAGGGCAGGGCATGGAACGTCTCGTGCTGGACCTGCGCGGCAACCCCGGCGGCGTGATGCAGAGCGCCGTCAAGATCGCCGACGAGTTGCTCTCCGAGGGCCAGACCATCGTCAAGACGAAAGGGCGCAAGCCCAAGGCCAACCAGTCCTTCGCTTCAAGCGCGGGCGGGAGCTTCGAGAAGCCGCCCGTGATCGTGCTGGTGAACCCGTTCAGCGCCTCGGCCTCCGAGATCGTCTCGGGCGCGTTGCAGGACCACGACCGCGCGCTCATCATGGGGCAGCGCACCTTCGGCAAGGGGCTGGTGCAGAAGCAGTTCAACCTGCCCGACGAGAGCGTCCTGCAGATGACCGTGGCGCGCTACTACACGCCCGCGGGGCGCCTCATCCAGACCCCCTACGAGAACGGCAACGAAAAAGACTACTACGAGGAAAAATTCGGCTCGCTCGGCGAAGCGACGTACGACGCCAGCGAGTACGCCGAAGGCATCCCCGACTCGCTGGTCTACCGCACCGCGCACGGGCGCAAGGTCTTCGGCGGCGGCGGCATTCTGCCCGACGTGATCGTCCCGCCCGACACCAGCGGCGTGCTGCACTACATGCGCCAGAGCGGCGTGCAGAACCAGTTCCTCAACCGCTGGTTCACCGAGCGCGAAACCGAGCTGCGCGACGAGTGGACGGATCGCTCCGAGGCGTTCATCTCGGACTACACCGTCTCGGACGAAACCGTCGACGCCTTCTGGTCCTACGCCGACGAAGAAGGGCTGACCCTGACGGACAAGCCCGACGCAGTGGACCCCGACAGCGGCGTCTTCCTGCGCTCCGACGCCGAGGCCAATGAGCAAACCGTCAAGACGTACCTCAAATACGGCATCGGCAGCAAGCTCTACGGCACGCGCGCCGCACGCCGCATCTGGCTGCGCGCCGACGACACCTTCCAGAAGGCGCTGAGCCACTGGAACCGCGCGAGCGAGCTGGCCGCCTACGGTCCCGGCAGCCCGGGCGGGCCTGCAGCCGCCGGCGCCGACCGCTCCTCCCCGTCGCCCGATCAGTAGCCCGACCGCTGACGCACGGCGCAGTCGCCGAGCTGCGGCCGCGCTATTGCACCAGAGCGGCGCGCCTTCGTACGTTCACACGCCGGGTGTTTCGCCCGAAGAAATCCCTTCGGCGAAGCGCTCGGCTTTTTTCTGGCTGCCCCGTTTTCTGGCTGCACCGTTCTTTTCGGCCGCGCGCGCCGCACTCGCTCCGGTTTTGTGAAATAGGCGGTCCCATTGGTGTTTTTTCGCTGCTGGGATCGTCGGTTTCGGGCACGACACGTCGCGCCCCTACGGTTCGTTGACGGACGGTTCGCCCAAACCGAAAACGGCACGGACCTTCAACGTTCACCCTTCAACCCCAAACCCACCATGCCCCGCTCGCTGACCTCGCTCGCCGTCGCGCTGCTCGTCCTGGCCGCCGGCTGTGCTTCCCCGCGCCCCGCCGCCGACGACAACCCCGCCGACGACAACGCCGGTGACGCAAACGCCGATGCCGAGGCGCCCGCCGAGACGTCGCCCGCCTCGCTGTCCGAGCGCCGCCCGCTGCCCAACGCCGTCGTCTCGCCCGAGCCGTTTCAGCGCGCCGTCGAGCGCGGCACACGCACCACCGACGGACGCCCCGGCTCCGACTACTGGGTCAACCGCCCCACCTACGACCTCGACGTGGAACTGATGCCCGAGGGCCCCAACGGCGAGCCGCGCCTCGAAGGCCGCGCGCGCGTCCAGTACCAGAACAACTCGCCCGACACGCTGGGCATTCTCGTCCTCGAACTGGCGCAGAACCACCACAAGCAGGGCGTGCAGCGCAACGAGGACGCCGAGATCACCGGCGGCGTCGAGATCAGCCGCCTCGCGGTGAACGGCTCGGAGCTGAGCGCCGACGGGCAGAGCCGCCCCACCTACACCGTCAGCGACACGCGCCTGATCGTGGCCCCCGCGCGGCCCATCATGCCCGGCGCGACGACCTCGCTCGACGTCGCGTACCACTTCACCGTGCCCGAAGCCGGCATCAGCGACCGCATGGGGTACAGCGGCTCCCAGCTCTACGGCGAAACGAATCTGTTTTACATCGCCTACTTCTACCCCGTCATGAGCGTCTACGACGACGTGCGCTTCCGCGAGGACGAGCAGGGCTGGATGACGGATCGCTACCTGGGCCGCGCCGAATACTACTCCGACCACGGCGACTACGATCTTTCGATCACCGCGCCGGCGGAGTGGTTCGTGCAGAGCACCGGCACGCTCGAAAACCCCGACGACGTCCTGCGCGCCGAGGTGCGCCGCCGGCGCCGGAACGCCCACCAATCCGACGAGCCGGTGATGGTGCTCGAAACGGGCGAGCGCGCCACCCCGACCGACGCGGACGGCACGCTGACCTGGGAGTACCAGGCCGACGACGTGCGCGACGTGGCCTTTAGCGTGATGCGCGGCGGCGACTGGAACTGGGAAGCCGCACGCACGCCCGTCGGCGACCGCTCGGACGGCGACGGGCAGACCACCGACTACACGAACATCAACACGTTCTGGCGCGAACAGGCCCCGCTCTGGAGCGAGGTGACGCGCTACCAGCAGCACGCCATTTCCTTCTTTTCCGAATTTACCGGCCTCGCCTACCCGTGGCCGCACATGAGCGCCGTGGAGGGCATGAACATCATGCCCACCGGGATGGAGTTTCCCATGATGACGCTGATGGGCGGCTACAACGACGAGAGCGCCAACGCGCTCTACAACGTGACCGCGCACGAACTGTCGCACATGTGGATCCCGATGACCGCCTCGACCAACGAGCGTCGCCACGCCTGGATGGATGAAGGCATGACCACCTTCAACGAAGCCGCCGCGCGCAAGGACTTCTTCCCCGACAACGGCACGCAGCCGCACATCCAGGACCAGGAGCGCTACATTGGCGCAGTGCTGGCGGGCGTCGAAGTTCTTCAGCGCGTGTGCCAGCGAGTGAACGGTCCGGCCGTACTTCAGGTCGCCCATGATGCCCACCGTGAGGTCATCGAACCCCGCCGATTCGCGGATGGTATAGAGGTCGAGCAGCCCCCCTGCCCTACGACCTGTTCAACGCCTTCGAAGCGGCCCACGGCGAAGACCTCGACTGGTTCTGGGACAGCTTCTTCGAGGAAACGTGGGCGCTCGACCACGCGCTCCAGACCGTGCAAAACACGGGCGACGGCGTGCGCGTCACCGTCGCCGATGAGGGCAACGCCGCCATGCCGGTGGACCTGACCTTGACGCTGGCCAACGGCGACACCGTGCGCCGCCGCATCCCGGTCGACCCGTGGCTCGACGGGCAGCGCACCGTCGAGCGGACGATCCAGACCGACGCCCCGGCCGAGCGTGTCGAGATCGACGCGCAGGAGTATTACCCCGACACCGACCGCAACGACAACCTGTGGACGCGGTAGCGCGGGGCGCTGGACGGCCGACGACGAACGACCGTCTTTTACTCCGCCGGCGGCTTTTCTTCCAGCAAAGCGCGGAAACGCCGACCCCCATCCACCCCCCTCATCTACCACCACAAACATGGCCTACGAAGCGCTCAAACAGACCGTCTGGCAGGCCAACCAGGACATCGTCGAGGCCGGCCTCGTGGAGATGACCTGGGGCAACGCCAGCGCCGTCGACCGCGACGCCGGCGTCATGGCGATCAAGCCGAGTGGGGTGGACTACGACACGCTGGCCCCCGATGACGTGCCCGTGCTGTCACTGGAGACGGGCGAGCGCGTCGAGGGGCAGCTCAAGCCCTCCTCCGACACGCCCACCCACCGCCACCTGTACCGCCAGTTCACCGGCGTCGGCGGCGTGGTGCACACGCACTCGCACTACGCCGTCGCGTGGGCGCAGGCCGGGCGCGCGGTGCCGTGCCTGGGCACCACCCACGCCGACCACTTCTACGGTCCCCTCCCGGTCACGCGCGCGATGCGCCAGGAGGAAATCCAGAGCGACTACGAAAAAAACACCGGCGCGGTCATCGTCGAGCGCTTTCGCGAACAAGACCTCGACCCGCTGGCGATTCCCGGCGTACTGGTGAACGGGCACGGCCCCTTCGCCTGGGGCGCCGACCTGGACGCCGCGGTCGAAAACGCCATCGTCCTCGAATCGGTCGCTCGCAAGGCGCTCGACACCTACCGGATCCATTCCGACGCCGGCCCGCTCGACCGCGCCCTCCTCGACAAACACTACCTGCGCAAACACGGCGCCGACGCCTACTATGGGCAAGAGTGATGCGTATTGCACCCCGAGGAGTACTTCCTCACTCCGTTCGGGGCGCGTGATGCGTGAAGCGGCCCGTTAACGGAAGCTGAAAAATCATTCGAGCGTCAACGATTTCGGAATGCTGTTGCTGGAAGTATCGGAGCGCAAACGACTCGGGCAAGCGACGTCACGCGTCACGAGTCACGCGTCACTCGGTCGTTCTTCTGCTCAAACGCCCGACGTGAAACGTACATGAGCAGCGACAAAAGGTCCTCGCGTTCCGAACCCTCCATGCGCGCCGCGCGGCTGCACGGCCCCGGCGACGTGCGCGTCGAGCGCGTTCCCCGGCCTACGCCCGCCGGCGACGAGGTGCGCCTGCGCGTGCGGTGCATCGGGATCTGCGGGAGCGACCTGCACCTGTTCCGCGAGGGCACGACCGGCGGCAGCGACAGCGAAAGCGACTTGCCCTTCGTGCCGGGGCACGAAATTTCTGCCGAGGTGCCCGAAGCGAGCGCCGAGCGGCTCGACCTGGCGCCCGGCGCGCTGGTGGCCGTCGACCCGGCGCATCCGTGCGGCGCGTGCGAATGGTGCCGGCGCGGCGCCCCCAACCTCTGCCCGCACGTGCGCTTCAAGGGCGCCGCGCCCCACGCCGGCGGCCTGGCCGAGGAGCTGACCGCCCGCCCCCGGGAGGTCGTCCCGGTGCCGTCCGGCCTCACTGCCGACGACGCCGCGCTCCTCGAACCGCTGGGCGTGGCCATCCACGCCGTCGACCTCGCCCGGCTGCGCCCAATGGAAACGGTCGCCGTGCTCGGAGCCGGCCCCATCGGGCTGCTGCTGGCGCAGGTGGCGCGCCGGGCCGGCGCGGGCCGCGTCTACGTCATCGACCCGCTCGACTACCGCGCTGACGCGGCGACGCAACTCGGGGCGGACGCGGCGGCCCCGACCCCCGAGGCCGTCGCGGCGTGGACCGACGGTCGCGGCGCCGATGTGGTGCTCGAAGCGACCAACGCCCCGCTCGGCTTTCAGCACGCGACCGAGGCGGCCTGCATCGGCGGGCGCGTCGTGCTCGTCGGCATTCCCGAAGGCGACACCTACGACCTCGCCGCCGCCCAGGCGCGCCGCAAAGGCTTGACCGTCAACTTCTCGCGCCGCATGAAGCGCGTCTATCCACGCGCCATCGACATGGTGCAGGACGGCGCCGTCGACCTCGCGTCGCTGGTGACGCACTGTTTCGCGCTCGACGACACGCGGGAGGCACTGGCGCAAGGAGCGCGCTACGAAGGCGGCGTCATCAAGGCCGTCGTCACGCTGGACTCGTAGCGGTCAGCGTTCGGCAGTCAGCTTTTTTGCGAAACGCCAGTGGTCGAGCGCGGGCCGCCTCGCCTCTTCTGACGCAGCCGCGCATCGACGCGGTCGCGCGTTGCGCCATGCCATCCGAATCCTCGATCTCCGATTGGGATTCGTTCAGCGGCGAGGACGGCGGCTGTTCTTGCGGCGGCGGTGGCGACGACGCACCGAGCGTTTCTCATCGAGACGGCGCTGCTCTGAGGGCTTCGTGTACGACATCTTCTTGCGGTAGTCGCGCAGCACGCGGCTGCGGCCCACCGTGCGCTTGAAGCGCTTCAGGGCGCGGTCGATGGATTCTTTGTCGCGAACTTTGACTCCGACGGACAAGGGACGTTCTGGGGGTTGTTCGGAAAAAGGAAAAAGCGGAAGCGAGGCGATGGATCGGCCCCGCCCAAAATAGGCATTTTGCTGCAACAGCACGCTCCCGTCCATGTTTCGCGCTCTCGGCGCGGGGTGGAGCTTTTGGCTGTTGGCTGTTAGCTTCTTACCCCGCAGAGATAACGGCCGAAAACCGCTTTCTCGTTCCGCGAGCCACTGGCGGTTCGGTCATTGTCGTTCTTCCTTCCCCCCTACCCTCGCGCCGTGCCCGCCCTCCTCGACCTCCTGCTGGCCACCCGCAACGACGGCAAAGTCGCCGAACTGCGCGCCCTGCTTTCGGATCTCCCCGTGCGCCTGCACACGCTGGACGCATTTCCCGACGCCCCCGAGGTCGTCGAGGACCGCCCCACCCTGAAGGGCAACGCGCGCAAGAAAGCCGAAGCGCTCGCCGCCTTCACCGGCCTGCCGGCCCTCGCCGACGACACGGGCCTGGAGGTCGACGCGCTGGACGGGCGTCCGGGCGTGCACACCGCACGCTTCGCCGGGGAAACGGCCCCCGCCGCCGACAACCGGCGCAAGCTGCTGCGCGTACTCGACGGCCGGCCCAATCGCGGCGCGCAGTTTCGCACCGTCGTCGCCCTAACCGATCCCGACGATGCCCAGGACGGCTCCACCGACGACACGCACTGCGTCGAAGGCGTCTGCCGCGGCCGCATCGCCCGCACCGAGCGCGGCGACGGCGGCTTTGGCTACGACGAAATTTTCATTCCCAACGACGCGCCCGCCGAGCAGACCTTCGCCCAGATGAGCGCCGGGGCCAAGAACGCCGTTAGTCACCGCCGGCGCGCGCTCGACGCGTTGCGCGCTCATCTCGAAGCGCGCCTTTCGGAAAAGCGTCAGTAAACGCCTACTGGGGCGTTCCGTGAGGCCCCCACGCGCTCCACGCGGGTCCCGCCGGCGAAGATGTCCCGAGCCGTCGCGCACGTTGGATGGACCTGCCCGGCTCGGCGAAGGAAGGCCAGTGCGCCGCCGGCACAATCGCGCAGCCGCATCCGTTGCGCCTGGCCCCGACGATCCATCCCTCCCCGCCCTCGACCATGACGCGAGGTGCACCATGTCTTCCTCTTCTCCGTCCGCGGCCGGTTTCGAGAGTCTCGAACGCGAAACGGACGGCGAATCGCTCGACGTCGAGGGCACGATCCCGGAGTGGCTCTCGGGCCGACTCCTCCGGACCGGACCGGCGAAATTCGAGGGCGGCGACGACACCTACAATCACTGGTTCGACGGCCTGGCGATGCTCCACCGCTTCGGCCTCCGAGACGGCGACGTCTCCTACCGCAACCGCTTCCTGCAGAGCGGCGCCTTCGAGGATGCGACGGCGGAGGAGCGCATCGTGCGCTCCGAGTTCGGGACCGACCCCTGCCGATCGATCTTCGGTCGCATCATGTCGTTTTTCTCGCAGAAGCCCGTCGACAACGGAAACGTCAACGTCGCGGCGTACGGCGACGCCTACGTCTCCATGACCGAGACCCCGTTTCCCATCGCCTTCGACCCCGACACCCTGAAGACGCTCGGACCGGTGCCAGCGACGGAGAACCCGGACGCCGACATGTCGACCGCACACCCCTTCGTCGACCGCGATGCGGGCCGGGCGATCAACGTCACCCTCGCCTTCGGCCGGACCAGCAGCTACGGCGTGGTCGAGAGGGACTTCGCCTCGGGCGACCGACGGCTTCTGCGCGAGATCGAGACGGACGACCCCTCCTACCTCCACAGCTTCGGCGTCACCGACGAGTACGTCGTGCTCGCCGGATTCCCGCTCGTCTTCGACACGATGGCGCTGCTGTTCCGCTCGGGGACCTTCGCCGACGCTCTGGAGTGGAAACCGGAGCTCGGGACGCGCTTCTGGGCCGTGCGGCGCTCGGACGGCGAACTCGCCGGCCAGTGGCGAGGCCCGGCGCGGTTCGGGTTCCACCACGTCAACGCCTTCGAAGTCGACGGGGAACTCCAGGTCGACGTGGCCGCGTACGACGACGCCACCATCGTCGACGACCTCTACCTCGACCGGCTCCGCTCGGCCGACACGACGGGTCCGCCGGCCGGCCATCTCGAACGGTTTCACCTGCCCCTCGACGGCTCGTCGGTCGACGTCTCGCGCTGCAGCGACACCCGGATCGAGTTGCCGCGCATCGACGACCGCCGCGCCACCCGAGACTACCGGTACGTCTGGGGCGGTGGACAGCGCAACCCCGACAACTTCATCGACCAGATCGTCCGGATCGACATCGACTCGGGAGACGCCGAGACGTGGCACCAGCCCGGTTGCTACCCCGGCGAGCCGGTCTTCGTCGAGCGCCCGGACGCGGCAGGTGAAGCCGACGGCGTATTGCTAACGGTCGTCCTCGACGCCGAGCGCGACTCCTCGTTCCTCGCGGTCCTCGACGCCGAGTCGCTCGACGAAGTCGGCCGCGCCCGCGTCCCGCACCACATTCCGTTCCAGTTTCACGGAAACTTCTATCCCGAGGAGACGTCGTGATCGCGGCGCTCACCGCAAACTGCGGCGCGCTGGCTGCAGCTCGTCGGCGGGGATATGCTCGCCAGACGGAATCGGGCTGCCCTCGTGCGACACGGGGGCGGCCGTTTGGCGGAGTGAACCATCCCGAATCGGCGATGTCATGGACGACGATCCGTACGGTGCGGACGGGGACCGGGATAGAGACACCGGGCGGGGAGCCCCGCTCCGTCCGCCGAGTCGCTACTCGCGGAGGAGGGAGCCGGCGCCCTGTCGGTCCGGCACAATCGCGCAGCCGCATCCGTTGCGCCTGGCCCCGACGATCCGTCCCTCCCCGCCCTCGACCATGACGCGCTGGCTTTCGCTCTTCCTCCTCGGCCTCGCCCTGCTTACTGGCGGCGTCCCCTCCGAGACGCGGGCGCAATCCTCCGAGCAGCGCACCTCGCCGCTCTCGGTCGAGCAGATCATGCAGGAGCCCGAGACGTGGGTCGGCGCGTGGCCGCAGCACCTGCGCTGGGGCGAACGCGGCGAGACGCTCTACTTCGACTGGAACCCGAAGGGCCGGTTCGAGAGCGACTCGCTGTATCGCGTGCCCGCCGGCGGCGGCGAGCCCCAGAAGGTATCCCCCGAGGAGCGCCGCGACGGGATCGCGTTCTTCGACGGCTGGCACCACGGCGAGCACGTCTACGGCCCCCGGCAGCGCCGCAAGGTGTACGCCGACGAAGGCGACCTGTACCTCTTCGACCGTCGCAGCCCCGAAGGAGCACCCGAAAAGCAGCGCCTCACCGACACGCGCGCCGACGAGCAAGGACCGCGCTTCTCGCTCGGCGGCGAGGCAGTCATCTACCGCGCGGGCGACGACCTTTTTCAAAAACACCTCGACACCGGCGCCACGCGCCAGCTCACCGACCTGCGCGCGAAGCCGAAGAAAAGCGGTGGAACGGAAAGCGAAGACGGCTACGTCGACGAGCAGCAAGAGGCGCTCTTCAAAACGCTCCGCGAAGAGCAGAACGAAGAAGAAAAGCGCGAGGCCGCCCGGGAGCGCGACCGCGCCGCGCAGGACCCGCCGCCGACATTTCGCTACGGACGGGGCCGCGTCGAGCAGCTCCAGTTGCGGCCCGGCGGGCGCTTCGTCACCTTCACCGTCGAGCAGCCGCCAGAGGACGCGAAGTCCACGACCGTGCTCGACTACGTCACCGAGAGCGGCTACACCCAGACCGAGACGGCCCGCCCGAAGGTCGGCGCCCCCGGCGGCAGCTCGACGCTCTACGTGCAGGACCTGAAGCGCGACACCACCTTCGACGTCGATCTCGCGCAGTTGCCCGGCGCCTACGATGTGCCCGAGTTCAAAAAAGACGACCTGCGCCCCGACTCCCTCGCAAAGGCCGATTCCGCGAAGCGCAAGCGCGATCTCTACGCCTTCGGCCCGTACTGGAATGCGGAGGGCACCGCCGCCGTCCTCGACGTGCGCGCCCGCGACAACAAGGACCGCTGGCTCGCGCGCCTCGACCCGGCGACCGGCCGGCTCACCACGCTCGACCGCCAGCACGACGACGCCTGGATCGCCGGACCCGGCATCTCGTGGGGGGGCGCCGCCAGCGCAGTCGGCTGGACGCCGGACGGCGACTTCTACTTCCAGAGCGAGGCAAGCGGCTTCAGCCACCTCTACACGCTCGACCTCGAAACCGGCGAGACGACGCAGCTCACCAGCGGCGACTTCGAGGTGTCCGCCCCCCTGTTGTCGAAAGAGGGGGACACGTGGTACTTCCGCAGCACCGAGCACAGCCCGCACGAGCGCCACGTCTACCGGATGCCCGCCGGCGGCGGCGAGCGCGTGCGTCTGACGCACCTCCGCGGCATGACCGACTTCGCCCTGGCGCCCGGCAGCGCGGACGACGGCGGGACGCTCGGCCTGCTGCACTCGAAGAAGAACCGCCCCCCCGAGGTCTACCTCCAGCCCGCCGGCGAACACACCGCGCGCCGCGTCACGCGCTCCCCCACCGAGGCGTGGCAGGCCTACGACTGGCGCTCGCCCGAGATCGTCCGCTTCGAGGCGTCCGACGGCGCGCAGGTGCCCGCGCAGATCTTCGAGCCGAAGCAGCCCAACGGCGCGGCGGTGCTCTTCGTCCACGGCGCCGGATACACGCAGAACGTGGTACGCGGCTGGACGCATTACTTCCGCGAGTACCTATTTCACAACCTGCTGGCCGACCTCGGCTACACGGTTCTCAACGTCGACTACCGCGCCTCCGCCGGCTACGGGCGCGACTGGCGCGCGGCCGTCTACCGCCACATGGGCTCGCGCGACCTCGCCGACTACGTCGACGCACAGAAATACCTCGAAAAGACGCGCGGCATCGGGCCGGAGCGCACGTTCATCTACGGCGGCAGCTACGGCGGCTTCCTCACGCTGATGGCGCTCTTCACCAAGCCGGAGCACTTCGGCGGCGGGGCCGCGCTGCGCAGCGTGACCGACTGGGCACACTACAACGGCCCCTACACGTCCAACATCCTCAACACCCCCGCGACCGACTCCCTCGCCTACGCGCGCTCCTCGCCCATCTACCACGCCGAAGGCTTGGACGACCCGCTCCTGATGGCGCACGGCATCATGGACACGAACGTGCAGTTCCAAGACGTGGTGCGCCTCTCGCAGCGCCTCATCGAGCTGGGCAAAGAGGACTGGGAGTTGGCCGTCTATCCCGTCGAGGGCCACGGCTTCACCGAGCCGTCGAGCTGGACGGACGAGTACCGCCGCATCCTCGAGCTGATCGAAACGAGCGTAGGGCCGAAGCGCGGCGAAACTGCAACGCTGGAAGCGGCGGGACCGCCGGAGGAAACGCCGACCGGCGGACGTTGACTTCTCTCCCCCGAAGGGGCGAGTTTTACAGGCCCTTCTCGCGCTCACCCCAGTCGTATACACTCGCCCTCTTCTCCCTCCCCCGCACCGAACAATGCCCCGCTACGAAACCGTCGACGAACTGCTGGACGCCTACCCCGAACGCTTCAACCCCGAAAAGGCCAAAGACGTCGACGGCGTCGTTCAGCTGAACCTCACCGGCGAGGGCGGCGGCCCGTACTACGCCGCCGTCGAAGACCAGACGCTCACCGTCGAGGAAGGCACGCACGACGCCCCCGACACGACCCTCACCACCAGCGCCGAGAACTGGGTCGCCATCAACAACGGCGAGGCCAACCCCATGCAGCTCATGATGCAGGGCGACCTGTCGGTGGACGGCTCGATCCCGCTGGCGACGAAGTTTCAGGGGCTGTTCGACTGAAAGTGTCCCCGGTTAATCTAAGCCCTTTTCTTTCACCCCCCAACATACTGCTGCCGCCACTGGCGCCGGCGGTCGAGTCGGATGCGAATTCCCCTTACTCCACTGTCACGCTCTTGGCCAGGTTGCGCGGCTGGTCGACGTCGCAGCCGCGCATGACCGCCATGTGGTAGCTCAGGAGCTGCAGCGGCACGACCGTCAGCAGAGGCGAGAGAAACTCCATCGTCTCGGGCACGCGCATGACGTACTCGGCCAGGTCGTCGAGTTCGTGATTGTCGGCGTTGGTGATGGCGATGACCGAGCCGTCGCGCGCGGAGACCTCCTGGATGTTGCTGACGACCTTGTCGTAGGTCGAGTCCTTCATGGCAATGAAGACGACCGGCATGAACTGCGTGATCAGCGCGATGGGGCCGTGCTTCATCTCGGCGGCGGGGTAGCCCTCGGCGTGGATGTAGGAAATTTCCTTGAGCTTGAGCGCCCCTTCGAGGGCCACGGGAAAGTTGTATCCGCGCCCCAGGTACAGGAAGTTGTTGGCGTAGCGGTAGACGTTCGTCATCTCGCGCACCTCCTCGCTGCGTTTCAGCTCGGTGCGCACCTTGTCGGGGACGGCGGCGAGCGCGTCGAGGCACTCCTGCATTTCTTTCTCGCCGAGGGTGTTGTCCTCGGCCATCGCCAGGGCGATCATCGTCAGGACGCACACCTGGCAGGTAAACGCCTTCGTGGAGGCGACGCCGATCTCGGGGCCGGCGTGCAGGTAGACGCCCGCGTCGGTCTCGCGCGCGATGGTGGAGCCGACCACGTTGCAGACGCCCAGCGCCAGCGTCCCCTGCTCCTGCGCCTCGCGGATGGCCGCCAGCGTGTCGGCCGTCTCGCCGCTCTGGCTGATGGCGATGACCACGTCGCCGTCGCGCAGGATGGGGCGGCGGTAGCGAAACTCGCTGGCGTACTCGACTTCGACGGGCACGCGCGCGAGCGACTCGATGAGGTACTCCCCCACCAGCGCGGAGTGCCAGCTCGTTCCGCAGGCCACCAAAATGACGCGGTCGGCGGCGCGCAACTCGTCCATCACTTCGGTGAGGCCGCCGAGCATGACGTTCCCCTTCTCGGGGTTGATGCGGCCTCTCATGCAGTCCTCCAGGGCGGTGGGCTGCTCCATGATCTCCTTGAGCATGAAGTGATCGTAGCCGCCTTTTTCGATCTCCTCGAGGTCCCACTCCAGCTCGTGGATCTCTTTCTCCAGCTCGGCCCCTTCGATGGTCTTCACGTCATAGCCGCCGCGGCGCACCACGGCCATTTCGCCGTCTTCGAGATAGACGACCTGTCGCGTGTGCTCGATCAGCGGGGCGGCGTCGGAGCCGATGAAGTACTCGCCTTCCTCCTCGCCGACGCCCAGGATGAGCGGGCTGCCGTTGCGCGCGGCAATCATCAAGTCGGGGTCCTCGGCGCTGACGACGACGATGCCGTAGGCGCCGACCGTCTGGGTGAGCGCCTGGCGCACCGCCTCCTCCAGCAGCAGGCCGGTCGTCTGCTGCACGTCGTCGATGAGGTGAACCAGCGCCTCGGTGTCGGTGCCGCTTTTGAACTCGTAGCCTTTTCTTAGCAGGTTCTTCTTGATGGCTCCGTAGTTTTCGATAATACCGTTGTGCACGAGCGCGAAGCGGCCATCGCTCGACGAGTGCGGGTGGGCGTTCACGTCGCTGGGTTCGCCGTGGGTGGCCCAGCGCGTGTGCCCAATGCCCAGCGAGCCGCTCATCCGTCCGTTTCCGTCGGCGGCAAGCGCCTCGCGCAGCTGGCCGACCTTGCCCTCTTTTTTGAGCACGGTCAGGCGCTGCGCTCCCTCGCCGGAGGCGGATTCCGCTTCGGCCGCTTCGCCGTCGGGATGGCCGTTGGTCGCGGCCGGTGCCTCGGCGGCGTCCTGCTTCTCCTCAGAAGCCGTCTCCTCAGAAGCCGTCTCATCGGCCTCTTTCTTGGCGGCAGCTTCTTCTTTGGCAGAATTCTGGGCCATGTCACGCGGCGGGGAAGGGGCGAGGCGTCTGGGCATGTCACTTGTCGTTGTATACGCCGCGCGAGAGCCGGTTTCGAGAAAGCCGGCGCGACCGCCCATTTCTCCGATTCTCCAGCCGCTCGCCTCGGTCGTTTTCGTGAAGGGTTGACGTGCCGCCCGTTGCGCTTACCCGCGCGAGGGAGATAGGTTTTGGTTCTCGGCCCTGCGCTCCGCCTGCTCCAGTCCGTTGGCTGACGACCGCTCCTCGACGGCTTCCCTCGGCGCCTCCCCCCCGCCGGCCGAAGACGACCTAC
>PXTX01000066.1 GCA_003023275.1 Bacteroidetes bacterium SW_4_67_19
CCGCCGCGTTCGAGCAGGCCGGCGACGTGATCTTCCTGTTGACGCCCGAGGCGTGGCAGCACGCGCGCGCCCCCCTCGGCGGATCGGAGTATCTGGCGCGCCGTCACGAAACGACCACCGGTGACGCGCCGCATCTCGACCTCGACGAAGAGCGCGCCGTCCAGCAGGCCATCCTATCGCTCATCCGTGGCGGCTACGTGAACAGCGCGCACGACGTGTCGGACGGCGGCCTGGCGGTGGCCCTGGCGGAGAGCGCGATCTTTGCTGAAGACCGTCTCGGGGCGGAGGTCGAGCTGTTTCCCGAAGACGACGCGCATCGTCTCGACGCCTTGCTCTTCGGAGAAGCGCAGTCGCGCGTGCTCTTCACCGCGAGCCGCGACGAGGCCGAGATGGTGGGCGACGCCCTGGTGGGGCGCGGCGTGCGGGCCGAGGCCATCGGGCGCGTGACCGACGGGGGCGGGGTGCGCCTGGACGTGAGCGGCGAGCGCGTGCTGGATGCGGAGCGGGGCGCGCTGGCGGCGGCCCACGAGGAGGCGATCCCCGCGCTGATGGGGGCGTGACGCCCGATCAGTGCCGGACGCGGATCCAAACCGGAGCGGCGCACGGCGGGGGCGTCGGTTTGGCGCAGGCGCGCGAGGGTTGCGGAACGGTCGGGAGGCAGCGCCGGCTTGCCGCAACGCTGGGTGAGCGTGGGAGTGCGGGGGAGAACGGACGCCCATCCTTCAAGAAGCGCCAAACGCCAAGCGCCCCGCGCTACCGCAGCGCCAGCTCGCCGCGCAGCACCGTCACCGCCTGCCCGCTCAGCGTGACGCGCTCGTCGCCCTGCATCGCGCAGCGCACCGTGCCGCCGCGGGCAGACACCTGCCGCCCGGTGAGGCGCTTCTTTCCGAGGCGTTCCGCCCAGAAGGGCGCCAGCGCGCAGTGCGCCGAGCCGGTCACCGGGTCTTCGTCCACGCCGGCGCGTGGGGCAAAAAAGCGGCTGACGAAGTGCGCGCCCGCGTTTGTCTCCGCCTCGGCCGTGGCGATGACGCCGCGCGTCGTGGTGCGCCGAGTGGCCCGCTCCGTGGCCACTCGGTCGATCTGCTTGAGCGTCTGGAAGTCCGGCGCCAGATCGCGCACCGTCTGCGTCTCGTCGAAGCAGGCGAGCAAATCCAGGCGGTTGCGTCCGGTGAAGGCTGGTTCCGCGCCCAGCGCCCCCACGAGGCCGTCGGGCGCATCGCACTCGCGAACGGGCTCGGCGGGAAAGTCGAGCTGGATCCAGTGGCTCTTTTCCAGCCGACGCGCTGAAAGCGGGCCGCTGCGCGTGTGAAAGGTGATTTCGGCGTCGGGCGGGATGGGACCGTCGTCCGACCAGAGCACGTGCGCGGCGGCGAGGGTGGCGTGCCCGCACAGGTCGACCTCGCGGGTCGGCGTGAACCAGTAGAGGTCGTAGCGGTGCCGGCCCGGTCGGTCCATCACGAAGGCCGTCTCCGAGAGGTTCATCTCGGCAGCGATGTTCTGCAACTGCTCGTCGTCGGGCCATTCGTCGAAGCAGAGGCAGACGGCGGCCGGGTTGCCGGCGAAGGGGGTGTCGGTGAAGGCGTCGACCTGAAAGAGGGGAAGCGGCACGGAAGCGGGAGGGGGCGCGGTGGGGAGAAGGAAGGCGACGCACGGCGAGGCGGTCCGAGAATGGAATCTCGAAATGAGAACGGTGCGCCCACCGAGACGTTTACAATCGCGCGATGAGGAGGCGTATTGCGTAATGCGTATTGCGTAATGCGTATTGCGTGAGGTAGCCGGTGGGCTTCCGCCTGCCGAAAGAAAACCGCGAAGCCGTTCGGGCCGCTTCGGTCCCCCGTTCGCGGCCCCGGCGACGGCTCCCGTGCACGGGCCCAGGGCAAACGGGGAGGGCCGTGCGAACGGGGAAACCCTGCCCGCCCGTGCAGGTTTATATCCGATGCCGCCTGCGCGCGGCATAGCGTCCTGCAACGGAGCGTCCCGCAGCGGACGGCCCTTCGCAGGCGCGCGTTTGCCTTTTCCGCTCATTTCCTCTGAAGACCCCCGGGCCCTTCTCATGGCTGACAACGGAAAGACCATCACGCTCACCGACGCGAACTTCGAAAACGAAGTCCTGAACGCCGACCAGCCCGTGCTGGTGGACTTCTGGGCCGAATGGTGCGGCCCCTGCCGCCAGATCGCCCCCACTATCGAGGAGTTGGCCGAGGACTTCGACGGGCGCGCCAAAGTCGGCAAGCTCGACGTGGACGAAAACCAAAAGGTCGCCCAGGAGTACGGCGTGCGCTCCATCCCGACGTTGCTGTTCATCAAGGACGGCGAAGTCGCCGAGCAGCACGTCGGCGGCGCGTCCAAGGGCGAGCTGGCCGACAAGCTCGAAGCGCTGGCGGGACAGCCGGCCTGACGGCGGCGGTGTTCGAGTTGCGCGTTCTCCAACCCGAAACCTTAAACCCGAAACCGCGAAGTACTATGCACGCAAACGGGAGTACGCAAGACAACGGGCGCGCCTCTGCGGGGGCCGACGCCTCCGCCCTCGACGCTGCTGATTTTTCAGACGCCGAGGAGCGGCAGGTCGTCGTGATCGGGACGGGGCCGGCAGGGTGGACGGCGGCGCTCTACACCGCGCGCGCCAGCCTCGAACCGCTCGTCTTTCAGGGCGAGGAGCCCGGCGGCCAGCTCATGACCACCAGCGACGTAGAGAACTATCCCGGCTACCCCGAGGGCGTCCTGGGGCCGCAGATGATGGACGACTTCGAGGAGCAGGCCACGCGCTTCGGCGCGGAAGTGCGCTCCGGCCGCGTGACGGACGTAGACTTCTCGGAGCGCCCCTTCCGGCTGCTGGTGGACGGGGAGACGCCGGTGAACGCGCGAGCGGTCGTCATTGCCACGGGCGCCTCGGCGAAGTACCTGGGGCTGGAAAACGAACAGCGCCTGCTGGGCCGAGGCGTCAGCGCCTGCGCCACCTGCGACGGCGCATTCTTTCGCGACCAGAAGGTGGCCGTCGTCGGCGGCGGCGACAGCGCGATGGAGGAGGCGCTCTTTCTCACGCGCTTCGCCTCGAAGGTCTATGTCATTCACCGCCGCGACGAGCTGCGCGCCTCCCAGATCATGGCCGAGCGCGCCTTCTCGAATGACAAGATCGAGTTTCGCTGGAGCCAGGAAGTCGTCGACGTGCTCGGCGACGAGGTCGTCGAGGGCGTCGAGGTTATCCGAAACAAGACGGGCGAGACGTACGACCTGCCGGTGGATGGGCTGTTCATCGCCATCGGCCACACGCCCAACACCGCTCCCTTCGAGGGGGAGCTGGAAATGGACGACGAGGGCTACCTCCTCACCGAGGGCGACTCCACGCACACCAACGTCGAAGGCGTCTTCGCCAGCGGCGACGCGCAGGACCACGTCTCCCGCCAGGCGGTGACGGCGGCGGGCACCGGCTGCATGGCCGCCATCGACGCCGAGCGCTTCCTCGCCGAGGCCGACGCGGGCAGCGACATCGAGACCGAAATCGTGATGCGTGCGTGGTGCGTGTTGCGTGGTGCGTGATGAAGTCAGGCCGGGTCGCTCGCGTCTGGAAGCGACCGGCGGAATCCCGTCCGAAGGTCGTTGCCGCTCGGGTTTCTTGTTCGGCAAGCGCGGAAAGCCCCCTCACGCCATACGCACACGCCATGGCCACGACCGACCGACTTGCGTTTGCAGCGTTGCTTCTGGGCGCGATCGTTGCTGGCCTGGCCACCGGCTGCTCTTCGGAAGGCAACGCTCCGCCCGACGGCGAGACCGCCCCGCCGTCCGCCGCTGCTGGCAGTACGGCCGCCGCCGGCACCACCGCCGCCCGGTCTGCGGCTGCAGCCGATCCGCCGACGACGACCGACCGGGGCCGCAGCGTCGAGGAGCGCATCGCAGACGCCTCGCTGGCGGCGCGTGTCAAGACGGCGCTGGTGGAAACTCGCAGCTTGCGCCCATTCGACTTCGATCCGCGCGTCACCGGCGAGCGCGTCACGCTCGCCGGCAACGTTGGCACGCGCGAGCAGGGCCGCACGGCTGCCGAGGTCGCTGCCGAGGTCGACGGCGTCGACGACGTGCTCAACCGCCTGACGGTGAGCGGCCAGCGCGTCGCCTGGAACGAAGGAGCGGATGACGAGTCGGATGGATCGTCCGCCTCGGGCAGCCGGCAGCCGGTCGCCGCCGCAGAGCAGCAGCAGAAGCAAGGCACGGCGGGCGCGGGCGGCGACGCGACAGCGGGCGGCGGCGGCACGTATCACACCGTGAAAGCCGGCGAGTCGCTCTGGGCCATCGCCAGCGAGTACGGCACGTCCGTCAGCCGCGTGAAGGAGCTGAACAACCTGCGCTCCAACAGCTTGCAGGCCGGCGAGCGCCTGCTGGTCGAAGAGGGCGGCGGCGCTTCGAGCGATGGCGCTTCGAGCGACGGGGCGACCGTGGCGGACGCCAGCGGCACCCAGCAGGAGAGCGACGCCTCGTCATCGTCGGAGGAGGAGGCGGCCGGCGGCGAGAAAACCAGAGCCTATTACGTCGTCAAGCGCGGCGACTCGCTCTGGGGCATCGCGCAGAAAAACGGCCTCTCGGTCGCAAAGCTCAAGGAGCTGAACGAGCTTTCCTCCAGCGACCTCATGCCCGGCGACCGCCTGCGTGTGGAGTAGTATCGATTTGATCTGCGGGGGTCGCTGGGGGTCGCAATGTGGCCCCAGACGGAACGACCGCCGTCGACCGTCGGTCGTCCGCCGCCCCAATCACGCCGCCCCAATCACGCCGCCCCGTTTGCGTTCGGCTCCGTGTCGGGCTCCGGCCCGGCGGGGGCGTGCTGGACGTGCTCGACGTACACGTCGTCGAGGAGCATGGCGAACAGCTCCGGTTCCTCGCGAGCCAGCTCCTCCGCCAGCGGCACGAAGCGCTCCATGCGCTCGCGCTTCTCGTCCGGGAGGTTGCGCCGGCGCTCCTCCAGGGCCACCGTCAGGCGCTCGTCGACGCGCTCGTCGACCTCTTCCTCGCTGGGCAGCTCGTGGCGGTGCAGGTCCACGCCGTAGCGCTGGGCGATGCGCTCCAGCTCATGCTCGTCTTCGAGGGTCGCCAGCGTGATCGCGACGCCCGTCTGCCCCGCCCGCGCGGTGCGGCCCGAGCGGTGAATGTAGTACTCGCGGTCCTGCGGGATGTCGTAGATGAACACGTGCGAGAGGTCGGTGATGTCGATCCCGCGCGCGGCCACGTCGGTGGCCACCAGAAAGCGCAGCTCCCCGTCGCGGATGCGCTGCATGGCCTTCTCGCGGTCCTTCTGCGAGAGGTCGCCCGAGATCTGGTCGGCGTTCTGGCCCTGGTTTTGCAGAAACTGCGCCAGGTAACGCACCTCGCGTTTGGTATTGGCGAAGATCAGGGCCGAGTCGGGGTTTTCGTGCTCGATCAGCTCCAGGAGCGCGCGGTCCTTGTCCATCTTGCCGACCAGGTAGTAGCGGTGGTCGATGTCTTCGACGCTCTCGTGCCCGCTCGACAGCGAGAGGAAGCCCGGATCGTCGAGGAACTCGCGCCCCAGCGAGCGCACCTTCGCCGGCACCGTGGCGCTGAACATGTAGGACTTGCGGTTCTCCGGCAGGTGCTCCTTGATGTCCTGCATGGCCGGGTAAAAGCCCATCGAGAGCATCTCGTCGGCCTCGTCGAGGACGAACATCTCGGCCTGCTCCAGCGAGAAGTTTCCGCTTTCGAGGTGGTCGAGGATGCGCCCGGGCGTGCCGATGATGACCTGCGCCCCGCCGCGCAGGGCCTTCAGCTGCGGCTCGTAGCTGACGCCGCCGTAGTCGAACTCGTGGTGGATCTGCCGCGCCAGCTCGCGGGTGGGAGCCAGGATGAGGACCTGCGGGTGGCGCTCTTCGGTCCGGAGCACCTCGAAGAGCGGCAAGAGGAACGCTCCTGTCTTGCCGGTGCCGGTGCGCGCCTGGACGATCAGCTCGCGCCCCTCCAGGAGGTAGGGGATTGCCTTCTGCTGCACGGGCATCAGCTCCGTCCAGCCCATCGCGCGGAAGGCCTGATACACGATGTCGGGCAGGTCCTCGGAGGTGATGGAATCGAGCGCCGGGTCGGGTTCTTTGAGAAACTGGCCGCTCTCGCGCTTGGCCTGCTTCTGGCCGCGCGTGGTGAGGTCGATGGACTCGAAATAGCTCGAAGCGGCAGGCTCGGAAGCGGTCGGTTCGTCGGCGGGCATCGGCGGGGCGGGTGGAGAAGGGAACGGCGGTCGGGCGAAAACCGGTTGGCCCTACGCGCCGAGGCGGGCGAACGTTCGCTCTGTGCGATTGGCGTTCCCCACGCCTCGCGCCACGTTCCACGCAAAAAACATAACAGAAGCGTCAAAAATGGGCGCGGGAGGTCGCCTGCGCGCCCGAACGGAACGAAATTGGCTGCATTTACCGGGTGAGCGGGCGCCCTTCGCAGGCCCGTTGCAGCGCTTTCGGGCGTTGCTTTTCCCTTCAGCAGTACGCCGTGGCCGTCATGACAGATTTTCGCACATTCCCCGCCTGGCTCGCCGTCGTTTTCGCTGCCGTTTTCGCACTGGCGGCCGTCGCCTTCACGGGCTGCGCCGATCCGCAGGCTGCCGCGCAGCAAGCGTCCGATTCCACTTCCGCCCCGGCCCCCGTGCCCGATTCGCTGAAGCAGGCCACCTTCGCGGGCGGCTGCTTCTGGTGCACCGAGGCGGCCTTTCAGAAGACGGAGGGCGTGACGCGGGCCGTCTCCGGCTACTCCGGCGGCACGGCGCCGGACCCGACCTACGAGCAGGTCGCCGCCGGACAGACCGACTACGCCGAAGCCGTGCAGGTGACCTACGATCCCGACGAGGTCGGCTACGCGGGTCTGCTCGACGCCTACTGGCGCCACATGGACCCCACCGACGCCGACGGCCAGTTCGCCGACCGAGGTAGCCAGTACCGCCCGGTGATCTTTTACCACAACCAGCGCCAAAAGCGCCTGGCCCGCCAGTCGAAGCAGCAGTTGGCCGAGAGCGGAAAATTCGACGAGCCCATCGTGGTCAAGATCCAGCCGATGGACCGCTTCTACGCGGCGAAGACGTATCACCAGGATTACTTCAAGAAGCACCCGACCGAGTACGAGCGCTACTACGAGGCCAGCGGGCGCGGCCCCTTCGTGCGCGAGCACTGGGGCGGCAAGAAGACGAGTTCCGGCGCGGCTCCCGGAAACGAGCCGCGCGGCGTGCTGCACGGGGCTTCGGCGGGCGGGGGCGCCGCCACACAAGCGCGGACCGCCGCAAAGACCGCCCCGCCATGGGCGGACTTCGAGAAGCCCTCCGACGAGAAGCTGCGCGCGATGCTCTCGGGCATGGCCTACCGCGTGACGCAGAAAAACGGCACCGAGCCGCGCGGATACAGCGACTTCCTCGACAACAAGCGCGCGGGCATCTACGTGGACGTGGTCAGCGGCGAGCCGCTCTACTCCTCGAAGCACAAGTTCGATTCGGGCACCGGCTGGCCCAGCTTCTACAAGCCCATCGACGACAAGTACATCGTCAAGAAGGAAGACCGCTCGCTGGGCATGGTGCGCACGGAGGTGCGCTCGAAGATCGCCGACTCGCACCTCGGCCACGTCTTCGCGTGGAACGGCACGCCGCAGGTGCCCACCGGCAAGCGCCACTGCATCAACGGCGCGGCGTTGGAGTTCATCCCCGCCGACGAGCTCGAGAGCCGAGGCTACGGGATGTACGCAGATGCGTTCAAGTGAACGACGGCAGACCGCTGAACGACGGCAGACCGCTGAACGACGGGCCTTCAAGGCGTAGCGTTTCTGCCCGAGCGTCTGCCGTCTGTCGTCCAGCCATGCTACATCGCCATCCCGCCGTCGACGTGCAGCACGTGGCCGGTGATGTAGCTCGCCGCGTCGGAGGCCAGGAAGAGCACCGCCTGGGCCACGTCGTCGGGCGTGGCGGGGCGCTCCAGCGGGACCTGGCCTTCCATCGCCTCGCGGGCGCGTTCGGGCATCGCGTCGGTCATGTCCGTCTCCACGAAGCCGGGGGCCACGACGTTGACGGTCACGCCGCGGCTGCCCAGCTCTTTGGCGAGGCTCTTCGAGAAGCCCACGATGCCGGCCTTCGAGGCGGCGTAGCTCGTCTGGCCGGGGTTGCCCATCAGCCCCACGACCGACGAGAGGTTGACGATGCGGCCCGCGCGCTGGCGCATCATCGGCTTGTAGGCAGCCTTCGAGAAGTTGAAGACGCTCTTGAGGTTGGTTTCCATCGTGGCGTCCCAGTCGTCCTCGCCGGTGCGCAACAGCAGCCCGTCGCGCGTGATACCGGCGTTGTTGACGAGCACGTCGAGTGACCCGAAGTCCTCGGTGACGGCGTCGACGACCTCGGCGGCGGCGGCGGTGTCGGCGGCGTCGCTCTGGAAGCTCCGGGCGTCGGTGCCGGCGTCGGTCAGCTGGTGTTCGATTTCGCGGGCGGCCTCTTCGGAGGAGCGGAACGTGAAGGCCACCTGCGCACCGGCGTCGGCGGCGGCTTCGACGATGGCACGGCCAATGCCGCGCGTGCCACCGGTGACGAGAACGTTTTTATCGGACAGGTCGAAGGGCATGGAGGATTGACGATTGGCGATTCCCCGGTCGAGGAGGCCACGGCGTTGCTGCTGGGAAGGGTCCACGTGAAGTAGTAGCCGGCGGGACGCACGTAGAGGCGCAGCTCTTCGGCGTCGAACAGGTCGTCGCCTGTTTCCGAATAGCGGTCGAAGTAGACGGCGTTGCGCCCGTAGAGCGTCCGGTGGCCGGCGTGGAAGGCTTCCAGCGGTGCGTCGGACTCGATGCGCACCGGCTCGTACTGGTTATCCTCCTGGTCGCGCAGGTAGACGCGCTGGCCGGCACTGTCGAGCTGGAGGTCGCCCAGATCCAGCCGGCGCAGCGACGGGGCGAAGACGTACACGTCGATCTGCAAGAGGCTGTCGACCTCGGCGTTGCGCTCGGCGATTTTTTCGCGGGCGAGCTCGTCAGAGAGTGTGCTAATGCCGAGCTCCGGCATCAACGAGGCCAGTGACAGCTCGCGGCTCCACAGCGTGGCGTGCGTCTGGAAGTAGGAGCGTTGTGAGAGGCCCCGCTGCCCGGCGGTCCACTCCAGCAGCATCTCTCGGTACGACCCATCGAGCTGAAAGTCGAGCTGGCCGTCCTTTTCCACGATGTCGAGGTGGACGAGTGAGTCGGGGTCGTGCGAGACCTCGCGCGTGCTCGGCAGGGCGCGCGAAGCAATTTCGCCCTGCTCGATGGTGTAATCCGTCCCGCCGCTGGAGGCGCAGCCGGCCAGCGCGACGGCCAGTAGAATGACGGGCGCTAGAGCAGCGGCGACCGGGCGGAGCGCAGAAGCAACGGGGCGAGGCATAAGCGGCAAGGGCGAGCATGTGAAGGCCGGCTGAACCTCGTTCAACTCCTTCGCCGGGGGGCAGGTCCGCCCAGCCGAGCGCGCCTCTCCAAGTCAGGCGAGCGCTTCTACCTCCTCGGCCGTGCCGGCCTGCTGGAGCGCTACGTCGCGGCCGAGGGTGCGGCGCGCCAGCCCGCTCAGGACGCGCCCGGCGCCCACTTCGATGAAGCGCTCGGCGCCGCCTTCGTGCATGGCCCGGAGCGAGGCGGCCCAGCGCACCGGCGAGAGCAACTGCTCCAGGAGCGCCGCGCGGATGACTTCCGGCTCGGTGGCGGCCTCGGCGGTGACGTTGAGGTAGACCGGGCAGCGCGGCGCCTGGATCTCCAGATCCGAAAGCTCCTCGGCCAGGCCGTCGCGCGCCCCCTGCATGAGCGGGGAGTGAAAGGCCCCGCTGACGGGCAGGGCGATGGCGCGCCGCGCGCCGCGCTCCTCGCAGAGCTGCATCGCCGCCTCCACCGCCTCGGCGTCCCCGCTGATGACGACCTGCCCCGGCGCGTTGAAGTTGGCCGGCTGCACGACGTGATGTCCCTCCGCGCCGCCGCCCTCGCGGGTCACGTCCTGGCACACGGCCGCCAGCGCGTCGTCGTCCATCCCGATGATGGCAGCCATTGCGCCGGAGCGCTCGTCGCTTCCGCCGTCGCCGTCCGTCAAGGCTGTGCGTGTAGAGCGCCGGCTGGGTTACGTCGGTTTGCTTCAGGGCCTCTTCCGCATCGTCGTGGTCCCCGTCACCGAACATGAGGTCGGTCAAGGCGAAGCCCAGCAGCTCGTCGGCGCGGTCGAAGCGCTCGCGCGCCCGGGGGAAGCGCTCGTAGAGATCGCGGCCCATGCCCACCTCCTGCGAGCCCTGGCCGGGGAAGAGATAAGCGGTTGTACTCATTGGCTGACGGACGCTTCGGAAAGAGACGTTTCGGGTTTTCTGCGCGCGTTCTCGGGGGGCGTTGTTCGTGGGTTCGGTTTCTGGATGCTGGCAGGGGGAGCACAAGAGACACGATCCACGACCAACGAACCGGCGAGCGGACGAGCCTCCTTACGAGGAAGCTCCGAGCGTTTCGCTGGCTGTCGTCACCTCTGCCCCGTTGTAAGCCCAGGAAACGAGATTCGCCCCCCACGTGAAGCCGCCGCCGTAGGCGGCCATGATGAGGCGGTCGCCGGGGCGCAGCTGCCGTTCCCAGTCGTGCAGGCAGAGCGGGATGGTCGCCGCCGTGGTGTTGCCGTAGCGCCCGATGTTGATCATGACCTTCTCGTCGGGGAGGCCGGTCTGCTGGGCGGTCGCCTCGATGATGCGGCGGTTGGCCTGGTGGGGGACGAGGTAGCGCACGTCTTCGGGCGCCAGGTCGTTGCGCTGCATGATCTTATGATCTTTTCGGTGGACTCGGCCATGCGCTTGATGGCCTGCTTGAAGACGGGGCGCCCGTTTTGCTTGAGGAAGTGCTCGTGGCGCTCGACGGTGCCGTGGGTGGGCGGTTTGCGGCTGCCGCCGGCGGGCTGGTGCAGGTCGTGCCAGTCGGCGCCGTTGACGCGCTGGTAGGCGTCTTGCAGGCCGTAGCCGTTGCCGGCGCTGGCCGGGCTGTCGCTCGGCTCCAGCAGCACTGCGCCCGCCCCGTCGCCGAAGAGGATGCACGTGGAGCGGTCGGAGTAGTCGGTGATGCTGCTCATCGTGTCGGCCCCGATGACGAGCACCTTCTCCTGCTGGCCGCTCTCGACGAGGTGCGCGCCGGTGTTGAAGGCGTAGAGAAAGCCGCTGCACGCCGCCGAGAGGTCGAAGCCGAAGGCGCTGTCCGCGCCGATCTCGGCCTGCACGAGGCAGGCAGTGGCGGGAAACAGCATGTCCGGCGTGACGGTGGCGACGATGATCGCGGCGTCGAGGCCGCGCTTTTCGAGCAGCTCGTCGGCGGCGCGGGCGGCCATGTAGGAGGTAGCCTTGTCCTCGTCCGGGGGCAGGATGCGCCGCTCGCGGATGCCGGTGCGTTTCTGAATCCATTCGTCGCTGGTGTCGACCATCTCCTCGAGGTCGGCGTTGGTCAGGCGCTTCTCGGGCAGGAAGTGGCCGACGGCCGTCACCGCAGCGGTGCGGTTGTTCGAGGGGAAGCCAGTGTTCGAGGGGGAGCCAGCAGCCGGCGAAGCGGGCATTTCGGGAGAGGAAGGGCTTGGGGGGTGGTAGATAGGGCTGGGGTAGATGGGGGATGGTTCTCCTCCAGCGGCGCGCTTGCAGAACGAAAGCCCTCTACCATCCAGCGAGCACCCCGGGAGCACGTCCGCCCCGGGAGCGCTTCCGTCCGAGGAGCACTTCGCCCATCGGTACGAGCGGGTTCGTGGGGGATTCAACCCGCTGCGGGAGAGCCACTTACGACGCCGACGCAGGCACCTCTTCGAAAGCGGCGGCGATGGCTTCGGGGAGGGCTTCGTCGGCCACATCGGCGGCGGCGAAGATCATGCAGCGCAACGACCTGGCGCCCGAAGACGTGCGCTACCTCGTCCCCCACCAGGCCAACCGCCGCATCATCGAGGCGACCGCCCAGCAGACCGTCGTGGCGATGCTTTCGCCGAACTTGAGGGTGATGTTGCCGATGAAGCCGTCGCAGACGACCACGTCGGCGGCGTGGGCGAGCATGTCGCGCCCCTCGACGTTGCCGGCGAAGCGCAGGTCGGGTTGCTCCCGGAGAAGCTCGTAGGCACGGCGCGTCTGCTCGTTGCCCTTGCCCGGCTCCTCGCCCACGTTGAGCAGGCCGACGGTGGGGGCCTCACCGTCCCACAGGCGCTCGGTGTAGACCGCGCCCATGCGGGCGAACTGCACGAGGTGCGCCGGGCGGCAGTCCACGTTCGTGCCCACGTCCATCAGCAGGCACTTCCCTTCGAGCGTGGGCACGATGCCCATGACCGTCGGGCGGTCCACCCCCGGCAGGCGGCCGAGGATGAAAAGCGAGGCGGCCATCAGCGCGCCGGTGTTGCCCGCGCTGACGAAGGCGTCGGCCCGCCCTTCGTGGCACGCCCCCAGGCCGCGATGGATGGAGGACTGCGGCTTCTGCTTGACCGCCTCCGTCGGCGCCTCGCCCATGCCGATCACCTCGGGCGCGTCGACGACGCGGATCGGAAGATCGGGGGCGCCCTCCCGGGCGTGAAGCGCTTCCCGGACCGGCGCCTCCGGACCAAAGAGCAACAGCTCCAGCGCGCCGCCCGCGCTCTCGGCGGCGCGGGCGGCCCCTTCGACGACGACGGCCGGCGCTTCGTCTCCGCCCATCGCGTCTACGGCAATGCGTCGTGGCATGGGCGGGGGGCGTCGGCATCTTGAGGAAGGCGGGAAGCGAGGACCGCCCTGCGCCCGGACGGGGCTGGAGAGACGGCCCGGTACGGCACGCAATATAAAGGGGGCCGCGCCAACAAGCAACAACGCTCCCCGTGTGAAAGCCGCGTTAGTAGACGATGTCCTCGTCGGGCTCGACGACCTGGCGGCCGCGGTAGTGGCCGCACTGCGGGCAGGCACGGTGCATGACCTTGGGCGTGTCGCAGTTGGGGCAGTCCATCATCTGTGGCAGCTCCACGCTGTTGTAGTACTTGGCGCGGCGCTTGCGCGTGCGGGACTTCGAGTGGCGGCGTTTGGGGACGGCCATGGGCCTGGGAGGGTTGAGAGGGGAGGAAGGGAGTGTGAGAGAGCGGGCGTGCTTTACGTAGTCAGTCGTCGCTGTTGCGAAGCTCGCGCAGCTTTTCGAAGCGGGGATCGACCGGCCCGTCGCCGTCGGGCGGGGCTTCGGGGGCGCCAAAGACCGTCTCGATTTCTTCGTCTTCGGCGCCAGGGGCCACCTTGCGCTGCGGAATCGCCAGCAGAAGCGTGTCGCGCAGCACGTCGGTCAGGTCGAGGTGGCGGGCGCCGGGGGGCAGCTCGCGCCGTTCGTCGTGCTGCTCGCCCTCCTCGGGGGCGCTGCGCCCGGGATCGGTAAAGAGCACGGCGTAGCTGCCTTCGAGCGGCTGGTCGAAGCGCTGGAGCGTGCGGTCGCAGGTCAGCGTGGCGGTCGTCTGGGCCTGGAGGGTGACCAGGATCTCCCCCGGCTCGTAGTTGAGCACCGCGTCGACGTGCACCAAGCCGAAGTCCACGTCTTCAGTCAGGGACCTCGACTCGTCGTCGGGCGTGGCGGGGTGGTCGTCAGGGTTCCCGCAAGGTCGATGTGAAACATGCCCGGCCGTTTCCTTGGAAGAAAGTGCCTGGCGGGAAGCTTCGCAAGGGCACCCCAACGCCCCTTTTGGCTGCCGTGTTTCTCTCGTGGGCGCGCGAGGAGAACGCTTTCGCCGGCTCTTTGCAGGAGGCGTCCGGCGATTCCTGGAGCGGCCGGCGATTCCCGAGGCGGCCGGGCCACGGGGCGCTCCCGGCCGCCGGCGAAGACTTCAAAACGTTCTCTTGTGAAAACGCCACTTCGGTGCTTGACGTTGCCGGGAAGCATCGTTAACATAGTATCGCTTTTGGAAAGAGAGCCGCCGCGCGCTTGCCTGCAACGTCGCCAATTTGGCCGGGAGCGGCATCCGCGACGTTTCCACTAAGAGCCTCGGTTCGCGCCAGCGTTGCGACGAGGCTTTTTTCACTTGACGAGGCCGGCAGTCGCGGCCCGCGCACCGGCGCGAAGACCCCCCGGCGCTCGATCCTCGCCGGGCGTTCCAGGAGGTGATGCAGGCAGGCTTCGAAGAGCGATGCGTGTTCTCGTTCCGGGGCGTTCAACGAGGGGCGCTACCCGCCGCATCGTAGATTGTGAGCAACCTGTGGATAACTCTGGGGGGCGAGCCGGGCGACGTTCAGGTCGCATGTTAAGAGGGGTTTACGGGTGTGCAAAACTTCCTTTGGGGCGCTAATGTGCTCTCCCGCAACGCCTTAGGGTGTTGAAAACTTGTTCATTTTGGGAGCAGGGGGGTGAAGAGACCGGTGGCGCCCTGCTGATTTTCAGAAGAGGGCGCAGCGGTCATTGTGGATAAGAAGCGGGGGAGCGTTTCGCCGCTGTGCTTCACTCCTCGGCGTTTTCACCCGCGTTGCCGCCGCCGCCGCCGGCTTCGTTCCCGCTGCTGTTCGTTCATGGCCGCGCCCGTAGCGCGCGGCGCTTCTCCGCCCAATTCGCATGGAGCCGGCCGCCGACGACCCCGCCGCCGAAGAGGCCTGGCAGGCGTGTCTGGAGATCATCCGCGACAACGTCAGCCGGCAGAGCTACAAGACGTGGTTCGAGCCGCTCGACGTGTTGAGCCTGGAGGAGCAAGAAGGCACCCAGCGCCTGACGGTGCAGCTGCCGAGTCGCTTTTACTACGAGTGGCTGGAGGAGCACTACTTCGGTCTGTTGCGCAAGACCGTCACGAAAGTGCTCGGCGACGACGGGCGGCTCTTCTACGAGGTCATGATCGAGCAGCCGGGCGAGGGGGAGCGCAGCCGCTCGGAGGGATCGTCGATGCGCCTGCCCGCGCGCCCTTCCTCCGAGGAGTCTGAACCGTCCACCTCGTCCGACACGTCCGAGCGCTCCGGGCCGCCGCGCGAGGCCTCGCCCCCTCCCGCCTCGAGGAGCGCGGGCGGCGAGCAGCGCCCGGAGGACGACGGCGACCAGCCCGACCCGTCGCGCCGCCCGGAGCGGCAAAAGCGGACGCCGCGTCCGACGGGGCGCTCTTCGGGGGGAAGCGGCGACTCAAAAGGCCAACGTCGACGCCCAGCTCAACGACAGCTACACGTTCGAGCGTTTCATCGAGGGGGACTGCAACCAGCTGGCGCGCGGGGCGGCCTGGGCCATCGCGCAGGAGCCGGGCGCCACGCGCTTCAACCCGTTTTTAGTCTACGGCGGAGTGGGGCTGGGCAAAACGCACCTGATTCAGGCCGTCGGCAACTACGCCGAGCAGAGCCGCAGCGCCGAGACGGTGCTCTACGTCTCCTCCGAGCGCTTCACGACCGAGTTCGTGCAGGCCATCCAGAACAACCGGATCAATGAGTTTTCGATGTTCTACCGCCAGATCGACCTGCTGATCGTCGACGACGTGCAGTTCTTTAGCGGCAAGGAGAAAACCCAGGAGGAGTTCTTCCACATCTTCAACGCGCTCCACCAGGCCGGCAAGCAGATCGTCCTCTCCTCCGACCGCCCCCCGCGCGAGATCGACGGGGTCGAGGAGCGTCTCTTGAGCCGCTTCAGCTGGGGCCTTTCGGCGGACGTGCAGCCGCCGGAGCTGGAGACGCGCATCGCCATCCTGCGGCGCAAGGCCGAGGACGAGGGCATCGAGCTGCCCGATCAGATCATCGAGTTCATGGCCCACAACATCAAAAGCAACATCCGCGACCTCGAAGGGGCCTTGATCCGGCTGATGGCGCACGCGAGCCTCCACGAGCGCGACCTCGACCTCTCGCTGGCGAAGGACGTGCTGAAAGACCTCGTCAGCGAGTCGCGCTCGGCGCTGACGGTCGAGGAAATCCAGCGCATCGTCTGCGAGCATCTTTCCATCGAAGAAGACAGCCTGCGCGGCAAGACGCGCAAGCGCGACGTGGTGCGCGCGCGACAGATCGCCATGTTTTTCTGCAAGCAGCTCACCGGGCACTCGCTCAAGACCATCGGGCTGCACTTCGGCGGGCGCGACCACTCGACGGTCATTCACTCCAACGAGCGCGTGGAGGAGCAGATGGAAGTGGACCCGCAGTTCGAGAAGACCGTCGAGGACCTGCGCCGCAAGATCGACCTGCGCAGCCGGTGAGGAGCGCGGGAGGGCGGGAGAGAGCGGGCAGGCATAAACGCTTCGGAGCAAGAGCAATAGCGCTCGCATTCGTTTCGCGCTCGCCTGACGCCAGCGTATTGCCGGCGCGACGCTTCACGAAAACTCCCCCCTCCCATACTCCCGAACCCCCGTACTCCCAAACTCAAGTGAGCACCGCTTCGTAATCTTCGAGCTCGTCGAGGACCTTGCCGGTGCCGCGCACCACGGCAGTGTCACCGCCTCCAGTGCCGACCTTCTCGATGCGCTCAACACCACGAGCGGCGCCGTGCCGTCGAAAAGCACGCTGCCCATTCTCGAATGCATCCTCTTTGAGCAAAAGGAGGACCGCCTCGTCTTGAGCGCGACGGATCTGGAAATTTCCATCGTGCAGGAGGTGCCGGGGGTGCAGTTTGCCGCCAACGGCGAGGCCGGGCGCGAGGGGATCGCCGTCCCGGCGCGCCGCCTGATCGACACGCTGCGCGCGCTGCCGGACCTGCCGGTGACCTTCTCTGCCGGTGAGGGGGAGGACGAAGGCCAGGTGGCCGTGCGCCTCGAAACCGACCAGGGCGAGTACAAGATGGTGGGCCACGACGGCGAGGACTATCCCGACCTGCCGACCCTCGAGAGCGAGGAGCACCGCATCGAGATCGAGAGCGCGCTGCTGGGCCGCGCCATCTCGAAGACCAGCTTCGCGGTGAGCCAGGACGCGCTTCGGCCCGCCATGATGGGCATTTACTTCGAGATCGGGCCCGAGGAGGGGCGCACCGTCGCCACCGACGGGCACCGCCTCGTGCGCCTGACCACCGACGCGATGGTCAGCGAGGAAGAGCTTTCGTTCATCGTGCCCGAGAAGGCGCTTTCGCTGGCCGGGCGCGTGGCCTCGGGACAACCCGAAGCGGAAGAGGGCGAGGACGGCGACGGGGGCCTCTGCACGGTGACCGTGGGCGAGGGGCACGTGGGCTTCAACTTCGGCAGCGCAAAGGTGATGGCGCGGCTGATCGACGAGACGTACCCCAACTACGGCGCCGTCATCCCCGACGAAAACGAAAAGCGCCTCACGGTGGGGCGCGAGGCGCTGCTGGCGGCGGCGAAGCGCGTGGGGCTTTACTCCTCGTCGACGACCAACCAGATTCGTCTGGAGATCGCGGGGGACCGCCTCGAGATCAGCGCCGAGGACATCGAGCGCTCCAGTGAGGCGCACGAAGAGGTGCGCTGCGACTTTGACGGGAAGGGGGAGCAGGAAATGACCATCGGTTTCAACGCCAACTACCTGACGGAGGTGTTGAGCAACCTCTCGGGGGTGGAGGACGTGGTCTTCAAGCTCTCCACGCCCAACCGCGCCGGCATCGTGCTGCCCGACGAGCAGCGCGAGGGCGAAGACATGCTCATGCTCATCATGCCGGTCATGCTGAACACGTACGCGTAGCGCGCGGGGCGTCTGGCGCGGGTATCAGTCGAGGTGGTCGAGGGGGCTTTGCGCGCCGGGGCCGCCGGCGACGGGGGTGGAGATCATCGTCGTCTCGACGTTTTCGTGGCCGAGGAGCTGCTGCACGGTGCGGATGTCGCAAACGATACGCCGGACCCCAAAAGTTATCGCCGAGGCGCAGGACCTGAATGCCCTCTTGCTTTCGCTAAATGGCGACTTCTGCGACCTTGTGC
>PXTX01000067.1:0-5233 GCA_003023275.1 Bacteroidetes bacterium SW_4_67_19
CTGAGGATCAGTCCGACCGTCTCGACGGTGTCGGGCACGTCAATCGTGACCTGTTCCCAGCCGTCTGAGGTCGCGTCCCGGAGGTCGGTCACGGTGCCCTGCCCTTCTCCGTCGTAAATGACTTCGTGTCGCAGTTCATCGGTGGAGTCGAAGCCGTCCGCCTGGTAGTAGAACGAGACCTGCACGCCCGTAAGGCCGGAAACGTCGATGCCGTCGAAAGTTAGATCGGCAAAGTCGCCAGTGCCGTTGTCGCCTTCGTCGTCGAGGTCGTTGATGCCCCAGAACTGCGTGCCGCTGTGGGCGTCGAAATAACCGGAGCTCGGCGGATTGCTGTTGCTGACGACGGTGAAGCTCCCGTCGCTGCCGTTGTCGAAGTTGTACTCGGGGGTGTAACTCCAGTCGTCGGCGTTCGATTCCTCGAATCCCTGAAAGGCGACTTGCGCCTGTGCGGGGGCGGCAGCGAAGAAGAGCAGCAGGGAAGCAGCGAAAAGGAAACCAGTCGTAGAGCGTCGGGGCATGAAAGAGGAAGGGGGTGGAGGGGGACAGAGGGCGAAAGCACGCGCGGAGCGCCGAACGGGCCGCCGCGCATCCCGTAGCTTACAAAATGGAGCGGTGAAGGCGCAAAAAAATGATATTATCCGAACATTACGAATGCCCAGAACGAGAAAACCTCACCGAGATTGCATATCCGACGGATCCGCGCGCGCCGATGTCGGTCCAATCTCCTCCGTTTGACTGGCGTCTTCACGCTTCGATTCCGTGGCTTTTCTCGAAACGCGCCGGGGCGTTCGACGGCCTGGACTGGGCCAACCGCTGGCTGGGCGGGTACGCTTCGGTGCAGGCGGCGCTGCGCCCGCTCGTCAAGCGCCGCAGGGGCATGATCCGCAAAGGACCTGCGCACCGGGGCCGCTCGGGGCCGCTGCATCTTCTGGACGTGGGCGCCGGCGGGGGCGACCTGGCCGCGCGCCTCGTCCGCTGGGCCGATGGGCAGGGCGCGCCGATGGAGGTGACGGCGCTCGACGCCAATCCGCACGCCGTCCGCCACGCGCGTGCTGCGCTGGACCGCCGCCTGCCCGCCTACTTGCGAGCGCGCGTGCGCGTAGAAGAAGGCGACGCGCTCGCGCTTCCCTTCGCCAGCGACCAGTTCGACGCGGCGACGGCGCTGCTGGTGATGCATCACTTCGACGCCCCCGCCGCCACCGATCTCTTGCGCGAGATGGATCGCGTGTCGGCGCGCGGCCTCGTCGTGAGCGACCTGCACCGGCACGCGGCGGCCTACTTCGGCGTGAAAGCGCTGGCGAAGTTGCGGCCCGGCGCCTCGGCGATGTTCGCCCACGACGCCCCGCTGTCGGTGCGGCGCGGCTACCGGCGCCCGGAGCTGCGCGCCCTCGCCGACCGCGCCGGCCTTCCCGACGCGCAGATCCGCTGGCGCTGGGCTTTCCGCTGGGTCGTCTCGACGGTTGCGGGTCGAACGTTGCAGGTTTAAGGGTTCCTTCTCGCAACGACCGACGTTCCCCCCTTCCTCCTTTCACTTTCAACCTTTCCCCAACCATGTACGACGCGATCATCATCGGTGGGGGGCTGGCCGGGTCGTCGCTGGCGGCGCACCTGGCGCGGGCGGGGCGCTCGGTGCTCCTTCTGGAAAAGCGCTCCCTGCCGGCAGATAAGCTGTGCGGCGAGTTTCTGTCGCCGGAAGTCACCGGCTCGCTGCGCCGGCTGGGCGTGCTCGACGAAGTGCGCTCCGCCGGGGCTCACCCGATTCGCCGGGCGCGCATTACCTCCGCTGGCGGGGCGTCGTTCGAGAGCGCGCTGCCGGGGACGGCGCTGGGCCTGAGCCGCCGCCGCCTCGACGCGCTCCTGTTCGAGAACGCGCGCCGGGCCGGGGCCGATGCCCGCGATGGGACGAAGGCGCGCGCGGTGGAAGGGGCGCTCGGGGAAGGCTTCTCGGTGGAGACGGGGGACGGCGAGCGCTTCGCCGGGCGGCTCGTCTTCGGGGCGTACGGGCGGCGCGGCGTGCTCGACCGTACGCTGGAGCGCCCCTTTCTGGAAAAAGACGCCCCGCTGGTGGCGTTCAAAGCGCACTACGACGCCGTGCGTCCAAAAACGGCGCTCCCGGACGGCGCCATCGAGGTGCACGCCTTTCCCGGCGGCTACTGCGGCCTCGCGCGGATCGAGACGGGCGCGGTCAACGCCTGCTGGATCGCCCGCACGGCGCTTCTGAAAGACGCCGGCGGCGACCCCGAGGCGATGGCCGCGCAGACCCTTTCGCAGAATCCGGCCCTGGCGGAGCGCATGAACGCGATGGAGCGCGCCAGTGAGGAGTTCGAAGCCACCAGTCAGGTGACGCTTCGCACGAAAGGAACCTTCGCCGGCGGCGTGTGCATGGTCGGCGATACGGCGGGCATGATTGCCCCGCTCTGCGGGGACGGCATGGCGATGGCCCTGCGCGCGGCAGAGCTGGCCGCCGGGCCGGCGGAGGACGTGCTGGACGGGCGACGTTCGGCGACGGGGTTCCGAAACGCCTACGAGCGCCGGTGGACGCGCGCCTTTCGCACGCGCCTGGCGCTGGGACGCTTCGCGCACCGCAGCGGCCTGCACCCGCTTCTGGCCTCCGCGGTGGTGCGGGCGTTCCGCTGGGCACCCCCGCTGGGCCGCTGGTTCATCCGTCGGACGCGCGGCGGGTGAGGGGCGGGCGTGCGGGGCGAGCCGTAGCGCTCCGAAAGGGACCCCGCGCGCTGTGCCCGAGCGGGAAGCGGCATCCGCCCCCATCGCGCGGAGTCCGTTTGCCCGTTTCGCCGCATTTGTCCAAAAAAACGCCCCAGCCGCGAAGGACGGGGGCGCTTCTGGATTGTCGTGTTTTTTGCGTGCGACGTTGCGTGTGTCACGCGCTACGCCAGACGCGCGCTGACCGAAATCTCCGCGCCTTGCACGAGCTTCGAGACGGGACAGTTTGCTTTGGCCGTCTCGGCGTGCTCCTGGAATGCCTGCTCGTCCAATTCCGGCACGTCGCCTTCGGTGTCCAGGTCGATGCGCGTGATCGTCGGGGCGTCATCGACCATTTCGAGGTGCACCTTCGCGGTGGTATGGACGCGCTCGGGCGTCTGTCCCGCGTCAGCGAGGATGTTCGAGAGGGCCATCGAGAAGCAGCCGGCGTGGGCGGCGGCGATCAGTTCTTCGGGATTGGTGCCGTCGGTGTCCTCGAAGCGGGACGCGAAGGAAAAATCGCCTTCGTAGGCGCCGCTCTCGGTTTTCATCATGCCGTCTCCATCGGAGAGGTTGCCGTTCCAGGTGGCGTCGGCGGTGCGTACAGGCATAGGCAAAAGGGGACCGGGGTGATTGAGGAAATATGCGGGGCTTCTTATTTTCGATGAGCCAAGTCGTTTCCGCCCGATTTGCCACGATCCCGTGTCGAAACCCTCATCCGGCTCCGAGGCGACGGACGAAGTGCCCGTGCGCGTCGAAGCGGCGCAGGTGCGCGCAGAGCGCCGCGAGGAGCTTTCCGAGATAATCGACCGGCTCTACCGGCGGCGCAGCCTCCAGCGCCTCTCCACGTGGGACCAGTTGCGCTACGGGCCGGAGGTGGCCGATTACCTGCGCCGCCGCTCCCGCGTGTACCGCCGGCGCAGCGGCGACGCCGGCACGGAGGGACCGCTTCCGTTCGCGCTGGGCTTCTTCCGCATCCCCTCTGGCGGCGCCCTCGACCCCGTCGCCGACGCGCTCCCCGATCCGCAACCGGAGCTGATCGTGCGCCTTTTGAGCGAGTTCCTGGAGCCGGGCGCGCGCCTCGTCTTCGGCGAGGGCGAGTCCGAAATAGGCTGGGTCGTCAAGGGCGAGGACGAGCTTCGGCGGTTGAACGTTGAAGGTTGAACGTCGAAGGGGGAAGGTTCTTCGGTCCGCCAGCGGACCGCCATCCGCCATACTCCCGCACCCCTACCGTTCATACCACTGCTCGCGCTCCTGCGGGGCGAAGTAAGCCACGATGCCGCGCGCCGCTTCGCCTTCGGGGTGCTCGTCGGTGGTGTCGCCTTCGCGGGGGAGAAGCACCACGCCGCGGCGAGGCGAGTCGCTGTCCGGGCTGCCTTCGCCGGGGTGCTCCCGGTAGCGCACGCCCAGGCAGCGGCCGTCGCATTCGAAGACGCCGGTGGCCGTGTTGGGCCGGTTCGGGAAGGGAGCGCCCTTCGGCAGCGCCTCGGCGACGGCCCGCAGCGCGTACTGCACGGCAGAGAGAGCCGGGCGGCGCAGCGCGCAGAACACGTCCGGCTCGAGGTCGCCGTCGAAGACGAGACGCACCTTTGAGTAGCTGGGCTGGAGCGGACGCCACTGGAGGTTCAGGTGGCCGCAGCCGCCGGTCGCGTCGCGCACCGCTTCGACGAGGGCGGGGAATTGCTCTTCCAGGCCGCGCTTCATGCGCCCGTGCGCCCGGGCCTCGGCCGCGCCCGCTTCGTCGAGTCCCTCGACCGCCTCGAAGGCGGCGTCGCGGAGCCAGCGCCCGAGCGCCGCATGGCGGCTGATTCGTTCCCCGGCCGCTTCCACGTCCAGAATGCGCACGTCGTCGGTCGAGGCGCCGGTGGGGGCGAGGCGGCGGTCCCAGTCGGCGCGCGTCGGGGCGTCGTCGGTCGGCATGGCGGAAGAGGGGAGCGCGGGAGCGGGGGAGCGGCTTTTTCGCTGGAGCTGCGAGAAACGCGCCCCATTCGACGCAGGAACAAAACGGGGGGCTTCTCGTCAAAAAATAGTCCGATAAGTAAATTTCATCACACACGCCCAGATGTCTGTGGCTTCTTCTCCGCCCGCGACCTCGAAAGGGACGCTTTCGATGCCGCTCCGCGAGCTGTCCGAGCAAGTACGCCTTTCGCGCCAGACGATTGTCCACTGGATCGACCGCCACCTCATCGACGCCGACCTGCGCTGGGCGCTCGACGAATCCAACGAAGAGGTGCGCGTGATCGAACTGTCGGAGGGCACGCTCGACTTTCTGAAGGGCTTCGCCGCCGACTACCGCGAGGACACCGTCAGCCGGACGGAGGCGCGGCGCATCTTGCGCCAGATCGACCGCAAGAAGATCAAAAAGCTCATCCGCGCCGGCGACGTGCAGGACGTGGAAGTCGATGACGAAACCAAGATCGTCGTCGGCAGCATCGAGGACTTCATGATCGAGCGCGAGCAGAGCCGCCGCGAAAACGGCGAGGCCGAGGAGGAAGAGGAAGAGGAAGAGTAGCGCGCGATGCGTGAAACG
>PXTX01000067.1:5319-8290 GCA_003023275.1 Bacteroidetes bacterium SW_4_67_19
CTGCACCTCGCCGCCGGGGCCGATGAGGAGCGTCGTCGGCAGGGCGGGGATCCCGCCGTAGCGCTGCCCGATCTTTGTGTCCGGGTCGAGGACGATGGGGTAGTTGACCGGCTGCTGCTCGAGGTAGGGGCCGACGGCTTGTTTGCCGGTCTGGTCCATCGCCACGCCGATGATCTGGAGGCCCTTCGGCCCGAGGTCGCGCTGAAGCTCAACGAGGTCGGGCATCTCTGCGCGGCAGGGGGCGCACCACGTGGCCCAGAAGTTCAGCAGCACCACCTGGCCTTCGTAGTCGCCGAGGTCGAAGTCGGGCGCGTTCACGAGGGAGGCGGCGGCGGTCGTCCCGGCAGCGACCGCGGCGCGCGCAGTGTCCGGTGCGCCGTTACCGGACGCCGGCGCTTCGCTGCCGCAGCCGGCGACGCCGGCCAGCAGCAGGGCAAACAAGGCGAGGGAAAGGTCGCGCATGGACATGGGCGTGGGGAGAATCGTGATGCGGAGCGCGTCACGTGATGCGTAAGGCGCGAGGCGTAAGGACAGCAGCCTGAATTGCCTAACGCATCATGCATTAGCTCGCCGCCTGGCGCACGCTCGCGGCGGTCACGTCGTGGTGAGAGGCGTTGAAGACCGGCTCGCCGTCGGAGACGACGATGGCCTGCGGCGTCTCGTGCCGAATCGAGAAGTGCTCGGCGATGCGGTCGGACATGTCGCGCGACTCCTGCACGACGAGTTCGTAGACCGGCGGTGCGCCGCTGTTGGAGAGCAGCGACTTCATCTCGTCCTCCGCCTGCGCGCTGATCGGGCACGTGCTGGAGTGCTTGTAGAACACCACCGGCTCGTCGTCGGAGTGCCGGAGCGCGTCTTGCAGGTCGTCTTCGGTCGCCAGCGGGCGAAAGGGGCCGTCCTGGGGCATGGGAATGCGGGGGGATGGGAGTGTGGGTGTGCGGGGCGTGGATCAAACGTTTCGCGTGCAGAAAGTTCGCCGAAAGGCGCCGCGTCGCGCCAACAAAACGTTCTGCCTGCGGTAGAAGCGGTCGCCCTTCTTTTTCACCCCGAACGCCGACTGTCCGCATGGAAGCCGAACCCCTTGAATCTGCCGCCGGCGCGGAAGACGTGCGCTGGCAGCTCGCCGACCTGTACGACAGCACCGAGGCGCTGGAGGACGACCTGCGCACGGCCGCCGACGAGGCGGAGGCCTTCGCCGAGCGCTATCGCTCCCAGATCGCCGCGTGTTCTGCCGAGGAACTGGCCGACGCGCTCGCCGACTACGAAGCCGTGCAGGACCGCCTGGGCCGCGCTTCGACCTACGCCTTCCTGAACTGGGCCACCGACACGAACGACCCCGAGCGCGGCGCGCTCTTGCAAAAAGTCAAAGAGCAAGCCACCCAGATCGAACAGCAGCTGTTGTTTCTGGAGGTCGAGCTGGCGCGCCTCTCCGACGCGCGGGCCGAGGCGTTCATCGAGGCGGACGCGCTCGCCGGCTACCGCCACTACCTCGAAACCGAGCGCCTGCAGAAAGAGCACGTCCTCGGCGAACCCGAGGAGAAAATTCTGTCGGAGAAAAACGTCACGGGCCGCAGCGCCTGGACGCGCTTCTTCGACGAAACGATGGGGGCGATGCGCTTCGAACTGGACGGAGAGGAGCTGACCCGGCAGGAAATCCTCAAAAAGCTCTACGAGCCGGACCGCGACCTGCGCCGCCGCGCCGCGCTGGCCTTCACCGAGGGCCTCGACGAGCGCGAGCGCGAGCTGACCTACGTCTTCAACACGGTCCTCGCCGACAAGGCCAGCAGCGACCGCCTGCGCGGCTACGACCACTGGCTCGAAAGCCGCAACCTTTCCAACGAAGTCGACGGCGAGACCGTCGAGGCGCTCATCGACGCCGTGACGGGCCGCTACGATCTGGTGGCGCGCTTCTACCGCCTCAAGCGCGACCTGCTGGACCTCGACGAACTGATGGACTACGACCGCTATGCGCCTGTCGGAGAAGCGGATACGCGGTACGGGTGGAGCGATGCGCGAGACATGGTGCTCGGGGCCTACGGCGACTTTCACCCGCAGATGCGCGACGTGGCGGGCCGCTTTTTCGAGGAGGCGTGGATCGACGCGCCGCCAGCGCCGGGCAAGCGCGGCGGGGCCTTCAGCCACGGGGCGGTGCCGAGCGCGCATCCGTACGTCCTGCTCAACTACACTGGCAAGCCGCGCGACGTGCAGACGCTGGCCCACGAGCTGGGCCACGGCGTGCACCAGACCCTCGCGCGCGAGCAGGGCGTCCTCCAGGCCTCCACGCCGCTGACCACCGCCGAGACGGCCTCGGTCTTCGGCGAGATGCTCGTCTTCCAGCGCCTGCTCGCGCAGGAAGAGGACCCGCAGAGCCGCCTCAAGCTGCTGGTCAGCAAGATCGACGACACGCTGGCGACGGTCTTCCGCCAGACGGCCATGAACCGCTTCGAGGAAAAAATCCACACCGCGCGCCGCTCCGAGGGCGAGCTGCCGCCCGAGCGGTTCTCGGAGCTGTGGATGGAGACGCAGCAAGCCATGTTCGACGGCAGCGTGACGCTGGGAGATCACTACCGGCGGTGGTGGAGCTACATTCCGCACTTCCTGCACACGCCCGGCTACGTCTACGCCTACGCCTTCGGCGAGCTGCTGGTGCTGGCGCTCTACGCTCGCTACGAGGCGGAGGGGGACGGCTTCTCCGAGCGCTACCTCGACCTGTTGCGTGCCGGCGGCAGCGACTGGCCCGACGCGCTGGTGGCCCCGCTGGGCGCGGACCTCACCGAGCCGTCGTTCTGGCAGGAAGGCCTCGGCGAGATCGAAGCGCTGATCGAGCGGGCCGAGGCGCTGGCCGAGGAGGCGCGCTCCCAGCCGGCGTGATCGCGCGACGCTGCCCCTGCACACCGCTGCTGCTTTGCCTCGGCTTCCCGCCTCATGTTCAAACACTACCTGCGCGCTGCCACCGATGCCTTCTGGCGCG